>NZ_CP021850.1:1577072-1892486 GCF_002896855.1 Clostridium thermosuccinogenes | reverse complement strand
CGTCTATGATGAGAAAGCCTACAGTATCTTCATTCACGCTATTACGGACAACATTTAGAGAATGGTTAATTCTCTTGTGGTCCACATAATCGTTACTCCATTTATACTCTCCGAGGAATCTTGAACCACAGCTTCTATCCCGGTTACAGGTATGCTTTGAATAGATCCTGGAAACATTTTTGCTTCCCTCGGTGGTAATAATGCCTGAGACCATAAGAACCATATGATTTTGTATGGCTTCAGAATAAGGTAATTTTAGCATATTTATATAATTGATTATATTTTTGTTTTGTTCTATTATTATCTCAGGCATAAGATTGACCCCCGTGGAAACTGTTTGTTTCTGGACAATTCAAACTTTACCACACTAGGTCGACTTATGCTTTTGTTTTACCATTTTATTGGTAATACAATTATTTACTTTTCAATACACAACACTAATTATTAATATGTTTCAAGGGTTGAAATAATCCTCAAATATTCCTGGGACAAGCACAGGATTCACGAATTGTCAAGCTTGTTCTCACAATCCTTTCTTTCGGTACACTTCTGTTGGCAAAGGTATAACAAAGCATGTCGACCGCTTTCCTTGCCAATTCGGGGATGTTATGGCTCACGGAAGTAAGCCGCGGCGTAACTATATCACACAGGTAAGAATCATCAAAACCTGTAATGGATATGTCTCCAGGTATATCTACACCGACGGAGGCGGCATATTTCATAGCTCCAATGGCAACGGTATCGTTAACCGCAATCACCGCAGTTGGCCTTTCTTTTTCCGACAACAGGGTCTTCATCGCTTTAGCGCCGTTTTCTATGTTGAAGTCACCTGAAATCACGATCCATTTTTCATTAAATTCCAGTTTGAAATGCCTGAGGGCGTCTTTTAAAGCGTTTAGCTTTATAGCTGTTGATGTGACATTTAGCCTGCCTCCAATAAAGCCTATACTGCGGTGACCGAGGGAAGTAAGATATTCTACTATGGAAAAGATACCTTCTCTTTCGTCGCTTCTTACCTTATAGCAGTCAACTCCCCCCATACGCCCGTTTATCATGACTATAGGAACTTTTGCCAGTACCGTATTCATCTCCTCCGCCAGCTTTTTATCCGTTCTCACCATGTTGATCCTGCCTCCCAAAAATATTATGCCGTCTACCTGCTTTTCGGTGAGGGTTTTTAGATAGATGGACTCCAATGCTATATTGCTCTCGAACATGTCATTAATGGAGTTGCACAGCAGCATTGAATAGCCTAGAGAAACAGCATATTTTTCGGCTTCAAGAAATACTGTCGCAAAAAAAGGGTTTACAATGTCCGGCAGTATTACCCCGATAGTTCTGGACTCTTTTTTCACCAGGCTCCTTGCAATGGCGTTGGGCTGAAAGTCATATTTTTCAATAATTTCTCGTATAATTCTGCTTTTCTCTACGCTTACCCGGGCACTCCCCGTGAGAACTCTGGATACTGTAGCCGGCGATACCTTTGCCTCCCTGGCTATATCATAAATTGTTATGTTGTTCTTCATTTCCTCTTTTCATCTCCAAAACGTTTATTTGCATGGTATGAAAATCAGCTTAAATTATGTAATTCGGTCTAATCCTTTCTCTATGTGATCCGTCCTAGAAGTTCAAGGTGAGTATAAAAACAGAAAAGCGATGTGCAAAACAGTATTTCTCTTCTGCAATTTAACACTGCAGTTATCCTTTGAATTGGTCCGGAGTGATCAGCTTCACCCACAAATTGCATTGATTTGAAATCGGTTTCAAATTATCTATATTATAATATGGAATAGAAAATATGTCAATATTTACCAAATCACTATTTCAAAATAACTAACACAACAAGCTATATAAATACAGGCAAGTCACCGGTACTTTTACTTGTTCATGTGTGCATAAATCAATATAGGTCGGTCACAAACCCAAATCGAAGGACAAATGCTCGACAAACTCGCATAAGAGCTCCTGCTTTTTCCTCCAAAACTCTTTTGCTTTTGTTGTAATCATAGGATTTTCATTAAGCTGCGTACAAGAATATTTCAATATATGATTATATGCCTTTTCATATGTTTGTACTTCCTGCATGCCCATCGCCATGCAGTCCCATATGATTGACAGTGCCCCTGTTTCATCCAGCAAGTCGGCCTCCATCAATAGAATCAACTCCAAAGGTGTGCCCTCTTCTCTCATCAATCGTTTATTGGAATGGTTCTCCACCAGGTAAACAACCAGATTTATAAAATCGGTATCATATCCGTTTTCGGCAAGATACTTTTTACATATGGCGGCACTGTTTTTGGCGTGCTTTGAATTGTCCGACGATACGGAATATCCTACATCATGAAATATCGCAGCAACCAAGACAGCTTTCCTATTGATGGAAGGTATGTCCTCAACAAGGCGCTGGGCCCACATGAATACTCTTCTGATATGGTCCGAACGCTTTCGGAAAGGAAAAGGGCTGACTTTTGTCCCCTCATCACCATTATTAGTGACAAGACAGTTTTTTACATACTGGAGCATTTCTTCATACATTTTTATGCACACCTTTACTTCCTGTTATGAATAATTCTTTGAGCATACAGCAAATTTTCAGATCATCGTCCGATTCTTTCTTTATTATCTCAGATTTATTATTATCTCAGAACCTGCACTTCGGGAATTCCAGCACAATGGGTTCAGCTGGTAATGCTGTATCTAATTTATATTATGGCTGTTAATTAGTCAAGCAGATTAATCAAGCAAATGCCAGATATAATGTATTTTCACATCGGTATGCCATGGCTGGTCAGATTGAACCACGGCGCTTGTCCAATAAATGCTTGTCTAATATAAAAATAAAACAAAACTCTACCGGTGTCCGATATCAGCAGAGTTTTGTTTCAATATGCTTTAAAGTTCCTTTATCGCTCCTTGATAGGATTTATCAGTTCAGTCCAAGCCTTTTTCTTTTTTCCATAATAACAGCTTCAATACCGTTTGCTGCTTCCACCGGATCATCTCCCAGCCCCACTTTACCGCCGGTCATATCTTCCACATCCTCCGTCAGGAGTTTTACCAGAGCAGGAGCACCAGTTATAAAAGGAACCGGCGACAGATGGGTGTATGCTCCATATGCCACCCCGAAAATACCGTCAATGGTAGCCTTCTGTTCCATCCATTCCGGTGCCGTTATGGCTATAGGAAGGTCCGGTATATCTACGTTAAGATGTTCCGCCAGTGCCGTCACCAGCATGGAAATCCTTCCCGTATCCGTACAGGTACCGAAGCTTAAAACCGGAGGAATATTCAGCAAGTTGCAGATTTCTTTCAATCCCGGGCCTGCCATCTCCCTGGCTTCGGTAGTGCACAACCCTGCCACCTCCAAGGCGTGATTTCCACATCCTCCGGCTACAACAAGTATGTCCCTCTTGATCAGCTCTTTTGCTAAGTTTACCGTATTCCAGTCCTGGGGACCGTTCCTCAGGGTAGAGCAATTGGCCAGAGCAACTACTCCTTTTATTTTTCCTGCCGATATGACATCCACCAGCGGATCAAGCTTATTGCCCAAAGCCTGCAACACTGCCTCGGTAGAAAAACCTGCTACGGCCTTTTGTACCCTTTGAGGCACTTTGGGAACGACCTTACCTTTTCTTTTCTTAAAATTCTCGATACCCAGTTCAATCAGCCTGTCAGCCATGCAATCAACATCCTGGGGATTATACGGCATTTCATGCTGCAATCCGGGAATGCCTATGATAGTGCTTACTTTAACCAGTGTTACCTGATACTTTTCTGCATACTGGTCTATCGCAGGCGGAGAACAGTTTTCCTCCATTGCCAGTACATCTACCGTACCTGTGGCAAGAAAAGGTTCTATTGTCAACCAGTTGCCCATGAGCCCAACAAAAACATCATCTACTTCAAACCTTTGGAGGAGCTCCTGGCCGGTTTCGATGGAGCCAACTATTCTGAGACCTTTTGCTCCAGCTTCTTGAGCTTTTTTCTGCACCTCCGGGGTTCTTGCCTTTAATAGTGTGGCAACTCCCACCCAAGGTTGATGTCCGTTGAACGCAATATTTACATATTCCGGGTCCATTATTCCCAAATCAGTATTGACCTCATGGGGTTTTGGAGTTCCGAACAATATATCCTGAGCCATTTCAAGGCCGATCTGCGCTGTATATATCGTTGCCAGCCCAAGCCTTAACGCTTTTTTAGCCAGGGATGCATAATCACCGTCAACATTGGTGAGGCAGCTGGCAATGCAATTTTGCTCTTCGTGGACAACCCCTGCCGGATAAATGTCCATCCGTCTCCATACTTCCTTGCGTTTCGCAGGAGCAAAGGCTTCCACCATGATGCTTGGCTTTTCGGTATCCTTGTACATTTCACTTTCCAGCAGATCCGCCAGCTCCACTGCCATTCTATTAACATCGTTACCGGTGTTGATGCCGACTTTTTCGCACATCCATTTCAGCTTTCCAACATCCGTAATTTTAAAAGGTGTCTTTCCCTGGCCTGTAGCCCTGAGAGTTCTGAATGCTTCATAGGCATGATGGCTGTATGTAGCTGCCCCCATGATGTTGTGCATCAAAAACTCCCTCATCGCCATGGCATCGCCGCCTATTCCACATACACCCTTGTCCTGGCCTCCTTTTTCATTGATTCTGCATGGCCCGTTGGAGCATAATTTACAGCTCAGTCCCTGCAGGCAGAACTTGCACCGGATTTTCTCCTGAAGCGCATATCGGTCGAACACATTTGACATTCCATCTTCCCTGATGCGTTTTAGCATTTCTTCAACGGTATCGTGATAGCTTACACGACCCTCCAGCTTTTCAAGTATTGCTTCGCTCATGACTTACCTCCATATTATTTGTTTATGTATAAGATTTCCTTTATCACGGGCAAATATGTATAAAACTGCTTTTCAGCTTCTAAGAATCGATGGAAAACGAAAACAGGGCAAAAAAAAACCAGGTAATTATAAACCTGGTCATATTATTGAATTTACGAAAAAAGCAAGTTTGCTTTAATCCTCTATATGAAGTTCTTATTTCAATGTGATAACCCTGAATTTTAGCCTTGCTTATCACGATGAACTATCTGCCCTTCAAGCCAGGCTGTTAATTTTTGATTCAAAAACTTCCCCATCCATTTCTTCTCCTTTTTCATAAAGCCGGATTTCATTTGCTACATATCTACCTATCCTATATAGCCCGTTGTTTACAGCTCCAGCAATATGAGGTGTCAATATGACGTTGGGAAGACTTCTGAAGGGATGATCTTCAGAGGGTGGTTCAGGATCGGTGACATCAATACATGCAAACAATCTTCCTTTTTTCAGCTCGGTAATCAAAGCATTTTCATCAATTATTGAACCACGGGCTGTATTTATAAGCACCGCATCATCTTTCATCACAGCCAGTCTATCAGCATTTATCATATGATATGTTTCAGGAATGGAAGGGGCATGGACGGACACCACATCCGATTCCTTTAGCAGTTCGTCCAGCTCTGATTTTTCCGCACCCAATGCGGCTGCCTTTTCTCTGTCAATAAAGGGATCATACAACAATATTCTGACATCAAAATTATTCATCAGCTTAATATAATGAGTCCCTGCCCGGCCGGCACCTATAACCCCAATGGTGATACCATAGACTTCTCTGACCTTTTCCCGTCCTTCCGACCATTTACCTGCCCTGGTATTTGCAGACAGGCTCCACATGTTCTTTATAGCTGTAATGGTGAAACCTACAGCCGTTTCCGCAACTCCAATGCCTAATGCCTGGGCAGAGCTTGAAACCCTGATTCCCCTTCTCCATACTTCATCACTTATGATCCCCTTGACACTTCCCGCTGCATGGATAATCAACTCCAAATCCGGAGCCTGGTCCAATACATCTTTGCTCAATTGCGGACACCCCCAGGAAGTGATGATGATATTTGCTCCCATTGCAATTTCTTTAGCCCTTTCCTGATCCGGGTCATGTTCATCCGTATTGTATATAGTATTTCCATACCGGCATATTATATCTATATCCTCCTGCTTAAAAATATTTTTCCGCTGTTTGGCATTCATCATGAATACAATATTTTTCAAACTATATTCCCCCATAACATTTCATTGTATTTGCAGTCATGTGGTTTTTACCTGCTTATTATATAGGCATGACCGATACATTCAACGCCTGCAAATTGAATCAGATGGATTCAATCCATTTCTATAATAGTTCCACATTGCCATGTACCTTCTCTTGTGACTTCTAAGGAGCCAAAGGAAGCTCGACCACCTGATTAAACTGTGCTGATCTATATATTGAATGTATAATCTCCACCGACTTTCTTGCTTCTTTTCCGTTTACCATCGGCTGTTCTCCTTTTGATATAGAATGAAGTACATCCTCTATTTGCCTCCTGTGGAGGTTTCCGTCGATGTTCATTGGATCTGCCGACCCACTCTTGTGTGGAAGCATTTCCAGTTGCCGGAATTTTACATCTATGGGATTACGATCCATAAACTCCCAGTGTTTTATTGCATTATCCACAATAATTACAGATCCTTTCTCTCCATGTATTTCTATCCTTGCCCCAATACCCGGATATGCCGCTGTGGTACCTTCAATAATCCCTATAGCTCCATTTTGGTATTTAATAGAAGCTACAGCAGTATCTTCGACCTCTATACCACGATGTCCCAAGATTCCAGTTATCCCATACACTTCTTTGACAGGCCCCATCATCCATTGCAAAAGATCAATATAGTGAATGGACTGGTTCATTAGAGCGCCCCCTCCATCTAGAAGTTTAGTCCCTCTCCAGCTTTTATTATCGTAATATTCCTGTGAGCGGTACCACTTAATATACGCATCACCCATAATCAGCCTTCCGAATCTTCCTATTGAAATGGCTTCTTTAACCAGCTTGTGATGGTCATTATATCTCAGATTAAAAATTCCGGATATTGTAACTCCATTCTTTTCACATTCCTCCAGCATGTCATCAATCCTGTCCAAGGTTATTTCGATAGGTTTCTCAACAATGATGTGCTTTCCTAGCCGTGCAGCTAAAACGGCAATATCCCGCCTTAATCCGCTGGGGGTGCAAATACATACGATTTCAATATCTTCTCTTCCTAGAAGCTGCCTGTAATCTGTATACCAGTCGACACCCCCGTATTTTTCAGCAACGCTTTTGGCAGTTTGAGCCGATATGTCACCTACTGCAATAAGTTCCGCATTTCGAATGCTTTGGATAGCATCCAGATGAAACCGCGATACAGCACCGCATCCAATAACACCGAATTTATATTTCTTTATAGATGCATCCATTACTTCACCTGCTTTCTTAATATATTCGAGATTATCTACCGGGACATGTTTTGCTATATCGTATCATTAACCTTTTGCTCTTCCTCAAAATACAGATATACACTTCGCCCATGTTTCTGCCTAAACTCATATGGGCTTAACCCCTCTTTTTGAGAGAAGAATCTGCTAAAATAATGAATGCTCTGAAATCCCGTTTGTTCAGAAATTTGTGTAATGCTCATATCGGAATATGTCAACAGCTCTTTGGCTTTAAACAGCCTCATGTCATTGAGAAAGTGTATGGGTGAGCTTCCATACTTTTCTTTGAACTTCTTTGAAAAGTATGTTTTTTCCAGGCATGCTATATCAGCGATCATATCCAAGGTTATTGCTTTATGCATATTATTTCGCATGAATGCTATAACAGGTTCAAATATCGGGTCATCTGTTGAACATAAAGAAGGTTCCATGGCTTTGCCAATCATAGTAATGTGCTTTTGCTCTTTAGCTCTTAAAAGATGTAGCAATGTTTCACACAGCTTTAAGTTAGCAATATCCGAATAGTATATGTCAGCTTCCTGCCCTTCTTCTATCATCATTTCCAGGTTTTTTCTAACTACATAACTATTAACAGGCATCACTAGCGGCATCTGACTCACTTCATTCAAAATTTCTTCCTTCTCAATATCAAATTTAATCTCTATCGTTTGAAGCCCTTCCTTCTTATCGATATCAAAATTGTGTTCGAAGTAAGCAGGAATCATGTACATATGATCTTTCCTGAATGGATATTGTGTTTCGCCGATGGCGATATTCCCCCCGCCTTCCATGACATACACATACTGAAAGAATCTGTGGGCGTGCCTGGACACACTTTGTCCATATAAATATCTGCATTTGGCCAGCCATAGGACGTTGATCCCGGTATTAAGCATTAAAACACTCCCTTTTTATATGTATAGCAGGACATCATATTAGAGACATATAATAATCGCTTATATCAAATATACCACCACTTTTTCTGTAGAAGTCCTCTTCCAGCCGGAACAAACCCTTATTCATTCTAACCCATGAACCGTCAGCACAAGGGTGATAAGTTTCCATAGTATTCCAGTTCTTGTAATTCTGCATGCCATTGGACTCCAAAATCCCTATGTTCATTCCCGGCAATAGCTCCAGCCTGGCAGCTACGTTTTTATTCCAGTCAGCTAAAATAGGATTTACCGTCAAATCAGCACAAAAACAAGGTATTCCATGATCATGGGCGGCTTTTGCCATACGGAGGCTCATGCTCAATGTCTTGGCAGCAGGCTTAAGGGCAATAGCCTTATATCCCATTTGTATCCTCTCTATTACATCCATATCCGAATGGGCGCATTCATCGGCTGCCACTCTGACGGGTATATCGTCAATGCAAATAGTTTTATCCTGTGAAAAGGGTTCTTCAAGGATTATAATATCATCCAGAGCCCCGATTTTGTCGGCATATTCCAATAACTCCATCACCTGAGCCTTATTGTCATATCTTCCATTGGCATCGAGATAATAGGCTATCTTTCCACTGGAAGTATATGGCGTTGCAAAATCGCGAACTGCCTGGTGGATTTCTTTCAACCGATGTTTGTCCCATTCCAGCATCTTATACGGATCTCCGTCTAAATCCGGATCTGAGCCTATTTTTATCTTCAAAATGGAATACCCATCCTGAGCGAGCTTGACAGCCTCATCCACAGACACTCCATATGTAATAAGAGGAATGCAGGCCAGCTTATCATGTCTACAGGATAAGGAAGGCCTGAAAGATATCGGCAGCATGTCATCAAAAAACTTATAGTTTTTTTCTTTGAAATAAAGCATCCAAGCTGCCAGATCTACAGGAACAAGTGCATTTAAGACAAATGTTTCTTTGATATCATCTATCCCAGTGGCCTGTTTTGCATACCTATATATTTCAGGAAAAATTTCATCCAGCAGGTTTACAGGCATATCGAATTTCATACCTTCAATAATTTTCAAAGCACGTTCTGTAAGCAGAAACATTATATTGTCGCTTTCTATATCTCCATACCTGCTCAGAACCTGCGGATCAGACCAAAGAACACTTTGGACACCCAGCCCCAGACCGTCGTATCCATTTTCGCTTTCCATATAAGCAATACTCTGTCGCAACTCCTTTATGTATTGACCTTTAAATCCAAATGGCGCAATCAAAGGCTCTCTTACAAAGTTTCCTCTGCATCTTCTAACTTTAATCATGGAATCCCTCAATTAATATATCTTTGCTGATGCTTTTGCATAATCCTTCTCAAAAGCATAGCCATCATACCCCGGATCACTCTCCGGTATATCTGAAATCCTGACGACAGCTCCATGATTCTCTCTGGATATTCTGGATGCCAGCATAATCTTTACGGAATCTGTAAGCTCTGGCACTGAAGCTAACATATTGCGGCCGCTTTCTATGTAATCGCAAATTCTGTCCAGCAACGCTCCATATATCTTCGTTATATCAATACGGAACTGATAAGTCCCCTTGGTGGTCATTATAACGATTTCAAAAGGCATCCACACTTCATGAAACGTATTATATGTAGCTGTAACTCCATTTTGAAATTCGACAAAAAAGGTCTCACACATCTTTCCATCCTGGCAGCTTCTTCCCACAAATCTGGATGATACAGCATTGCATCCGGCCAACCGGCTGATTGCTTCCACAATATGTATGGCATAATTAAATTCGTCCACTCCTGCTGTTCCATATATGTTCATGATTTTCCCCCGTTCTTCCTCAGTCCGGGAAAGGAAATCATCAATCTCACAGGCATACCGCACCGAAGAACTTCCCAGTATGACCATTCCTTCTCTGTATAGCTTTTCCAACTCCATACAGTCTTTTATGTTTCCTGCTATTGGTTTGTCGATAAACACCGGCTTGCCTTTCTTAAGAAACGGCATAGCCTGACTCAAGTGTTTATCCCAGTTGCAGCTCTGTATAAATCCTATATCCACCATGTCCGCCAGTTCCTCTATAGAACCGCATCTTTTTTGCAGAGCATAACTTCTCATAAAAGACTCCACTTCATCATCCCCACGAAATCCGTCATTGTACACGGCTGTGTATTGCGCTCGTCCATACTTTGTCAGATAATCTGCAAAAGCCTTAGGATGGGATGTATCTATATTAACTACTCCGATTTTTATCACATCAATCTCTCCCTTCGAAAAATATCCTGTTAGTCGCTCATATAACTTTAATATACCAATTGTTCAATAAGTTGCTCCTGAAAATTTTAGAGCCTGCTGACAGGATTTCAGGCTCTTTATCCATAAAATAATCCTGGCGGATTCGGCACAAGTTTTCATTTTTACATGCATAACCAGCAGCGAAAGCTGCTCAGTATATTTTTCGGAATCAAGTTAACTATATTATACATTAATAGCAGTCATAATTCTTTATACGAAATTGATTTTTTATTGCATATTATTAGATTTGCTTATATTTACATAAAGATTTTATCCGCCCATCAGGATCACACAGGTACTTTAATAAACTAAAAATTTGTTATTATGAATTGCCATATAAATCAAAACTTCTCCTTTAAGATAATCTACCAATGGTTGATAGCATCTTCATAATATAAAATGCTTATTCCTTAGATGGTCAATCAATAATTTATAGGTAAATATTTTATCAACAACTGGACGAGTTGAAAAATGTAATATCTCAACGGACAATATTCTATGCTGTGCAACGCAGGTCAATTAACTTGGTAAAATTATATTTGATTTTTCAAAAGGATTTGGAACTGGAAAAGGGGGGCCTGTGGATAAAAATGTATTATACCAAGTCACTACTTTAACGAAACCGATTATTGCTGCACTGATTTTGATCTTGTTTGTAATTTTCATTTCAACATAGTAAGGCACTGGTATAATGAGTTATTTATATAAACAGTATATGTGGAAAAGGACAGAGAGATAAGCTCTCTGCCCACAAACTATTTCAGGCCGGTGGTTGCAATACCGCTGATAAATTGCTTTTGTGCAACAAAAAACAGAATAATCAGCGGCATGGTAAACAGTGTAGCAGCTGCCATCAGAAGCTCCCATTCCTGTTTTGTGGTAGTCAAAAAATTCTGCAATCCAATGGAAAGAGTATACTTACTGCCATCCTGCAAATATATCAATGGACCATTAAGATCATTCCAGCAACCGATGAAAACTAATAAGGTAACTGTTGTCAGTACAGTTTTACACATGGGATAGACAATCTGGTAAAGAATACGTATCTCGCTGGCACCATCGATACGAGCAGCTTCTATAATGCTATCAGGCAGACCTTTTATGAACTGTCTCATAAGATAAATATAATACGGAGCCCCGAAAAATGCCGGCAACGTCAATGGAACAAAAGTATTCACTAATTTAAGTTTAGACCATGTGACAAATAAAGGAATCTGTGTTACCTGCCACGGAATCATCATTGTCCCAATGATGATAGGAAAAATGTACTTTCCCCCTTTCCAGGGTATTTTTGTGATGGAATATGCAACCATAGGAGCTGAAACAAGCTGTCCCAATACAGGTATAACTGTTACTATCAGAGTATTCTTCAAGTATTTCAAAAACGGCATCCTCTGAAAAACTTCAATGTAGTTTTCCGGCTGAAATGGGTCAGGTATCCATTGAGGAGGATTAAGAAAAACTTTTGTGGATGCCTTAAAGGAGGTAGATAACATCCAAACAAAGGGAGAAAAAAATATAATAGCGAAAATAATCAATAATGAATAAACAATGATCTTACCAGGGTGGATCTTTACTTGTCCCGTCATCATTCACCCTCCTTATTCCATGTCATAATTAACAGATTTGTTACTGGTTCGGAACACCAAGAATGTTATTACCATCACAATAATGAACAAAATAATTGCCATGGCGCTTGCATAACCCATTTTTAAAAAGCTGAATCCATTCTGATATAAATACAAGGAGTAAAATAAAAGAGAATTCTTTGGCCCGCCGGCTGTTGTTTGTCCGGGATTCATTACCTGCGCAAACACAAATCCCTGCGTGAAATATTGAAATGACTGGATCAGGCCCATTATGACCAAAAACTGTATGGTCGGCGAAATACAGGGCAGTGTAATGCTAATGAACTTGCGGAACGGGCCTGCACCATCGATATCTGCCACTTCATAAAATGAATTAGGCACAGCCTTTAGTGCAGATAAAAATATTATTGCAGATTGACCGCACCTCCACGTGTCCATGATAATTAACGAAAATTTGGTGTATTTTGGATCGCTCAACCATGAAGGACCTCTTATTCCAAACAGACCGAAGAAGTTATTAATAAGGCCATATTCCGGGTTTAGAATCCATATAAACAGCATGGCACTTGCAACCATTGGAACAATGGTAGGCATATAATATACTGTTCTAAAAATGGACATTCCACGGATTTTCATATTCAGCATCAGGGCAATCAAAAGCGCTGTAGTTAGCCCTATAGGAAGCCCCAAAAACGCCATATAGGCAGTATTTTTAATGGATAGATAAAACTTGTTGTCCTTAAAAAGATTTATATAATTTTCAAAACCTACCCAGTTGGGCGGATTAAAGATATCATATTCGGTAAAACTATAGTAAATCGCTGATCCTATGGGATAAATCTGAAAGCAAATAAATCCAATAATCCAAGGAAGTGCGAACAATATACCTATAAAGAAAAATTTACGCTGCTGTTTGCTAACTTTTTTGGTTTTCTTTTTCGTCTGTACAGAGACAGATATCATATCTTCCATATCTTTTCACTTCCTCTCCTATGTTTCATACTAAATACATAAGACTGCTTTTACTTCATAAAACAGCTTTCCGGTAAGGTATTTCTTTATGAAAAACCCTACCGGCATAGCTTGATTATTTTAATACTTTTAATTTATATGGACCATATCCGTCAATAGTTGTTCAATTTTATCCCGGATTACTTTGAAACTATAGGATATTTGTCCGCCAAAGGCTGCACTTTTTCAATTATTTTGGCAACTGCTTGATCTATGTTTTGTTCACCGCTAAAGCACAGGTTCATTTCGTCATTGATCGCAGTTAAATATTCATTGATGTAAGCACTCATCGGAAATCCCCTGATATTGTCACTCAGAAGAATTTCAGCGACTTCTTTCATTGTTTCACTTACATCCAGTTCATTTTTAACATATTCTATCGCAGTTCTTCTACTGTAGAAAGCTCCATTATTATAGTTGCCTTCAGATAATTTTTTCATTGTTTCTTTTGATGTCAGTGATGCAAGTACTTCCCAGGCCTGATCCGGATGCGCAGTCTTTGCATTTATCTGCCAGACATTCGAAGTGATCATATAAGATCCTTTCAGTTCAGGGTGGGCTTCAGGATAAGGAATCGGAGCAACACCCCATTCTACATCTCCAGCACACTCTTCCAGGCTGGGAAGAACGCTTTCGGCAGTAAAATACATAGCAACCTTGCCTGTTAGCATAGGATCGGTTTCAGTTCCTCGAGCACCTAAAGTATCTTTAAAGCGAATGATATTGTCATATCCGTATTTATTGTAGATATCGATCTGCCACTGATAAGCCGCTTTCATTGCTTCGCTGTCCATGGTAATTTTATTTTCACTATTAATCCATTCTGCACCAAATGCGACCGGCCACAGAACATTATCAAGCCAAGGATAGTTAGGTATGATACCCATCTGTGTAATGGTTCCATCTTTTTCAACAACGGTGAGAGCTTCACTTGCTTTTATCATTTCTTCCATGGTAGCTGGAAATGTATCATATCCTGCTTCTCTCAGCATTTTTTTATTGTATACCAGGAAAGATGTGCTGTAGGAGTTAGGAACTGCGTAAATACGACCATTATAGGTTCCTCTTTCCCAGGCAGCTGGCATAATGTCATCCTTGTCAAATTCTTTATCATTATTTACATAATCAGTAAGATCCAATAAAGCCCCTTTGTCTGCCCAAGTAGAAGTATTATTCCAATAGTTCATAAAGATATCGGGTATTTCCCCACTTGATACTGCCGTCAAAATAACATCGGCCGTCTTGGCACCAGAAACCTCAACCGTAATATTGCTTTTGTTTGTAGCATTGAACTCTTTGGCCCATTCCAACATCCTCTGATGAGGGGTGGTTTTTTCATTGTCTTCAGCATGTAGATGCCATACCTTTATAGTTACCGGTTTGCTTCCTGTTTTTTCAGACTCCTGCCCACCGGATGCGGTGCTACTTTGAACTGAATCTTGGTTTGAATTGGATTCATTAGTCGTACATCCTGCAAAAATCGCCAATACCATAGCCAGTACCAATAAAATGCCCAATGCTTTCTTTCTCTCAATCATAACTAACCTCCTTAACAAATCATAGAATTTTTTGACATAAATTTTAAATAATGGATCTACTTCATGCCTGTTGTCCCTCCCCCATTATCTTGCTTTTCTCTTCTGTTCCATGTATTTCTGTAATTTGGGATTAATTAAGATATTTTCAAAGCTCTGAAAATGCTTAGGAATCACTTTTATCTTAAACCTCTAGTTCTTAATTGTCTTCATGGCCAGCTGCATTATGAAGGCATATCTAAGCCTCTTTTGAAAATAGTAATTCCTTCCAGGCTTTGAGATCATGCTTTTCTTCCCTAAAATATATCTTAGTAAAATATAGCTGACACTGGCGTCGATCAGTTTTGCCTTCTACATTACAGGCTTGTCAGGAAGATAAACTGCGAAAGATTACACAAGATATGACCTGTAAGCATTATTTGAGTTATTTAAACAACCTACTACCTCAATTATAGATTATTGAAGCTATCAGTCTTTATACAGAATCGTTTTTTTATTGCACAATCATTGGATTTTTTTAAAGCAAGCTTTTCATACGCTCAAAGAGTATTCAGGAATTCCTCTCCTCTGGTCATTACATATTTAATATTGATATCATCGTCAAATATTATAACATCGGCATCCTTTCCTATCTCCAGGCTGCCTTTTCTGCCGCTGCATCCCATGATGCTGGCAGGAGTCTCTGTGGCCATCTTTACCGCATTATGAATTTCAACTCCCGCACCCCTGTACATGTTTCTTACCAGCCTGTCCATTGTGGCTATGCTCCCGGCAAAGCATTCAAAATCCGGCATAAATGCCACGCCGTCCTTTAGAATGACTTTTTGTCCATTTTCCATGCTTCCTAAAACCGACTCCCCTTCTGTCCTTCCCGCTGCCCTCATCGCATCAGTAACAAGAGCTATCCTTTCAGCTCCTTTTATTTTATAAATCAGTTTTAGCAGTTCTATAGGAAGATGGCATCCGTCTGCTATGATTTCCACCGTCATTTCATCCAGCAGGTATGCGCATTCAACAATTCCAAGCCTTCTGAAGCCTTTTACCCTATGTACTCCCTGCATTCCCGAATAAAGGTGGGTAACATGCCTTACTCCGATTTCAAAAGCTTTGACTACATCCTCATACTCCGCTTCCGAATGCCCGATGGATGCCACTATTCCTCTTTCTCTCAATTCCCTTCCAAGCTCCATGCCCCCTTCCAGTTCAGGAGCAAAGGTCATTCTTTTTATTAGCTTGCTGTAATCGAGCAAGCGGCCGTATTCCTCCTTTTTCGGCATCTTTAAGTATTTGGAATCCTGGGCGCCCTTCTGTGCGACGTTCAGATACGGTCCCTCAATGTGGATTCCAAGAATTTCGGCACCCTTCAGGCCAAGGTTCTTATAATCCGTTATGACCTCTATAGCCTGATACATTTCCTCTTCAGGGCAGGTAAGGGTCGTGGGATAAATTCCTGTAGTTCCGTGGGCAGTATGAACGGCAATTATTTTCTCAACGGATTGCACATCCCTGTCCATGAAGTCCCCTTCCCCTCCTCCATGAACATGTATGTCTATAAAACCCGGTGAAATATAGCTTCCGCATGCATCAATTATATTGCCCTCATGCTTTCCTTCATCCCTGTAAAGCCCTGTAATCCTTCCACTCTCGACGGTCAGGCAATAGCCTTCCAGTACCCCGTCCGGCTGAATTATCTTCCCGTTTATAAAGGTAAACATCTATTCCACTTCCTGTATAAGATATTTTCCTGCTTCCCTGTCCAGGTACAAAGTGGCATCGCTGTGCTTTCTGAGGATGGTGGCAGGACATTTTTCCGTTACTTCCCCCAGCACCGTCAGTTTTACCGCTTCAGCCTTTGTAGCGGAGGGAACGATGCAAAATATTTTCGTTGCCCTCATCAAAGCAGGAATCGTCAGGGTGACCGCATATTTAGGCACCTCTTCCAGGCTGGGAAAGCAGCCGTCATGCACCTGCTGCATCCTGCATTTTTCATCCAGATCCACGACCTTAATCGTTTTATTGTCTCTAAAATCAGCAACATGCGGGTCATTAAAAGCAATATGCCCGTTTTCTCCTATCCCCATAAAGACGATATCCACCGGATGCTCCACCAGCAATTCCTCATATTCCCTGATCCCTTCGTCAATGCTTGCCTCGTTTATTTCCATATAGTGCACCTTTTTAAACCGGACCTTATCAAAGATGTTTGCCTTCAAGAAGCTGGCGAAAAGCCTCTCATCTCCTTTTTTTAAGCTTATGTATTCATCCATATGAAAGGCATTAACCCTGGACCATTCTATATCCTGCACAGCAAGATACTTCAGAAATTCATTCTGAGACGGAGCAGCAGCGAATATGCAATTTATCTCATCTTTTATTTTCAGCAGCTTCCTCATATATGCTCCGGCGTCACAGGCTGCTGCTTTTCCCATGCTGTCCCTGTCATTATATATTTTTACTCTGAAATTAAAGCTAAAAGCAGGGCTTTCCATTTTATCGCATCCCCTTTCCGCTCGCAATAACCTGTCTTTGCATTCTTTATTCCCGTAAGAGTGGTGTCCAGATTCCCATAAAGGCAGTATCCAATCCTCCGGCTTGGCTTTTTAAGTCAAATTCTCAATAATATAAATTGGAAAAAGGTTTTCAAAAATACTCAAATATACTCTGCGGATAAATTTCACAAACCGCTTGTCGATCACAGCTTACTGCTGGTTAAAAGATGCCACCGGCAAATCATAGGCAAATCATAAATAATCCGCCAGCATTTTCTTTAACTCCACCATGCTTTCCTCCGATGCCAAGTCTCCGTTATATGAGAAAAGACTTCCTCCAGGCTTTTTGAGCAACTCCTCAGGAATTTTCAATTTTGGCCTGTAGTGGGTTTCCAGGACAACATACCCGTCATATCCCATGGAGTGTAAGGCCTTAAAAATCTCAGCAAAAGGCACCCAGCCGGTTCCGACCTTCACCGATTCCGGTTTTCCGTCTATGAGTTTTGCATCTTTGACATGTACATGCCTTATGTGATCTTGTATTTCATTAAAGCCATCGGGATAGGGCTTTTCAAAATCAGGGTCGTAAATATCATTTCCCGGGTCATAAACAGCCCCAATATGTCTGCTGTTCAGAAGACCTATAAGCTTTGACAATTTTTTGCAGTTGGTGGTAAATACGCTGGGGTCCGGTTCCAGCAAAAGCTGAATGCCTTCTTTTTCAGTCATTTCAAGAGGAAGCTGGAACTTATCTATAATCTCCCCTATTCTTTCATCAAAGCTTCCGTCAGTGAAAAACGAAAAACCTCTTATTGTGCTGCAGCCAAGTATATGAGCTCTTTCCATCAACCTTTTCAGCTTTTCAATATTATCATCGTATTCCTTTTCACTGTCCATCGAGCATTTGAAAAATGAACTGCTGATATTGCACACTTCCAGATCATGGCTTTCAATGATATTTTTAATTTCGTTTATCCTTTTTTCCGGAACCATATCTATGCTCATGTCATCAACAGATCTCAGCTCCAGACCGTGAAGACCATGTTTCACGGCAAAATCCACAGCTTTTCTTATGTCCTGGGTTACTTCATCGGTTATTACTCCCAGCTTCATATATGCCTCCTATTTTCTAAAAGTATCCCATACTCCGGTTCCACGTTTTATTACAGTCCTTCCGTCTATTCTGGTCATACCTGCGTTTTTGAAATTAAAAGTATCCGCATCGGATGTCATGGCCGCTTCGTAATGTATCTCCACTTCCTTCGGAACATCCAGAAGCTTAAAATTATCTTTTTCTTTAACCACCTGTCCCGCCAGCTTTTTTAGCTCATCCCTCACCACGGATGGAGGGGTCATCAAAGCGCAGTGCCTCGCTATACCCTTCTTGGTCTCATATGCCTTTACCCATGGCAAAAACTCCAGAGCTTCTTTAACCGCTTTATCATCCCCGGTGACCATGGCGACCGGAACCTTAAGTTCGCTGGCAATAAGGGCGTCAATATATATTTCGCCGGCTTTTAATCCATTTACATAAACATTATGGATATGAGCAGAACTGAAGGTATGGTCAAGCACAGCTCCTTCTGTACCTGCCATCGCATGATAACCCTGGAGTATAATAAAATCAAAGGAGCTGTCCAGTAACGGAAATCTTACGTTAGGATGGGAATAACCCATTATATATTTTGCCTTCGGATGCATATAGTCATATAGAAAATTAACCCCTGTACTATGGGCATCAAAAACATATACCTCATCCACCCCTGCATCTACAAGCCCGTCCACAACACTGTAAACTTCCTGGCTTAGCAGCCTGCAAGCCTCGTTATACTCCGGTGTCCCCTTTGTCTGATGCTCTTTTGTAATAACTCCTGCAATGCCTTCCAGGTCCGCACTGATATAAGCTTTCATACCGGTCATCTCCGTTATATCTGAAAATCCAGCTCCCTGTTTTCCCTTGAAGATTTATATATGGCACAGATAATATCCACTGCTGTCCTCGCCTCCTCAGGCGGAATCATTGGTTCTCTGTCCTCGTGGATGGCTTCAATCAAGTCCTTTATCAAAATATAATGCCCGGCTGAGGAAATTTTTGCAGGGTCCGACGCTCCTCCCAAACTTTCCCCGGCGTCAGGCACCTCCGGCGCATCATCCCCTATGAATTTCCATGCTTTAATTCCTGAATCGTCGAATATGACAGTACCTTTTTCACCATGGATTTCAAACCTGGTCTCAAAACCCGGATATACCGAAGTCGTTCCTTCAATCACACCGAATCCACCGCCTTCAAACTGCAGTATTGCAGCCGCTGTGTCTTCAACGTCTATTTTCCTTGCAAGAGTGCCGGCCTTGGCAAAAACCTTTTTCACCTTTTCTCCAACCATCCAGAGCAGAAGATCAATGCCATGGACACCTTGGTTCATAAGGGCTCCGCCTCCGTCCAGCTCCCATGTTCCTCTCCAATCTGCACTGTTATAGTATTCCTGGGATCTGTAATATTTGAGATAAGCGTCTGCCAGCACTATTCTCCCTAGTTTGCCCTCACCAATTGCTTTTTTTACTGCAATTGCAGCGTTCATTGTCCTTCTCTGAAAAATGCACTGCATCTTTACGCCGCATTCCCGCACAACCTTTATCACATCATCCATCTTTTCCGGGGTTATCTCCATTGGCTTTTCACATACTATATGCTTTCCAGCTCTTGCCGCTGCTTTTGAAATCTCTCCATGGATGCCGCTGGGGACACAAACACATACCACATCTATGGCAGGGTCCTTCATCATCTCTCTGTAGTCATAATACACGTGGTCCACCATATATTTCTTGGCAAAACCATCTGCTTTTTCGGGTACTATATCACATACCGCATAAAGCCTGGCTTCTTCAATATTTTTAATGGAGTCGGCATGGCTGGGCGCAATTACCCCACAGCCAACAATTGCAAAATTCAATTTTCTGCTCATTCTATAACCCCCAGTTCATGAATTATTGATATGAAATCATTAATTAGCAAATTATCGTTATAAACAATGCATGATCACGTCCTATTCAGCTCTTTCTTTTCTGTAAAGCCTCGGCGATACACCCACCTGCTTCTTGAATGTCCTGCAAAAATGCGTGACGTCATTGTATCCGACGCTGTAGCATATTTCAGTTATTGATGCATCTGTGGTGTTAAGCAGTTCCAAAGCTTTTTGAATCCTGAGCTCCGTATGAAATTCCGTAAAGGTTTTACCTGTAAGGTTTTTAAATACATAGCAAAAATACGTTTTGGACATCATCGAATGCTTGCATACATCATCAAGATGCAAATCCTGGGTAAAATTGTCTTTTATATACTGAATTGAGTTTAAAATGGCATTTCTGTACTTATCAAAAATTTCATCCGACTCTTTATCCTTGGGACTTTTTGCATATTCCCTTGCAATTACGGCAAGAAGCTTTAGCAGATTGGCTTTTATGTATAGTTCATAATATCTTTCTTCTGAATCGTACTCTTTGAGCATTTCCATGGTTAGCTTCTCCACTTCCATCTGAGCTTCATGGGATAGAACAAGCTTTGGCTTAACCATGTCCTTGGAGACCAGAAAGGGTTCTAAGTAGGCAAAATCAAAAAACCCCTTGTTTTTTGTGAAATCATCATATTCACTGCTGACAAACTCGGTGGAAAATTCTATTCCAATGATTTTTACATCCTCATCTTTGATCTTCCTCATTTGATGAACAACATAGGGAGGAATTACAAACAAATCCCCTTTTACCATCCGGTGTTCATTATTATTTATCCAGTGGCTGCAAACACCTTTGCAGACATACCATATCTGCATATAATCATGAGTATGTTTGGTAATCCCACACATTTCCCCATCAAGAAGATATGCTTTGAAGGGTATCCTTTTATTAAAATTGCTCCTGGAATCAAAAAAGCTTATATCATTGTCCTTGAATATATCACTGTCCATATAATCACCACTCAAACCCCTAATAAAGAACGCCGGATATGACTTATTCAAATGTCCTCGCATCTTTTTGGGCTATATCCAGTTGCTTCCTAATCTCCCTTATTTCTTGAGCCGCCCTCCGCTCGTCCGGAACTTGGGCATGGCATTCAGCAGACAGATAACCATCATATCCAATCTTCATCAGGGCTTTAAACAATGGTACATGATCTACGGCTCCTTCACCCATGAGCTTTTGCTGGAATATCTCAGTACCATAAACAGTTCTGTCCCTGAATGCTCCCGGAAGGGAATCATCATTCACCCTTGCCAGATCCTTAACATGGACATGATATATTTTGTCCTTTAAAACTTCCACCGAACGGCTTCCATAATCAGTATCCGTTATGTACATATTCGCCGCATCGTGGATTAATCCTGCATTTTCCCTATCCACCATATCGATGAAGGTCTTAGCTGCCTCAACCGTTTCTATGAGATTTCCATTGTGGATTTCCATGGCTATTTTCTTCCCGTGCTGTTTTGCCAGATCTGCCGCTTTTTGAATCCAGTAGACAGCCTTCTGATAGTGATATTTTTCAGCTTTAAAGGCATTTGGTCCTCCGCATGCTACTCTGATGATATCACATTTTACCACATCCATTAAACACAGGTATTTTTCCAGATCCTCCAGTTCCTTTTCACACTGTTCATCGGACATGGTGGAAAAACCCCCAGTATAGGCTCCAATGCACGGAACATAAAGGTTATGATAATCCAGCATGCTTCTTATCTCTTTTGCCCTCTCAAGCGATGTCCAAGCAGGAAAATGGGATTCGCCTCCCCAAAGCTCAATGCCGTCATAACCTAATTTTGCAGACAATTCTATGGCGTCCTCTAAGGATCTTTCTTTAAACATCAATGAAAATATGGAAATTTTCAACCGCTATTCCTCCCGGGAATTTCAAATACTTTCAACAATATTTTACACTTAATATGCAATCCGGTATTGGCATTTTTTACGAGAAAATATACATTTCGTTCAAAAGATAAATTAATTTATGTAGAAGCCTTGGGGATAAAATGCAAAGCAGCAATAAAAAACCCTGCTTGGCAGCTTGAAAAAGCCGGCAGGGTTTCGTCAGCAATCACATTTTCAGCAGTCCTATTTTCTTTTGCTCAAAATATTGCTCTCATATTCATTAACCTTGTCAATCCATTCAATGCCTACCGGGACACCTTTGTCCAGGCAGTATTTATCCCATACGGCTGCGTAAGGCAGCGCCTTGAACTCTTCCATCAATGCCAGGCGGTTGCCCAGTTTTCCGTTTTTCTCTTCGGCCAAAAGCCTTTGAGTAGGCTCCAGCATGGCAATCAATATCGCCTTCAATGCAGCCCTGGTCCCGGTCACCCATGCTTCTATCCTGTTTATGCTGGCATCAAAGAAATCCAGTGCGATATGGACCCGGTCAAAAGCATCGCATCTTTTAATCTCATGGGCTGTTGCCAGCAAATCATCGTTTAATATCACCACATGGTCGCTGTCCCAGCGCACCCCACGGCTTAAATGGAGCAAAAGCTCATCGGAAAAAGTGAGGATGGAGGAGATTTTATCCGCTATGCCCTCGGTGGGATGGAAATGCCCTGCATCAAGACAAAGCATCACATCGTTTTTCATCGCATAACCCATATAGAACTCATGGGAGCCTACCACATAACTCTCCGATCCTATTCCAAAAAGCTTGGATTCTATCGAATCCAGGATGTTGGATTTGCTGTAGCGGGTTTCATATATCTCATCCAGAGAATCCTTCAAAATCTTACGATGCTCCATGCGGTTTGCCGGCAAGTCCTTTGAACCATCCGGTATCCATAAATTATTTACACATGGCGTACCCAGCTCCTCACCGATGGAATTTGCTATTTCACGGCATTTCTGTGCATGGCGTATCCAGAATTTCCGCACCCTCTCATCCCTGCTGGAAAGGGTGAAACCTGAATCGGCCATGGGATGGGAAAAGAAAGTGGGATTGAAATCCAGTCCTATTCCTTTGCTTTTTGCCCAGTCAATCCATCTCCTGAAATGCTCGACAGAAATCTGATCCCTCTCTACATGAAGACCGTCAGTTTCAGCATAAATGGCATGGAGATTGACGCGATGGCAGCCAGGAATCAAACTCAGGGCAAAATCCATATCCTGCCGGAGCTCATCCCCATTTCTTGCTTTTCCAGGGTAGTTGCCGGTGGCCATTATTCCTCCGCCGGTTAATCCGTCAACTCCGGCTTCAAACCCTGTGACATCATCCCCCTGCCAGCAGTGAAGGGAAATGCTCACCTTATCCATTTCCTTAAGAATACTGTCGGTATCAATACCAAACGCTGCGTAGGCTTCCTTTGCCAGTTCATAATTTTTAATCACATTTTCTTTGCTATTGTACATATCCGACCTCCTGTTCAAAACACCGAAATCTGGCATATTTCCAATATCCCGGGGCATTTCAACCCTGGTAACTATATTTTGCATTGCTTTAATTGTAGATGCTTTAATCCAAAGGATAGGCAATAGTCGTCATAAGTGCCATCTCAGCCTGGGTTGTATCCATTCTGCTGTACTGCACAATGATGTTTTGATCGCTTTCCACCATCATTGCATAAGCTACTCCTTGCGGCACCCCTTCGCCCTTTTCGTTTTTCAGTTTGTCCATCCTTATATGATTTGTCCTTTCCGCCTTGCATACCTGCCGAAATCCACCCATTTTATCCCGGTCTTCAAAAAACAGGGTTATCTCAATGTTTGCGTCCCTATCCCCGGGATTTAAAACGCATATTGCCTCATGGCTGGGATATGCGCCATTACTGATGGGAGGGTAGAAACCATCGGGTATGAACCATACCTTCGATCCTATTTTTTTATTCATAGCAGACACCTCCGTGTCTTTTTACTATATTTTTAGGGTTGACACACCCATATTGTGGATGTCATGCTCATTTTTATACAGATACCGTACTAAAAAAGGACAACTTGGAGCTGCACACCCTGCCGGTTTGCATTGAGCTTCCTATGCATCTATAACTTGATTCTGCTTTCAGCCATCTGCTTTAAACTATATTGCTGCTCTTCAACCATATTAATTAATCAAATTATCTATGCTAATATTTTAATAGTAATTGAAATATTGGTCATTGGTGTATGTTACTTGGATATTAGTTGATGTTATAATGTTATATGAGCTGATAAAATATGGTTGCAGTGATGTATTAAGACCAGGTTTATTCATATCCCGCAAAGACTTGAACCGCGGGTGCCGGTACATACAATAAGGCATGCTAATTAAACCTCCCGGAGGTGCTTATGAGAAATATTCCTTTGCTGAAAGGGGATAACCTCTTTCAGGGAAATGAGCTTATATATATTAATAGATCTGATGAGCTGCAGGACTACAACGGTGTAATGCACAAGCATGATTTTATAGAGATTGCTTATGTTATAGAGGGAGAGGGAATCCATGCCGTGGGGGATTCCAGGTATGAAGTCTCCAGAGGGGATATTGTCATAATCAATTATGATATACCCCATGCGTTTTTGCCCAAAGAAGGCAGAAAAACCCTGCCTGTTGTTTACAACTGCGCTTTCAAGCCCGAATTCCTTGATGCATCGCTGATAAGCTCAAGCCACTTTGAAGATATCACATCCTCTTTCCTGCTTAAATCCCTTTTCCCGGAAGATTTTGCCCCGGGTCCGGATATAAAGCTAAAGGATGCCGACTTCAATGAAGTGGGAGAAATTTTCCGCAAGATGTATACCGAGTATAAGCTGAAGAAAAAAGGATGTTACCTGATATTGCGGGCTCACCTCATAGAGCTTGTGGTGAAAATTTTTAGATACATGGAAAAGGAAAGCAAATCCAAGGCCGTGAACCGAAACAGCCTTATCGTGGAATCAGCGGTGGAGTATCTCAAAAGCAATTATAATACGGATGTCAAGCTGGAAGACATTGCCCTGCAGTCCTTTATAAGCAAAAACTATTTCAGCAGGCTGTTCAAGGAAATAACAGGCATAAATTTCAGCGATTATGTGCAAAAGCTTCGTATTAGCGAAGCCTGCCGGCTGCTGAAGGAGACGGATATGAAGATAGTGGATATTGCTTCCTCTGTTGGCATCAACGATATAAAGTTTTTCTACAAGGTGTTCAGAAAAGTCACTGGAAAAACTCCGGGAGATTACAGGAAATGACAGCAAGCCCCTCAGCGCCATAATATCGTGTTACCAATGATTGCAAAAACAGCCGGTGACCACCTGTTGATTCAGGATAGTCCACGGCTGTTTTTTGTTTTATAATTATTTCTTATCATATTTAATTATGGCAAACTTAAAACTAAGTTCCATTTATTCTGTCACTAATGCTTCCAATTCAATCATGGTAGATCAAAACATCCTCAAGAAAAACATCTGCAATATCTCACAAAGAGGTTTTAAGTCTAGCATGTTGAAATTGAAACTTTGATTATCTGAAAAGGATATTCCCGGCAACTACAAAGTTTTAATCACACCATGACACGGTTGAAGAATGTCCAATCCCCAGGAACATACGCATCATTGCCTTACGCGGTCCATTACATTTCTGAATTTCTCATATGCCGCATCCCATACATCCTTTTCCTGGGGCTCATACTCCTCGGTCGGAACCGAGCTCTTTATAATCTCCCTAGCTTCCGCAAGGCTGCCTATCTCCTTCAGCGCCATCGCCTGAACGGCTATGTTGCCTAAAGCCGTTGCTTCAACGGGTCCAGCAATTACCAATCTGCCGGTGGCATTGGCTGTAAGCCGGCTCAGGAACTTATCTTTTATGCCGCCACCCACCATATGGATTACAGGCAGATTCCTTTCAAGAATATCTTCGATGCGCTCTATGGTAAAACGGTATTTCAATGCAAGGCTCTGATAAATGCACATCATTATCTCCCCTTTTGTCTCCGGCACCGGCTGTGAGGTATTCCTGCAGAATTCCCTTATCCTGTTGGGCATATCTCCCGGAGGGGCAAAGGTATGATGATCGGGATCTATGAACATTTCAAAGGGCTTCGCTTCCTTTGCCATCTGCTCCAGCTCCGCAAAGCTTAAATTTTCGCCTTCCCTCTGCCACTGACGCCTGCACTCCTGTATCAGCCATAATCCCATTATGTTTTTAAGGAAGCGGGTGGTATTGTTGACACCGCCTTCATTGGTAAAGTCGAAGGCCATGCTTTTATCTGTGATTATAGGCCTTGGGAGTTCAACTCCCAGCAGGGACCATGTCCCACAGCTGATATACACATAGTCTTCTCCACTTGCCGGTACTGCAGCCACAGCAGAGCCTGTATCATGGGAAGCGACAGAAACTACGGGCATGCTGGCCACCCTGAGCTCCTTCGCTATATCCGGCGACAATTTACCTATCACTGTTCCGGACTTCACTATATCCGTAAATATGTGCTTCGGAATATCCAGCTTTTCCATCAGCTCAAAGGCCCATGTGCCTGTTACCGGATTCAGAAGCTGGCTTGTGGAGGCGATGGAATATTCAGTGCTTTTTACGCCTGTAAGGAAATAATTGAAGAGATCCGGCATGAAAAGCAGTGTTGACGCATTTTCCAATGCCGGTGAGTTCTTTATTTTCATGGATAACAGCTGGTACAATGTGTTGAACCACATGAACTGTATGCCCGTCTGCCTGTATATCTCCTCCCGGCTCACAATCCTGCAAGCCTCATCAATCATGCCGTCGGTTCTTTTATCCCGGTAGTGGTAGGGATTGCCTATAAGGTTGCCATCACGGTCCAGCAGGCCGAAATCCACACCCCAGGTATCAATACCTATGGAACTCAGTTCATCATGTCCCTGCAATACGGTTTTCAAAATACCCTGCTTGATTTCATGAAAGAGCCTCAGCACATCCCAATGCAGGTTTCCGTTCACTTCCACGGGATCGTTGGAAAAGCGGTGTACCTCGGAAAGATTTATTTTCCTGCCGTCAAAGGTGCCCAATATGGCTCTGCCGCTGCTCGCGCCGAAATCAAAAGCCAGCATTTTCAAATCCATTATACACTCCCCCCTGTTTTCAATAATCCTTCTTGCATTATACAAATATGCTCAGTTATTACCCTGCCAAAGCGTTAACGGTTATTTGCCAATATATACTTCACATTCTTTCTATTAAGCTCATCTTCAAAGGCTTTGTCGACTGCGGCGTCGGTGATCAAGCAATGAATATCATCGAAGGTTGCCACCACCGGCACCCCGATCTTGCCGAACTTGCTGTGGTCGCAAAGGAAAATTGCCGTATCGGAGCAGGATATCATCGCCCTTTTTATTTCGGCTTGCTGTTCGTTGAAATCGGTCAAGCCTCTGTTTAATGTTACTCCCCGGCAGGAAAAGAAGGTTTTGTTGGCATAGTAATTATCCTTTATAACGTTTTCAGCAATCCTGCCCACATAAGACTGGTTATTCCTGTCCAGTATGCCACCGGTGCATATGATATTTAATCCGTCACTGCCGGACAGCTCCATCACAACTTTTTCAGAATTGGTGATGACAGTTACACCTTTTTTATCTTTTATATGCCTCGCGAGATAAAAAGTGGTAGTGCTGGCATCAAGAAATATCGTATCACCGTCATTTACCAAATCCGAAGCTGCTTTTGCTATAGCATCCTTTCCCGCCTGGTTTATTACCTGGCGCTTTTCCGCAGGAATTTCCGTCATGCTGTCCTCCACGAGGGTTGCTCCTCCATATGACCTTACCAGCACTCCCTGGTTTTCCAGCTTTTCCAGGTCCCTTCTGATGGTTTCCTCCGTAACATCAAACATTTTGCTCAATTCTGTGACAAGCACGCTTTTATTTTCGGTGATTATCTCCGCAATTCTCTTTCTTCTCTCTACAGCCAGCATATTTACTCCTTCCAAAGATTATTCTATTGCTGTGTAAAATTGGTACATTGTTATTTGATATTATGTTGGTTTGTCTTTATTTTTCTTTATATTGTTCAAGTACTCTTTTAGTTACATCGGTCACTATTCTTACCAGATCATCTTCACTTATCCTATATGTTGCACTTTCCTGCTCATTTCCTTTGGACCTGCAGGTGCATACTTCCTGGGAGCATCCTTTGAAACCCGGATGCCTGCCTTTTATATTCATTTTCTTCCTGACCTCCATGAGCTTCTCCACCTGATTGCAGTTAAGCTCCTTTGCTCCACCCAGCTGCCTTGCCACCAGGCTTAACTTGGCATAGAATTCAAGGGTCTCCATCTTGAAATATGCATTCAGAAGGTCGGTACCGACAGTTAATGCTCCATGGTTTTCCAGAAGTATGGCATCGTGATCCTGCAGATACTTGCTGACGGCGTCCGGAATCTCGTCGGTGGAAGGAGTCCCGTATTCCGCTATCGGTACGGTGCCAAGAGAAATGATGGCTTCAGGCATTATATACTGATCCAGAGGAATTCTTGCGATGGCAAATCCGGTTGCCGTCGGCGGATGGGCATGAACAACAGCTCCTACGTCCGGTCTTTCCTTATATACCCTGAGATGCATTTTTAGTTCTGATGAGGGCTTCCATGTTCCTTCTAAGACTCTTCCTTCCCTATCCACCTTTATTAACATGTCCGGTGTCATATATCCTTTGCTCACACCTGTCGGTGTAGCCCAAAACTCGTTATCATTCACCTTTACGGTTATATTTCCGTCGTTTGCAGCGACAAATCCTTTGTTATAAATTCTTTTGCCGATCTCACATATTTCCTTTTTTATTTCATTATCTGACATCATAAGATAACCTCCTGTATATATGTATAGTTAGTATTTGATGTTTATGTACAGCTGGTGCCTATTCATGTAGTCTTTTGTGTTTTTTGATATGAACTTATTTTGTGTTGTATTTATGTGATATTTATTTGTTTTTCCTTTGATTTTATTATATAGATTTCGCTTTTATAAGTAAAGTCTTTTGATTAATATTGTTTTCATGAGGAAACAGTCAATATATCTCTTGAAGGTGCTTTATTGCAACCTCTATATGAAGTCATTAAGTCACCGATTCCGCTTCTTCCTCATAATTTAAATGAGGCACTAATTATTTATACCGGAGGTTAGCATTGGTAGAATTCTTGTATCAATATAATATTGTTGCGGTTGGTATGCTGGCAAGCTTGCTCAGCGGCCTTGCCACAGGCGCTGGAGGTCTTTTCATATTCTTGAAACGCCATATATCCAAAAGGATGCTGGATGCTGCTTTAGGAGGTGCAGCAGGAGTGATGCTGGCAGCCACTTCTTTCAGCCTTATAGTTCCTGCCATAGAAAAAGGCGGAGGTGGCGTAAAAGGAGCATTTATTGCACTTATAGGCATTTTGTTGGGCGGATTGTTTCTGGATCTTGCCGACAAGGTATTTCCAGACTCAAATCTCATGCTGAATTCCATGGATGCTGACGATAATCTGAAAAATGGTGCCAGGCTCAGAAAAGTATGGCTGTTTATTTTTGCAATAACCGTCCATAATTTCCCTGAAGGTCTGGCAGTAGGTGTTGGTTTTGGTGACGGAGACATAATAAACGGTTTAAGCCTGGCTATTGGTATAGGCCTCCAGAATTTCCCCGAAGGCCTTGCAGTTGCCCTCCCACTGCTGAGGGAAAATTACCCCAAGTGGAAGGCCCTCTTAATAGCCACGGCCACCGGCCTGGTAGAGCCCATAGGAGGATTGATCGGAATCGGAGTGGTACAGATCGCAAAGCCGTTATTACCTTATGCTCTGGCTTTTGCAGCCGGTGCCATGCTGTTTGTTATAAGCCATGAGATAATCCCCGAAAGCCAAAGCGATCAGAAATATTCCAAGCTGGCAACCCATGCTCTTATGCTTGGTTTCGTGGTAATGATGTTTCTGGATAATACGTTGGGGTAATTCAAATCTTTCGCTTTGATGTAAGCTATTTTTTTAATAAACATTAGATATGATCCATATTGCACAGATGATCAAATGCTACAGGAATTGTTATTAATTTTACATAACAACTTTACTGTAGCATTTTGTATTTGTCCATGTTAAATTTTAACTATTATTCTGGTGAGACACATCCAGATATTCTGCAAGTTTTTCCTGTGAGATGTTGTGTTCTTTTCTAAGTCTCCTTATGCTTCCTCCGAGATTAAGGTTCATATAAGTTATACCTCCCAATCATATCAATCATATTGGCGGCCGCCTGATTTTTATTATATGAGAATGCTTGAGTCTAAACAATATAACCATATTTGAGTTATCCGCAACCGGTGGTTGCAAATTCCATTTCTCAATGATAAAAATGTCTTACAAATATTTATGAAAGGCATATTTGCTTCCTTAGTAGACATAATTTCGGGTATAAGTTTTTTCTCTGAAAATATAGCTCTTTTCAAAAGCACCATCTACATAATGGAATTTTAGTTCATTTTACTGTATGCAGCAAAATGAAAAGGAGCCGCATTAGCTAAACTAATACAGCTCCTTTTCTTGGAGGTTTGAGTATTTAGAATTCCAAATATCAGAACGCCTTCTAGGCATTGTTATGTTAATTGATTAAGGATATAAACGGCTGGCAAAGTTTAGCCGCATTTCGAATATCCGCAATTCCGGCATACGACACAGCCGCCTTCATGTTCCACAGGCCTGCCGCATTCAGGACATGCGTTTATCACCTCAGCATCGTTCCTGTCCGGGTTGTTGCAACTGTCTTGCATAGTGCAAGTGCTGCAAGCGGAAGTGTCACAGTTTGCTGTCGGCCGGGGGACGTTAAGTATTCCGGTGCTCGACAATTCGCCGGCAACTTCTTCGTCGGTGCCATTTTGAAGTTTTGCGACTTTTTCTATCAGCCTACCTATCGCATCAGGACAGGATAATACATTCAATCCTTTCTGCCTTATGGTGGAAGGACATCTTATTCCCTTCAGCTGTTCAACTATTGTTTTGGTTTTTATTCCTGAACGCAGTGCGATGGATACGAGTCGTGCCGTCGCCTCGGACTGGGACGGGCATCCACCTGCACGGCCGGTATTTGTGAACACCTCACAAATTCCATCCTCATCATAATTGACAGTTATATATAGATTTCCGCATCCGATTTTTACCTTCTCAGTAAATCCTGTAGTGATATTAGGCCTGGGCCTAGGTTCTATATGGGTAACCGGCTTGGTTTCCTGTTTGGTTTCATCAGCTTTGCTATTGTTAACTTTGCCAATATTAAGTACCTGTGAATCCCTGCTGCCATCTCTGTAAATCGTTACTCCTTTGCAATTAAGCTTGTCAGCAAGTATGAACACTTCCCGGACGTCTTCCTTGGTAGCTTCATGGCGAAGGTTTACCGTTTTTGAAACCGCATTGTCAGTATATTTCTGGAATGCCGCCTGCATCTTTACATGTCCTTCGGGAGAGATGTCATGGGAGGTCACAAACACATCCCTTATATACTTAGGTATTTCTGCAAATCCGCTTATCGAACCCTTTTTAGCAATTCTCCTCATCAGTTCTTCGGAGTAGAAGCCTTCTTTTTCGGCGATTTGCTTGAACAGAGGATTCACCTCTACCAGTTCATCATTATCCATAACATTCCTGATATACGAGATGGCAAAAAGAGGCTCTATTCCGCTGGACACCCCGGCAATAATGCTTAATGTGCCGGTTGGAGCAATCGTTGTGGTGGTAGCATTTCTCACTCTGATGCCCATCTCTTTATAAATGCTCTTATCATAGTATGGAAATACACCTTTTCTTTCAGCTATCTCAATAGATGCTTTCCTTGATTCTTCCTGGATAAACTTCATAACCTTTTCAGCGAGATTTATGGCTTTCTGTGAGTTATAGGGGATTCTCATCTTACAAAGCATGTCAGCCCAACCCATCACTCCAAGGCCAATTTTTCTTGTCCCTCTGGTCATCTCATCGATCTCAGGAAGCGGGTACTTGTTCACATCAATTACATTATCCAGAAAATGCACTGCCTTTATTACTGTTTTTCTCAGCTTATCGAAATCGACGTCCACTACATTTCCATTTTCTTTAAGCATAAGGCTTAAGTTAATGGATCCAAGATTGCAGGCTTCATACGGAAGAAGCGGCTGCTCTCCGCAGGGATTGGTGCTTTCAATCTCGCCCAGTTCCGGGGTGACATTGGCTTTATTAAGCCTGTCCAGGAAAACAATACCCGGTTCACCGTTGTTCCAAGCCATATCCACTATTAGGTCGAAAACTTCCCGAGCGTTTTTAGTGCCGGTTACCTTCTTGGTATGGGGATCTATAAGCTCATAATCCCAGCCTTTTTCAACAGCTTCCATAAAGTCTTCGGTAATACCGACGCTGATATTGAAATTTGTTATATCTGCATTATCTCTTTTTGAGGTTATAAATTCTAAAATGTCAGGATGATCAACCCTCAATATGCCCATATTTGCGCCTCTTCTGGTACCACCCTGTTTTACCGCCTCGGTAGCTGCGTTAAAGACTCTCATAAAACTTACCGGCCCGCTGGCTACGCCTCCGGTAGAATTTACAGCGGCACCTCTGGGCCTCAATCTGGAAAAGCTGAATCCTGTTCCGCCACCGCTTTTGTGTATCAAGGCCGCATTTTTAATAGTTTCGAATATACCTTCCATAGTATCTTCTATCGGTAATACAAAACATGCGCTCAATTGTCCCAAGGGCCTTCCTGCATTCATCAGTGTGGGGGAATTGGGTAAAAACTCAAGGTTAGCCATCATTTCAAAGAATTCCTGCTCAATCTTTTTAAGCTCCGGCGCCGACACATACTTGACATCCGCCGCAGCCACTGCTTTGGCTACTCTTCTGAACATGCCTTCAGGATTTTCCAAAAGCCTGCCTTCTTCATCCTTGGCCAGGTATCTTTTCTCCAGTACCTTAATCGCATTTTCCGTTAAACTCATACTAAAGCCTCCTTGATTTTTTGACAATGCTGTGGCCCATTTTTCATAAGCTACTTCACATCATCATTTTCATTTGTTTTAATACAATATCCATCAAATGACATTCATTGGTATAAATTAGTGCAATTTACCATAATGCATGGCATCAACCTAGAAGCCTGTTACTTACCTCTAGAATCACAAATTTATAGTACAGTTGACGTAGAATTCACAATATTTAGTGTATTATTTTTCTACTAGCACTGTATATTGTATCATTTTTAAGATACAAGTCAATACAATTGAGGAAAATTTTCTTAGTCATAAAGTCCTATTGAGTATTAGGACATTTTATGCATGATACTTCGCGAGTTAGGTAACTGTCATATGAAAATAACAGAAAAGCAACTGCCGAAGATATCTTTTTTCTCTAGACTAAAAATTATTACGCACCAAAAAAACAGACTCTTATCAAATCAACTAATGCATGTGCCCTAATGGTTAATAAAAAATATAATATAAAAAAAGATATAGGATATGTAATTGTTTTAAATCATCTATCCTATATCCGTTATGCTACTTTTATATTACTGCTTCTTTTTATTAATGATTAAAATATAAATTCATTTCAGGTATATTTATATTTGCTTAGTTAATTTTTGCATCCTATTTGATTTCGGAGATTTACGATTCTGTTAAAAATGCACTATGTGTCATTCTTTCTCCAATGCAGCTTCTGAATAAGTATTTTTAGGATCCCACAATATCCACTCTTCGTATCCGGCATCATATACTGCCTTTTTTTGCTGTCTTACCTGCTCCGCGCCATACTCCTGATAATAGCCTTTGCCAAGCCAAGATGCGGTAAAATCCTGCAAGTAGGGTCTTACCTTTGCTTTATATCCTTCCACCGCTGCTATTCTGGTTTTTCCTTTTACAAGAGAATTGTATACAACTCCATAAGGGTCCAGATCAGGTTTAGCAAATGTGACATTGTTGACAATCTGCCCTACAGCATAATGAGAAGGGTACACCATTGGACATATGACATCCACATTGTCTTTTCCTACCAATTCAAGATACTGGCCTATATCCTCTGTATCTCCCGGGCTTTCCAGTATTATGCCGAAAACATCTGCCGATATCGGGATTTCTGCAGGTATTTCTTTTCTCGCATACTCAAGGAACCTATTGATAGCTTCATACTTTTCAATTCCCGGATTGCCAAAATTCATCGTGCTTCTCTTTCCGTCCGGGAACCTGACATAGTCAAACTGGATTTCATCAAAACCTAATTCAACTGCTTCCTTAGCTATATCCACTATGTATTTCCATGCTTCTTCACTATATGGATTCAGCCATGTTTGGTTTTTATTAGGGTCCCTCCACAAACCGCCATTAACATGCTTTATTGCCATTTCCGTTCTTTTGCTTGATGCATATGGGTCATTAAAGCATACCAGCCTTCCGATAACAGGGATGCCGTTATCGTGAAATGCTTTTATGACTTTTTCAACATTATATTTATTAGTCCACCCATTAATCTCCTGCACTGCAGGGATATTGGATTTATATGATACAAGACCGTCATCGTCCTTGATATCTACCACATAAGCATTTATTTCCGTAGTTTTCGCCAACTCGATGAAGTGCTGCAATTTTTCATCTATTCCGGCAGTCCAACCTGTAAGGTACAGAGCTTTGACCTTCATATCCCTTATTGAAGGCACATTAGATTTATCAGGTATATCCGTGGTTTCACCATCGCCATCCTGATCTTCCGGTTTGGTTTCGTCCGGATTGGCACCTTGATTCTGGTCACCGTCTTCTGATGCTCCTTCGTTGTTTTTACTTTCCTGATTCACAGTTCCCTGTAGGTCTTTATTATCCTTTTGACCGGCATTTTCCGTTCCGGTCCCCTGGGTTGAACTGTCATTTCCTTTGCTGTTGGTATTGCATCCGACTGCTAAACTTAAGGCAAACAATACTACTACAAATAATGAAAGCACTCTTTTAATGATATTTTTCTTCATAGCAACCCCCATTGTTATGTATTTATATTTTACGGCACTTACTTAATCTCTTATTAGATGAAACAAAATCCTTTTTTGTTCCATTTTATGCTGGTAAGTTGCCTATAAAATTTTCTCTTTTGTGATTTGCAGCAACAAACTTTTCTTATTTTTCAAAATATAATATAAAATTTCTGTGCACTTTAATATTATTTCATATTTGCCGTCGTAATAAAACTCTTTTTTCATATTTCATAGAATTTTTCTTTATTTTGCTCCGGATTTATCTTATTGAAACATCTTTTCCGTTTATTTCAGGGATTTAGCTTATTATTTACATAAACAGCAAATGATTTTGCTATGTTGTTTTCAGATTACTTTTTGATACTAAAAAAGGAAAGAACAATATAATTGTTCTTTCCTTCTGGCTCCTCAAGTAGGACTCGAACCTACGACCCTGCGGTTAACAGCCGCATGCTCTACCGACTGAGCTATTGAGGAATATAAACCTGGCAGCGACCTACTTTCCCAGGACATCTCCGTCCAAGTATCATCGGCACTGAGAAGCTTAACTGCCGTGTTCGGAATGGGTACGGGTGTTTCCTTCTCGTTATTGCCACCAGATATTTTCTGTGCAATTTCTTGCACTCTCAAAACTATATAATGTAAGCTTTCTTCGAAGACTTGTCTTCACTTTCAGACTATTAAAAGACCTTCTTTTCTTGGTCAAGCCCTCGACCTATTAGTACCGGTCAGCTTCGTACATTACTGCACTTCCACATCCGGCCTATCTACCATGTAGTCTTCATGGGGTCTTACTTCTTTCGAATGGGATATCTCATCTTGGGGTGGGTTTCACGCTTAGATGCCTTCAGCGTTTATCCCTGCCGAACTTGGCTACCCAGCTCTGCACTTGGCAATGCAACTGGTGCACCAGAGGTTCGTCCATCCCGGTCCTCTCGTACTAAGGACAGATCCCCTCAAATATCCTGCGCCCGCGACAGATAGGGACCGAACTGTCTCACGACGTTCTGAACCCAGCTCGCGTACCGCTTTAATTGGCGAACAGCCAAACCCTTGGAACCTGCTACAGCTCCAGGATGCGATGAGCCGACATCGAGGTGCCAAACCTCCCCGTCGATGTGGACTCTTGGGGGAGATAAGCCTGTTATCCCCAGGGTAGCTTTTATCCGTTGAGCGATGGCAATTCCACTTTCATACCACCGGATCACTAAGCCCTACTTTCGTACCTGCTCGAGGTGTCTCTCTCACAGTCAGGCTACCTTATGCCTTTGCACTCGTTGCGCGGTTTCCAACCGCGCTGAGGTAACCTTTGGACGCCTCCGTTACCTTTTGGGAGGCGACCGCCCCAGTCAAACTGCCCACCTGACAGTGTCCCAAGTCCAGCTTATGGACTCTGGTTAGAGTTCCAGTACTCTTAGAGTGGTATTCCAACGTCGGCTCCATAGCGGCTGGCGCCGCTACTTCTCTGCCTCCCACCTATCCTATACAAAGAATACCGAAACCCAGTATCAGGCTACAGTAAAGCTCCATGGGGTCTTTCCGTCTAGTCGCGGGTAACTTGCATCTTCACAAGTACTACAATTTCACCGGGTGCGTTGTCGAGACAGTGCCCAAATCATTACGCCATTCGTGCGGGTCAGAACTTACCTGACAAGGAATTTCGCTACCTTAGGACCGTTATAGTTACGGCCGCCGTTTACTGGGGCTTAAGTTCATGCCTTCGCTTGCGCTAAGCATTCCCCGTAACCTTCCAGCACCGGGCAGGCGTCAGCCCCTATACGTCATCTTTCGATTTAGCAGAGACCTGTGTTTTTGATAAACAGTTGCTTGGGCCTTTTCACTGCGGCCTGTATTCCTACAGGCACCCCTTCTCGCGAACTTACGGGGTCAATTTGCCGAGTTCCTTAACAACGCTTCTCCCGCTCGTCTTAGGATTCTCTCCTCACCTACCTGTGTCGGTTTGCGGTACGGGTACCTTCTCTCTCGATAGTGGCTTTTCTCGTCAGTGTGGAATCGGCTACTTCGGTACTCTATTTTCCCTCCCCATCAGGCCTTCGAAACGTCCGGCGGATTTGCCTACCGGACTATCTACCTCCCTTGGACGAGCTTTTCCAGTTACTCGCTTAGCCTATCCTCCTGCGTCCCCACCTCTCTCAAACAAGAGACGGTAGTACAGGAATTTCAACCTGTTGTCCATCGCCTACGCCTTTCGGCCTCGGCTTAGGTCCCGACTTACCCTGGGCGGACGAGCCTTCCCCAGGAAACCTTAGGTTTTCGACGGTAAAGATTCTCACTTTACTCTCGCTACTTATTCCGGCATTCTCACTACTGTTTCGTCCACACGTCCTCACGATCGTGCTTCGGCCTACGACAGTAAGCTCCCCTACCAAGCATGTATGTTCAATGCTATCTCCTACACAGTTTTGCCTTTGGTGTAATTTTATCGAAATCTCCTTTTTCAATTACTCATTTAATCAAGGTTGATTTCGATGAAGCTTACCCCTTGCTTCACTGCCTTTAGGAAACACCATTGAACACACACGCTTCCATAGCTTCGGTACACAGTTTAGCCCCGGTAATTTTCGGCGCAGGCTCACTCGACTAGTGAGCTATTACGCACTCTTTGAATGAATGGCTGCTTCTAAGCCAACATCCTAGTTGTCTTAGCAAACCCACATCCTTTTCCACTTAACTGTGATTTTGGGACCTTAGCTGATGGTCTGGGCTGTTTCCCTTTTGACTACGAAACTTATCTCCCGTAGTCTGACTCCCTAACATCGTCTATACGGCATTCTGAGTTTGATAGGGTTCGGTAACCTGGTAAGGCCCCTAGCCCATTCAGTGCTTTACCTCCGCTAGACTTTCATTAGAGGCTAGCCCTAAAGCTATTTCGGGGAGAACCAGCTATCTCCGAGTTCGATTGGAATTTCTCCGCTATCCACAGCTCATCCCAGACCTTTTCAACGGTCACGTGGTTCGGTCCTCCACGGGATTTTACTCCCGCTTCAACCTGTCCATGGATAGGTCACCCGGTTTCGGGTCTATGGCATGTGACTTTGTCGCCCTGTTAAGACTCGGTTTCCCTTCGGCTCCGTACCTCTAGTACTTAACCTTGCCACATACTATAACTCGCCGGACCGTTCTACAAAAAGTACGCTGTCGAGCCTTAACGCTCTCCAACTGCTTGTAAACATAGGGTTTCAGGTTCTCTTTCACTCCCCTCCCGGGGTTCTTTTCACCTTTCCCTCACGGTACTGCTCCACTATCGGTCACCAGTTAGTATTTAGCCTTGGAAGGTGGTCCTCCCTGCTTCCCACCAGGTTTCACGTGCCTTGTGGTACTCTGGATCCCGGCCTGTCTTCATATCTTTCGCATACGGGACTTTTACCCTCTATGGTCTGCACGTTCCAGTGCCTCATTCTGCTAGATACTCCGAATCATTCCGCCGGTCCTCAACCCCGGGCTACATTGCTGTACCCCGGTTTGGGCTAATCCGCTTTCGCTCGCCACTACTTACGGAATCACTTTTGTTTTCTTTTCCTGTAGGTACTTAGATGTTTCAGTTCCCTACGTCTCCCCCATGTATGCTATGTATTCACATACATGTACCTGGGCATTTACCCCAGGTGGGTTCCCCCATTCGGACATCTGCGGGTCAATGGCTATTTGCGCCTCTCCGCAGCTTTTCGCAGCTTATCACGTCCTTCATCGGCTTCTGGTGCCAAGGCATTCACCCTATGCTCTTAATAGCTTGACCTTCTTAGATACGATCTCTCGATATCTTTCGGTTCTCTTCAAGTGATTGTCTTTTAACCATCTTGTGAAGACTTCCTAAGAGTCACGCATACCTTTCGATACTTGTTACCCTTATTTTTTCTTGTCTTCTCATCTTCTGAAAACTGCTATAACCTTCGCATTACTGCTCGGTTCTAACAATTTTCAACTTACATTATATAGTTTTCAAAGTGCAAGTTCTTCGGCTGACTTCTGACTTTTTAAGTCTTCATCAACCGGGATTTATTATTATACATGGTTGGCATATCAATGTCAACCAGTACTTTTTTCCTTCTCTCCTAACTCTTATTGAGCTATTCAAGAAAGTGGTGGGCTCAAATGGAATCGAACCATCGACCTCACGCTTATCAGGCGTGCGCTCTAACCATCTGAGCTATGAGCCCATATTATTATATCCAATTTTCTCTGACGGCTTATTAACCATCAGGGACTTCTTATTATACATGATTGACGCTTAAATGTCAACCAGTACTTTTTCTTTTTTCAAAACCTCATTGGGCTTTGAAAACTAAACAGTGTAGACAAGGAACTCTTTAACCGGTAACATTTCTGTTATCCGGTATCGACCAGAAGATTCGTCCTCACCTGATGCTATCCATCAGATTCGGACCGTTCTCCTTAGAAAGGAGGTGATCCAGCCGCACCTTCCGATACGGCTACCTTGTTACGACTTCACCCCAATCATCGGCCCCACCTTCGGCAGCGCCCTCCTTGCGGTTAAGCTACTGACTTCGGGTGTTGCTGACTCTCATGGTGTGACGGGCGGTGTGTACAAGGCCCGGGAACGTATTCACGGCAGTATGCTGACCTGCCATTACTAGCAATTCCGACTTCATGTGGGCGGGTTGCAGCCCACAATCCGAACTGGGACTACTTTTGGGGATTTGCTCCGCCTTACGGCTTCGCTTCCCTTTGTTGTAGCCATTGTAGTACGTGTGTAGCCCAGGACATAAGGGGCATGATGATTTGACGTCGTCCCCACCTTCCTCCGATTTGTCACCGGCAGTCTCGTTAGAGTGGTCACCTTTACGTGTTACCAACTAACAACAAGGGTTGCGCTCGTTGCGGGACTTAACCCAACATCTCACGACACGAGCTGACGACAACCATGCACCACCTGTACAGAGGCTCCGAAGAGCTATGCCATCTCTGACATATCCCTCTGTATGTCAAGCCCTGGTAAGGTTCTTCGCGTTGCTTCGAATTAAACCACATACTCCACTGCTTGTGCGGGCCCCCGTCAATTCCTTTGAGTTTCAACCTTGCGGCCGTACTCCCCAGGTGGGATACTTATTGTGTTTACTCCGGCACAGAAGGGGTCGATACCTCCTACACCTAGTATCCATCGTTTACGGCGTGGACTACCAGGGTATCTAATCCTGTTCGCTCCCCACGCTTTCGCGCCTCAGCGTCAGTTACTGTCCAGAAAGCCGCCTTCGCCACTGGTGTTCCTCCTAATATCTACGCATTTCACCGCTACACTAGGAATTCCGCTTTCCTCTCCAGCACTCAAGAAACATAGTTTCAGATGCAGCCCCACGGTTGAGCCATGGTATTTCACATCTGACTTACATCCCCGCCTACGCGCCCTTTACACCCAGTAATTCCGGACAACGCTCGCCACCTACGTATTACCGCGGCTGCTGGCACGTAGTTAGCCGTGGCTTGTTTTTGAGGTACCGTCACTTCCTTCGTCCCTCATCAAAGAAGTTTACAATCCGAAGACCTTCATCCTTCACGCGGCGTTGCTGCGTCAGAGTTTCCTCCATTGCGCAATATTCCCCACTGCTGCCTCCCGTAGGAGTCTGGGCCGTGTCTCAGTCCCAATGTGGCCGATCAACCTCTCAGTTCGGCTACCGATCGTCGCCTTGGTGGTCCGTTACACCGCCAACTAGCTAATCGGACGCGGGCCCATCTTGCACCGGATTTCTCCTTTGATCACAGGAAGATGCCTCCCCGTGATGTTATGCGGTATTAGCACAAGTTTCCCTGTGTTATCCCCCTGTGCAAGGCAGGTTGCCCACGCGTTACTCACCCGTCCGCCGCTAAGTAGAGTCCAACACTCAGCACTCAAGTATGGCGTCTCTTATCAATACTATTTTGACTTGCTTTAGTCATAGCATTGTGTCAGGCACTTAATTTAGCGTGATGCACAAAACTTTCTTTTAAATATGTCTATCAACAAGGTAGTTTGTGCATGACGCTGGCTTAACTTTTGCCAACGCTCGAATACTCAGTGTTGAACTCTACTCCGCTCGACTTGCATGTGTTAGGCACGCCGCCAGCGTTCGTCCTGAGCCAGGATCAAACTCTCAAATAAAAGATTTCTTTTATTCAAAAGCCTTTTGGCTCTGTTTACTTACTAGCTTTTATAAGCACGTAACTCAAATTCATTTTCGAGTTCCCTTTGTCTTTACACTGTTTACTTTTCAAAGTCCAATTTTTTGCCGCCTTACCGCAGCGGCTTTTATAGATTATCATGTTTGCTGTCGTTTGTCAACACTTTTTTCGATGATTTTTTTAATCATTTCGTTTTGCTGTTTATCAGCGACAGCTTCTAAATTATAGCACCATATATCAAATAGTGTCAACACTAAATTTTAAAGCTATTTTTCAGTTCCATGCATTATTTATGTTTACTATTTCAATTCATCTCGACATTAGGCAAAATAACCCTGTATTTCGTCCTTTTATTCCTTTTTCCTCACGGGCGGTAATAAATATGGATAAAAGTCCATAGCATCATTGGGTCATTCCATATAAGCAAATCATTAACCTTTAATAAGCTGTGAAAGCTTTTTCAGGTCATCCAAATAAATCTCTTTCAGACTTCTGTTGTATATTATGCTGGCTGGATGATACAAGGGAAAAAACTTATACACCTTGTCCAAAACCTCTACTTCCAACGTCTGTCCATGGACTGTTCCTATGCTGATACCATAATCACCCGTAGCCGCTTTAAGTGGCACATTCCCCAGGGTAACCACATAAACCGGATCAATGATTCTAATCTCCTGCAAAAGATAGTCCTTGACCGCATCTATATCAGCTTTGGTCGCAGCTCTGTTTATTATCCTTCCTGTATTGGGATTGATTTTTGACAGCCTGTGCTTAATCACATTGGTTATATAGATGTCCTCTCTCTTAATCCCCAAAATATCCATAAATTGCGACAGGTTTTTCCCCGCAGCACCCACAAAAGGTTTGGAGAGTTTGACTTCGTCCTTGCCAGGCGCTTCTCCCACCAGGACTATTTCTGAGTCTATATTTCCATCTCCCAGGACGATTTCTTTATCTCCAAACTCATTTATATATCTCCCATAAAGCTCATTTAAAAGCTCCCTTTTAGGCATAGGCCCTCCTACTCCTTAATCCATTTTCACATAAATCCGCTTTCAATATTCTTATTTTATGTCTTCTAAACCTTTTTAGTTATTTCATCAAATTTCAGCTTCACTTTTTTTAAATCGTCCCACATTAACAGCTTCTTCGACTCATCCCTTAAAAGTGCCGCAGGATGGAATGTGGGCATAATCCAGCACTCTTTCTTCTCCATCTTTCTTTCTATCCACTGTCCTCTTATTTGAGTAATTCGCGCATTTTTGTCCACTATATACTTCATGGCAGTAGCACCAAGGCATACTATAATCTGCGGCTTTATCAAATAAACCTGATTTCTCAAATAATCCAAGCACTTATTGGCTTCCTCGTCTGTAGGTACACGGTTCCCTGGCGGTCTGCATTTTACTATATTTGCTATGTAATAGTCATCAGCATCAAACATCAGGGCTTCCAGAAGCAAATCCAGCAATTGGCCTGCCGGTCCCACAAAAGGTTTACCCTGCAAATCCTCCTGTTCCCCAGGCCCTTCACCTACGAACATAAGTGTCGCCTTAGGGTTCCCTCGCCCTATGACTATGTTCGTCCTGGTGCTCCCCAGAGGGCATTTATAGCAGTTGGTACACTCCCTGATAAGATCCTCCCAGTTATTATGCAAAATCATACTCCCCTTATAAAATCAAAAGTATCATTAATTTTCTCTTTTATCTTAGATTATAGCATACAGGAATTAAAGACTAAAGCTATTAAGCTGATAACTGCCAAGGATCTGCGGTATGCTGTATACAGCTCTTTAGGTTTCAGGCAATTAAGCCTTCCGTGAAAAAAAAAAAATTTATGAAGTTTAAGAGTTTTATGAAGTTTAATCCTTTTAACATTTTTAACATTTTCTTATACTTTTAGCACTTTCCCTTATTAAAAAAAGTAATCATTAATAAGCTCCCTGGTTTTTTGCCTGTCATAAATATAATACCAGGTTTTATTTGTATAAACGGATTCGCCCGGAAGGGTGAAAGTTTTTGTTTTTTCATATCTTATTTTGACTAAGCCGTCAAGATAATAATTTACGTCCGATATCTCTATGTTGGTTTTCACATAATCCTTCAGTATCAAAAATATATCATCGATTTTCGAAAGATACTTGATCTTCGCTTTTTGCGCAATCAGCGCCTTAATCAACTGCTGCTGGGCACTTATACGGTCAATATCCCCATTGATATACCCGACCCCTTTCCTGTTTCCTTTTCTGTACCTTACAAACTGAATCGCTTTTTCACCATCCAGAACCTGGCGGCCTTTTTTCAAGTGTATATGCAGGTTTTGCTGGGGGTCATCATAATCCATATCAAAGGGCACTTCCATCTCAACACCACCCAATACATCTATCACCTTTTTAAAGCCTTTGAAATCAAGCGTTATATAATAGGGTATGGAAAGACCGGTGATTTCTTCAACCTTGTCCATAATCATCCGCTCCCCACCCATTCCTATCAAAGCGTTAATTTTTGTGTATTTACCCCTTGCCCGTACTCTCGTGTCCCGTGCCACAGATAGCAGATTCAAGTTTCCATTATCGGTATTGAGATTTGCCAGTATAATAACATCTGACCTTTCCCCATATTCATCCAGTCCTAAAATGAGCACATTTACATGGTCGTACACAGCCGGACCAGGATCGAGCGTATCCCCCTTTTGCGGCATGAAAAAAGGAATGCCGGTATTGCTATCAGTATTCTTCCTGACTGTTTCAGAATGCTGATTTCTTTCATACTTAACCTGTTCATTCCTGAGGGGGTTGTCTTTTCCGCTATCCTGGTTTCCCATCGTTTTATTGATAATGGAAAGCGCATATATACCCTCTATAAAAAATCCTGTTATAATAAATGCACAAACCAAAAAGATATATCTACGTGTTTTCATGGTTCTCCTCTTAAATGCTCTCTAATAGTAACTGGTTGATCATTCTTTAGCTATAAAATAAGATTTGCCGCATGTTCCTGCCATAAGCACGGAGCTCTTTCAAAAAATCACATTCATTCAAAGCAAAAGCTAAATGTACTATTTAAACCTATCCGTTTTTAGCGGCAAATTTTAAAGCAATACTTTGATAAGTCACCCATATAATTATTATGTAGTTTTGAAATTAGATGGATACTGGAACAATAAATCGCAATTGGAATAAAAAAACTTGGATGCATTTCATACACCCAAGTTTTCATATGCTTTATTTGATTTCCTGCTAAATTTTTAATTTTGTTCTGAATCTTTCCACAGCTTCTTCCGTGTTCTCTCTGCTTCCAAAAGCCGTCAGCCTGAAGTATCCTTCTCCGCTGGGGCCAAATCCTACTCCCGGAGTTCCCACAACATTTATTTCCTTCAGCAGCTTGTCAAAAAATGCCCAAGAGTCCATTCCCTTCGGTGTTTTCAACCATATATAAGGGGAATTTACTCCTCCGAAAACCTGAATGCCTATACTTTGCAGTCCTTCCCGGATTATCCTGGCATTTTCCATATAATAGCCGATCAGCTCCTTAACTTGCTGCTGACCTTCTTCTGAATATACAGCTTCCGCACCCCTCTGCACTATATAGGAAACTCCGTTGAATTTGGTGGCCTGCCTTCTGTACCACATCCTGTTGAGGGAGCATGCCTCTCCCGAAGCGGTATATGCAGTTACCTCCTTTGGTATTACTGTGTAAGCACACCTCGTTCCTGTAAATCCCGCAGTTTTGGAAAAGCTCCTGAATTCTATCGCCACTTCCCTTGCCCCTTCCACTTCATATATGCTGTGGGGGACGTCCTTTTCATGTATAAATGCTTCGTAGGCAGAATCAAAAAGAATGATGGCCTTGTTTTTCCTTGCATAATCAACCCATGCTTTCAGCTGTTCTTTGGTTAGCGTCATACCTGTAGGGTTGTTGGGAAAACAGAGATATATCAAGTCAACCTTTTCTTTGGGAAGCTCCGGTATAAAGTTGTTTTCCGCCGTGCAGGAGAGATATACCACATTGCTCCATTTTCCATCGCTCCCAAGCGCTCCCGTTCTTCCGGCCATTACATTGCTGTCCACATATACCGGGTAAACCGGGTCTGTAACCGCAATTTTATTATTCACTCCAAACAGTTCCTGTATATTTGCCGTATCGCTTTTAGCACCGTCACTAACAAAAACTTCGTCCCTCTCCACTTTGATGCCGCGCTTTTTATAGTCTACTTCGATTATTTTCTCTATCAGAAAATCATAGCCTTCATATTCGGGGTACCCCTGGAAGGTTTCCACATGTCCCATTTCATCTACTGCTTTGTGCATCGCTTCTATGCTGGCTTGTGGCAGAGGTCGTGTTACATCCCCTATACCAAGCCTTATAATCTTAGCCTCCGGATGCTCGCTTTTGTAGGCATTTACCCTTTTTGCAATTTCAGCAAACAAATAGTTGCCGGGTAGCTTCAAATGATTTTCGTTAACTAATGCCATAAGATTCTCCTTCCACTTAATGATAATATATTACATTGGACTTATTCCGCTTCGTGAACTACAGGTCTATCTCACCGTCAAAAACCTTAACTGCAGGACCGGTCATGTAAACATGATTGTCTTCCTGTTTCCATTCGATCAGCAAATCTCCTCCCAAAAGCTTTATGGTAGCTTTTCTTTCACTGATGCCATTTAATACTGAAGCAACCAGTACCGCACACGCTCCTGTGCCGCAGGCCAGAGTTTCTCCGGCTCCTCTTTCCCAAACCCTCATTTTAAGAGTATTTCTATCTATCACCTGAACAAACTCAGCATTCACTTTTCTGGGGAAAAGGCTGTGGGTTTCCATCTTTGGACCATAAAAATGCAGGTCAAATTCGTCAACATCGGAAACATAGCTTACAGCATGGGGATTCCCCATGGATACGCTTGTTACATCAAAAACCCTGTCTCCAACTGTAACCGGTTCAGATATGAACCTGTCCTTAGCGCTGTTTACAGGTATCTTTGCAGGTTCCAGCACCGGTTCACCCATGTCAACCCGTACCATTTCGACCTTGCTGCCGGAAACCACCATGTCGAGTTCTTTAATTCCGGCCAGGGTTTCAATATTTATTCTGCTCTTATCAGTAAGTCCGTTATCGTAAACATACTTGCCCACACATCGTATAGCATTTCCACACATTTCAGCTTCTGAACCGTCGGAATTGAACATCCTCATTCTGAAATCCGCCTTGTCACTGGGGAGAATAAGCACAATACCGTCCGAGCCTATGCCGAAATGTCTGTCGCTTAAAAATCTTGCTGCTTTCGGGATATCATTTATTTCATAGTTGAGGCAATTTATGTAAATATAGTCATTGCCCAACCCTTGCATTTTTGTAAACCTCATCATGCACCTCCTAATGCAAATAGCAATTTATAACTTTTTGACATTAACTGTACAGTTATTGATATTTCAATATTTATACGGTTTACTACATGATACTGCACTCAATCAAACTTAAGCTTAATTGAAGGATTTGATTTTCATTCTTGCATTTCTCATGAATTATTATAACATATTATATGGATATGGCAATGAAATTTTGCAGTAATTAAGCACTTTGTTTAATTTACGAATAGGTTGTATAATAATTGATAGCAAAGGATAGGAGTGTACTATAAAATGACCACCGGTAAGAAAGGAAATATGTCAATACAGTCTTTTTCATTAAAATTTAAAGATCATAAGATAATAAAGCTGATACTGGACAAGGAAACACAAACCCAGCTCCTTCGCTATCTGATAAGCGGATTTACCGCCTTTGGAACCGAATACTTATTGTTTGCCACACTGTACTCCTATGCCGGCATATCTTCCGGCATTTCCAACTCCATAGCCATGGCTGCAGGGTTTATCATAAGCTTTACTTTAAACAGGAAATGGTCTTTCAAATCAAAGGAGAATTTAATAAAGCAGCTGTTGATGTTCGGAGCCCTGTTTGGAATCAATCTGTTCATATCCAATAACGCAATAAAAATTCTGTCGGGCACTTTCAGGATATCTCCCCTGTTTTCCAAGCTGATTATAATGTGCGCCATAGTTTTATGGAACTTTGTAATTTACAGGAAGTTGATTTACAGAAATTAGGTTTTGTAATACAGCCATACGTCAATCGAGCTTTTCCCTAATATTAAGTGAGATTATAATAATATAATAAAAAGCAAGATACAGCTCATTTTTGTCTAAAAATATAAAATTGATTTCAAATGTTTGATAGCCGGAGTCGAGGTAAGTATCTGTTGTTTTAAAACCAGGTACTTACGCACTGGTGGCTTGACTTACTTACGGACCATCTGGGAATATCACCTGATTTGCTTCTTTAGTTTGCCCACCAAGCATTCAAGCCTATGATGTGTGAGTTGGTCATAGAAGCCTATCAGGTGATCGTTATCGGCATAGTACTATACAGATGCTCACTGCTGAGCTTCTGACTTTCTTTGATTATGCAGCTTGCTATTTATACTTTATTGCTACATTCATCATCTTTGCATATTTCTTTTCAATAAATTAACAATTTTTTGACTTTATGTTGCATTTTACCTATTTTAATGTCATTATTATATGAAGATGTACGCAAATTCTTACTTCTCATAGGAATTATACTCATCAGAAATTATTCATAAGTTTATTCGAAAGGAGATATCTCTATTGATTAAAAAGAATATGTTTTTTATTTCTCTATACTTTATATCGATATTCTTTCTGTTTATAGGTTGTTCATCTTCTGGCATGAATAACAATATCAATGAGTCAATTGAAGCAAAAATAGTAGAGCCACCAATTACTCAAAAAGAATTTTACGATGCATTTACACTGCTCAATGATAAACTAACCGAAGAACAAAAAATCAATAGCTTAAATGTTCAAAAAGAGCTTTTTGAAACCGGTCCGATCCTATCACTTTATATGGATGGTGATGCCCAATATATTATTTCTTGGATTGATGGCGGTAAGATTTTGATATTCTTCAAAACAGAGAATTCAAAGATAAAACCTCTTTACATGAATGTAGCCCCGATAAAGGCGGTTAAGCTGCTGGGAGAATGTCCGGAAGGTGGAATACGTCTGGTGGAAGTAACATCATATGGTGCCAGTGCCTCTTACCAAAGAGAAAACGTAGAAGTTTTTGCGATAAACGGAGATAATGTAACATCCGTCTGGGATTATGATACTATGAAAGCCTATTCACATCCTGTTGAAGGAAAAAAACTTTTTGAATTCGTAATTGAAACCAGTTCGTTTAGATATTCTCCTTGGTATCAAACCAAGCCTGGATATGATGAAAAGGACATTATGAGAATCATAGTAAACGAAACCAAAGAGGTTATTCATACCTCTTCCGGCGATTTAAACAAAGTGGTTTCTACCAATAAAACAAACTCACAAAAAACATTCGTATGGGATAATTCTCAACTTAAATTCATTGAAAAAACGTAGCTTTCGCAAGCCACCTTTTTTAAGCAAATAACTTTTTAATCAAATAACAAAAGCCCGAATTTATCGGGCTTTTTTAGGCTAGATTTTGTAGCCATTTTTGTGGTGGGGAGAGATGGATTCGAACCATCGAAGTCAGTGACAACAGATTTACAGTCTGCCCCCTTTGGCCACTCGGGAATCTCCCCATATGGAGCTGGTGGACGGAATCGAACCCCCGACCTGCTGATTACAAGTCAGCTGCTCTACCTGCTGAGCTACACCAGCGTATATAATTGTCCTTGAGCGTTTCTGCGGTTGTTTTTCGCAACTGCTTAATTATATTAACATGAGTTTTAGCAAAATGTCAACACTTTATTATAATAATTTTTAAGAAAATTTTCTTAAAAATTTTATAAATTCGGTATTGACATAAATATAGTATGCTAGTATAATTGATAATGCGCTTGTGAGTTACAAGCCTTAAAACAAGCGGTCGTGGCGGAACTGGCAGACGCGTACGTTTGAGGGGCGTATGGTAATCCCGTATGGGTTCAAGTCCCATCGACCGCACCAGAGAAGAACTATTGAATAATCAGTAGTTCTTTTTTTGCATATACGGATATTTATTTCTCTCATGTATTTGCTTCGTACATGTAACCAAAAGAAAGGATGCCGCCGGGATATGTTTTTCATCGGAATCTTCGGGATAGATCAGGCAAGTAAGCCATCAGGCATGGCCAACAATGTAATATGCCCTGCCTGTGAAGCCCTTACCCGATTTGAGATAAGTAAAACCTATTCTTATTTTCATATATTCTTCATACCCGTCTTCAAATGGAATGTACGGTATTATGTCAAATCTGCCTGCTGCGGCAGCTTGTATGAGCTTGACCCTGTAATAGGCGCAGAATATGAGAAGGGCCGAAATCCTGAAATCCGGCAGGAACATTTGCGCCCTGTGAGCCAATATATGCCCTTTAAGGTATGCTCCCATTGCGGCGCCAGATTTGATTCCGGTTACAGCTTTTGCCCTTACTGCGGAAAAAAACTGTGATGCAAGTTTGAGGTCCATATCTTCCCCCAACCAACATCACAGGTTGATTGATCTCAGAAAATCCAGCTTTGTGTAATCATGCTCCAATCTTTCCCTAAGATATCTCCGGTTGATTATACCAAGCTCCCGGAGCACTTCGGGGGAAGTGCCAAACTTGAACAAGTCCCCTATATTCGCGTGCACTATATAGTATAAGGCTTTTGCTGTCCCTGTAGATATTTCCATAGCAGATTCGTCGGAAGGCTTGCACCTTCCGCAAACAAACCCGCATTTTTGAAAGCTGAAGGAAATACCGTCCAGGTTCTCACTTCCGCATTGAATACAGCCGTTAACATAAGGTGCATATCCAAGCATGGATAATAGACGAAGTTCAAAAATTCTGGTTACCAATTCCGGTGATTTTTGAGTTTTTGAAAGTATGTACAGGGTGTTCAGATAAAGCTGAAGCACCCTTGGTGACGGTTGATTTTCCTGTATTACGTCATTTATAATATCCGTAATATGCGCTGCATGAGTAAGTCTTACTATATCGTTGCGCAATTCATAAAATGGCTCAATTATATCACAGGTGTTAATAGAATAGATGTCACTGCCTTTAAACAGTATAAAGTCGCTGTAGCACAAAAGCTGTGTGCCTGCCGCCAGCCTGCTTTTAGGACGTTTTGATCCTTTAGCTGCCGCGGAGATCTTACCTTTGCTGTTGGAGAATATAGTGACAATTCTATCGGCTTCACCTGTATTGGTTTCCTTGATAACTATACCCTTTGTTCTTAAATAGCTCATCTTTTCTTCCCTGATTTCAGCATTTAACATGCTTGCTTCGATAGGACTAATCTATTTGCTTGCGGCAACCTCTTCTTTGGCAAGAGCATTGTTTTCCTGGATTTTGTCGTGGGCTTCAATTTCTTTATAAAATACATATGCATCTACACTGCCGGTTTTTTCAAAAGCACTCCATGCAAATTCCTTTAACATAAATGTGAATCCCCCTTTTTTGTCTTTTGTAATTTTTATCAGCTAATATTAGATTACACTAAAAAATATTTTGTATACTTGAAAATTTTATATATCTTCAAAGTTCACATATATGTTAAATGCGCATTAGGCAGTGCTTATTTTCTGTAGCCCAGCGTTTTCAACATGGCATCACTGTTTCTCCAGTCATCTTTTACCTTTACCCATAATCTCAGGTAAACTCTGGTTCCAAGGAACCTTTCTATATCTTCTCTTGACCGGCTTCCTATCTTCTTCAACATCCTGCCTTCCTTACCTATTATTATAGCTTTATGGCTTTCTTTTTCGCAATAAATGGTTGCGTCAATGTCTATTAATTCCTTATTGGTCCTTTCCTTGAAAGAAATAACCTCTATGCCTGTACCATGAGGAACTTCATCGGATAGCAGCTCGAGGATCTTTTCCCTTATCAGTTCGGCTACTATTGCCTTTTCCGGTTGGTCGGTAAGCATATCATCAGGAAAGTATTTCGGACCATCAGGAAGCCTCTTGCGGATTTCCTTCAGGACTATGTCAATGCCCTCGTTATTGACAGCCGATATAGGAATGATCTCAGCAAAATCCATCAAGTTTTTATAATTTGCAATGACCGCCAGCAATTGCTCCTTTTTGACCAGGTCAATTTTATTAATCAACAGGAAAACCGGTGTTTTTAAGTCTTTGAGCTGTTCTATTATATATTGGTCTCCAGCTCCCGGTGCGGAATCGGTGGCTTCCACGAGAAACAATACAATATCCACTTCGTTTAGGGATTCCTGCACAACACTGATCATATACTCGCCAAGTTTTGTTTTGGGTTTATGCACCCCGGGAGTGTCAATGAAAATGATCTGAGAATCCTCATCGGTAATCACAGCTTTTATGGAATTACGGGTAGTCTGGGGTTTTTCCGATATTATGGCAATCTTTTCACCAGCAAACCTGTTTAACAGGGTTGATTTGCCTACATTTGGCCTACCTACTATTGTAACAAATCCTGACTTGAAACTCATACTTCCTCCTTAATTTTATGTAAATGAATTATTTCTGTCATTTTTCTCTGCCGATCCAATTCACCGGCAGCAATTTCCGTATATACAGCAAAACCACTCATGCTTGCAAAGCACAGTCAATAATAAAAACAGCATTCATATTTTCGTATTAACACATTGGAAGATAAAAGCTCTCCTGTACCACCATATCCTTTGCTGCCAGAGCCTCGAAAAGCTTTATTTTGCTCTATCCAAACCGAAGGAGTGGGGCAACAGCTCCCCCAGGGTATAAACTTCATATTCGCCTTTGCTTTTGCCGCATAAAATCTTCATTTCAGCATTTCCGAACTCTGCCATTACCTGGCGGCATATGCCGCAGGGAAAAACCGTTTCTTCACTGCTGCTGGCTACAGCAACCGCTTGTATTCGCTTTTCACCCTCCGACACGGCTTTGAATATCGCTACCCTTTCGGCACAACATGTAGCGCCGTAAGATGCATTTTCAATGTTTGCACCGGTATAGACCCTGCCGTTACCAGAAAGCACTGCAGCCCCCACCCTGAAACCGGAATAGGGAGCATAGGCCTTTTGCATTGCTTCTTCTGCCATTTTAATAAGTTCTGAATAATCCATGGCAATCCCCCCGATTTCTATGAAACAACCAGAATTTATCATATATTAAATCAACATTTAATGCTCTATTTATAGTTATTGGCAATACTACCCCATTCATATTCAATGAAGGATTACCCGCTCAATTAAAGCTTTTACATCTTCAATCACTCTGTTAAAAAATATGACATATCCGACCACCAAGGACATAACAGCCGACAGCAAGACGGCACCGGCAGCCACATCCTTTATTATTTTCGCTTTTGGATGGTATACATCCACAATTATATCCACCAACGCTTCTATCCCTGTATTTAACAGCTCGCACACTATCACAAGGGCAACTGTAATACATAGGATGAGAAATTCTGTTTTTTCAATTCTATAATACAGGCCGAGGAGCATTACGCATATTCCTGCTGTCATATGTATCTTCAAGTTACGTTCATTCCGGACAGCATATACTATTCCGTTTATCGCATTTTTAAAGCTGTCGGCAATCCTTTTGTTTTTCATTATCTTGCCAGCCCCATTTTTGATAAAACAGCTTCCTGCTTTTCCATCATGCGTTTCTCCTCTTCCGGCTCCATGTGGTCAAAGCCCAGCAGGTGATAAGATCCATGAGTTACTAGGAAGGCCAGTTCCCTTTCAAAGGAATGACCGTATTCCTCCGCCTGCCTTTTGGCAGTCTCAAGGGAAACTACTATATCTCCAAGAATCAGAGTGTTTTCATCCAGGTCATAATCCCCCTCATCCGATATAATCACACCCTCCTTCATATCCACCATGGGAAAGGACAGAACATCAGTGGGAGAATCGATGTTTCTGTGTTCATTGTTTATTTCCCTTATCTTTTCATCATCCACCAGAAGAATATCTATTTCCGCCGGAAGCGTAAAGCCTTGCAATTCCAGGCTTAACTCAGCAGCATTCCTTATCAGGTTTTCAATTTCATCGGTTATCGCTACTTTGTTTTGCAGATTCTCTATTATTATTGCCATTTGACATACTCCTTCCGCCATACGTCTGAGCATTTCTTTCCGATTCGGCAGCAGCCGGGGTTACCTCCTCTTCCCCTGCCTGGATCTGCTTTATCTTAATCTCAGGATACTCCTGCCTTTCATGGAAAAATCCGCTGAATACTTTTAAAAAGCTTTTTGCAATATCGTCCAGATCCTTTAAGGTCAGGTCGCATTCATCCAACTGCCCGTCATCCAGCTTGTCCTTTATGATTTTTCTTATAAATCCTTCAATCTTTCCTTCGGTTTTATCAGGCATCGATCTTACCGCCGCTTCTACCGAATCTGCCAGCATGACCACCGCCGCTTCCCGGGTGGCGGGTTTCGGTCCGCTGTATCTGAAGTTTTCCTGCTTTACCTCATCAGCCTTTTCATTTTTTAACGCCTTATGGTAAAAATACGCCACCAGTGTAGTACCATGGTGCTGCTTGATTATATCCTTTATAGCCTTAGGGATCTTGTATTTTTCCGCTAATTCAACACCATCACTGGTATGGGAGGTGATCACCAGTGTGCTTAAATTTGCTGTCATCCTGTCATGAGGATTGTCCCCCATCTGGTTTTCCTTGAAGAAATTTGGACGCTTTAATTTACCTACGTCATGGAAATAAGCGCCTACCCTCGCCAGCAATGAATTGCCTCCAATAGCTTCCGTAGCTACTTCGGCCAAGTTTCCTACCATCAAGCTGTGGTGGTAAGTCCCTGGCGCTTCCATAAGAAGCCTTTTTATCAGCGGTTGATTGGGATTGGCCAGCTCCATCAGCTTCATCGGCGTTATTATGTTGAACATGCTTTCCCAGAATGGTAGAAGACCTATGGTTAATACTATCGATACTAATCCATTCAGGAAAACTACAAAACTGTTCCTCAATATAGTATTAAAATCGTCATTATTAATTATTCCCAGGCAGACAATAACCACCACATTTAAAAATGCCACCAGAACACCGCTCATGAACAGTCTATTCCTCTGGTTTGCCTTATACACCAGGAAACCTGAGAAGGAACCGCTTATCAGAGCCATGTATATAAAGCTGATATCCCCTTTTGTCATAAAAGAAATCACAATGGTGAGAATGAAGTTCACTATCATTGCCAGCTTCATATCCAGAAAAACCGATATCAACATGGTGGCTATAAAAATAGGTATTGCCAGCGGAGAGTATTCGATTGCGGCGCGAGCCATCAGAAGCGTAAGCAGAATTATAACCGAAAGAAGCAACAGTTCACTTCTGTCCTCCAGCATCTTTTTGCGGAACATATTCATATAGATCACCAGCAATACACCGGTCAAAATAAGAATTATAAAAATACCGGAAGCCAGACCAAAATCAAATCTGCTCTCCTCCAGCAGATTCAATTCTTCCAGAAGCTGATATTTCTCAAAGGTTATCACATCACCGACGTCCACGATGGTTTTCCCTTTAAGAATTATCTCCTTGTTCTTGGGGTCGTTTCTCGCCTCTTCCTTTTTTTGCTCCGTCAGCTCTTCATCTATAGTTCTATTGGGTTTTAAGATGGAATTTACAATCGATAAGCCAATGTTTTTCATGTCCTGGTTCAATGTTGAATCCAGCACTTTTTTCTGGGCATTATATACATGGGTAGGAAGGTTATCAACAGTAATATCCTGTATTACCGCTTCGTTTACAATGCGCCTCACCGTCTTTTTAAACTCGCTGATGTCGGCGTCGCTCGCTCTTGAAACCAGGTGGGCGGCCTGCTCTTCAGATAAAGTAATGCCAAGATTGTTTGCATTTTCTAAAAGCTTGGCAGCCTCTTTGTTCTGCTCGTTTTCCAATTGCACCTGGTAATTGTAACTTTCCTTGGTTATTCCCTTCTGTATAAGATTATTTACCACATCATCCCTGGCGGTATCTATGGCTGCCAGAAAATCATTCAGGCAGTTAACCACATCTATAGAAGCTCCTATTATTTCAATCATAACAGGCTCTGTGGCATCGGCAGCCGCCTCTGCATTCAATTTTGTCCTGTATTTGTTCTCTATATCCCTGGTGGCAATAATCTTGCTTTTTGACACTTCATTCAGCTTTAAGTTGTATTTTTCCGGAGTTGCTCCACTTTCAACAATAATAAAAGCTATAATCAAAGTAACAATCCCTATAAATATCCTTTGAAACTTTATGTTTCTCAGGAACCGGACTGCCTTGACCCGCTTCTTAGAATTCTTATCTTTAGAACCCACTGACAACCCCCCAAAAAAAGATCAAATAATGTTCTTTTCTATTTCCCTTCCTTTTTTTCATACTTTTCGTATGCTTTTATTATCTTCTGTACGAGCTCATGCCGCACCACATCCATTTCCGACAGGTAAGCAAATCCTATGCCATCTATATCCTTCAAAATTTTTTGTATCTCTTTTAAGCCGGATTTTTTATCCTTGGGCAAATCTATTTGTGTAATATCTCCGGTTATCACGGCTTTGGAATTAAACCCGATCCTGGTAAGAAACATCTTCATCTGCTCGGGAGTAGTGTTCTGAGCCTCGTCGAGGATAATAAACGAATCATCCAGTGTCCTTCCCCTCATATAAGCAAGAGGAGCCACTTCAATCATGCCTTTTTCGAGGTATTTCAAGTAGGATTCCGCACCCATGATTTCATAAAGGGCGTCATACAACGGCCTCAGATACGGGTCAACCTTGTTTTGCAAGTCACCGGGCAGGAAGCCCAGCTTTTCCCCGGCTTCAACTGCCGGCCTTGTAAGAATGATCCTGTCAACCTCTTTGTTCCTAAAGGCAGTTACGGCCATAGCCACTGCAAGGAATGTTTTCCCCGTGCCGGCCGGACCGATTCCAAACACAATATCATTTTGCTTTATTTTTTCCACATAAACCTTTTGTCCGTGGGTTTTAGCCTTTATTTGCTTGCCTCTGGCAGTAAGGCAGATATATTCATTCATGAAATCGCTCATGTATTCTAAGTGTCCGTCCTTTACCAGCTGGACAAGATAACTTACACTTTGCTTGGTTATCGTATCTCCCTTGCTGGAGACTTCTATAAGCCTCTTTATTATCAGCTCTGCCTTATCCACTGCATCTGCATCGCCGACAATCCTTATCTCCGTGTCCCTGGATATAACTTTTACATTCAGGGCATCCTCAATGATGCGAATGTTTTCATCAAAATTTCCAAACAGGTTTATCGCATTCTCCATGCTATCATATTCTACAGTTTTTTCTGTGAGTTTTTCCAATCAATTTCCTCCAATCGCTTTTTCCACGCCGATATCTTCGAGACATTCAATTAGAACCACGGCTGTCAGTTTCCCATTTTCATCCTCAGTGAATTTCAAATCAGTTTTTACAATCTGAGCGCTTTCAGGGATTTCTTCTGCCAGCTCCTGTCTTGCTTTTTCGGCTGCTATAGATTTGGCTTCATCCAAATCTATTTCCTTCTTTATTATATTATTTTCATAAAAGGTTTCAATAATTATTGCAAAAGGCAAAACTAAATCTTCGCCAATTGACAGTTCTTTTTTAATTTCTACTTTTTCATAATTTTGGAAAGGAACCTGTTTACTTTGCAAACTCAACCTCTTATTGAACAATTCCAGGCTGTATATGTCTGCTTTTCTTCCCGTCCTTACCTTTTCTTCCGTCACTGTCTCTACTGCCACTTTCTTTTCATACCACGTCCTGGCATTCACGATGCCCATGGCATGAACCTTCTTAGGCGGAACATTCTCGTTGCGGCTTACCACGGTTCCTGAAATCAAAACCTGACCTCTGGTGACAGTATCTCCGGCTTTTACCTGTTGTTGTCCGACCTTTGTGAAAACCGATTTTATCAACCCGTCCCTGGCAGCTACTATATCACATGGCTGATCCTTAGGCAAGGTTTCCGGAGGCTTGACCCTCTCCCGGACTTCCACCCTTACCTTTGTTCCTTTGAGGGATATTTCCACCCATGCCAGTTCTTCCATGTCCATCATTATTTTGTTCACTACTTCATCGGTGTTAATGCCATACTTCAAAACTCCCGGCTTGATGCCGTAATCAGCCAGGTAATCCATTATCGCCTGGGTTTCCAGCTTATTGTTTCCATTTATTTCTACATTCCACACAAAGGATGTCAATACGTAAAAAATTGCTATAAAAATAAAGGCTCCCAGCACGAATGCTTTTCTCTTTTTATATTTATGCACTACAAAGGGAAGACCACATTTCGCCTGTATTCTTACCCTGCAATGGGTCTTCCTGGCTATGTCCCGCAGTTTTTTAAACCCTTTTATGCTTATTTTCAGTGAAATGCGGCTTTTGCTCTGCTTTTTCAAATCCCATAGCAAAATCTGCCGGCGTGTGCATATATTTATAAACTTCTCCAGGAAGTAACCTTCAACTATTATAATAACATATCCGCGTACATAATTCCATAATCTCAGCAGTAACATTTAAACCTCCACCAAGTGCATTACTTTAGGAACTCAAAAGATTCTATGTCACCATCAACCATGATGTCCTCCGATGTGATTTCTTTTATTACGAGCCTGCTTCCGGTTATTTTCACTATGCCGATGCTGGTGTTTATCCTGACCCGTTCCTCGCTGTATTCAATGATTCCCTTATAATTTTCCAGTATGAGGTTTCCGGCACCAACCAAAGTTATCTTGGGCAAATCCAATATAACCTCTTTTGGCAGTTCCAGGATTTCAGTCACTTTCTCCTTTAAGCCGGCACCAGGCTCCTTTTCCTTTTTTTTTCGCTTATTCTGCTTTTTTCTATCCTGTGGCATAATTATCTCCTCTGAACAAAATTTAAAAGTTACTGCAATAGGACATAAAAGTCCTGTTAAACTGCCTCTTTAAGCAGCAAGGAGTAAGAAACTCCAGCTTATTTATGATTAGCTTTAAAGGCCGGATGGTTTTGCCTGCTCCATTAATCATTCCTCTGTTTTAGGCTTTCAGGCAAGAGCTCAATGGGATCTCCTATCTCATATCCCCGTTCTTTTGCCCCTTTAATAATCCTGTCCAGAGCATCGGCATTATCCTTGGATACGGCATGCAATAGCAGTACAGCTCCGTTATGGAGATTTCGCATCACAATATTGTAAGCGTAATCGGCTCCTCTTATCTTATCCCTGTACCAGTCGTCGTAGGCAAAACTCCAGAACAAGTTGCAATATCCCAATTTATATGTTATTGCTAGGGTTTTTTCACTGTATTCCCCTTTGGGAGGTCTTAAGAATCTCATCGGTTTTCCGAATTTCTCTTTGAATGCTCTTTCCAGTCCCAGAACCTCTTCTTCAATTTGACTGTCGCTTATGGTTGGAAGGCTTGGGTGATGTATTGTATGATTGCCGACTATATGGCCCTCCTCCACCATTCTCCTGACCAGGTCCTGGTGTTCCTTGAGGTAAGGACCCGTAATAAAAAAAACTGCTTTTGCATTGTTTGCCTTCAAGGCATCAAGAATCTTTGATGTATATCCGTTCTCATACCCTTCATCAAAAGTGAGATAAATTACTTTCCTGGAAGTATCCCCGATATATGCTCCTCCATACTTGGCTAAAAGCTCAGGAGCGCCGGGATCAGCTGCAGGTATCTGATTATCCGGTTTCCTTGCTATGCCCCATCGCAAAATCCTGTTGTATGACTGACCATTTGCAGCGACATCGACAGCTTCATCAGATCTTTTGCCATCAGCCACAATGCTTCCACCTTCTGAAAGCATCCCACTTATTTCCATACTAAAATCCAAATCATCTTCATCCAGCAGGTATACCCCTCCAAGATCACTCAGGTTAGGGTTATAACTGATTTTTCTGCTTCCTATGTTGATAGCAAAAAGCATGATGCAGAGCAGTAAAAAAATTAAAATATATTTTTTCATCGAAATACCCTCCGGTTATGTAAAAGCCTTAGAATCAATGTCCTGTAGAAATGTCTCTGAAATCTTTAGTACACTGATCCAAGGCTGCAATCTATAATATATATATTGTTTGAACATAAAAAAAATAACAGTTGGAGGTACATCCTCAACTGTTATTCTTAAGTCAAGCTGAACTTTATCAATCATTAACAGGCGTGAGCTTGTCGGTTTTGATTACTGTCCCGTCATCCCTGACTTTAGGAATTTCAATGTTGTCAGATTTTTTTATATCCACCTTTATATGATATATCAGCTCCAGATTCTCCTTTACACCTCCCAGCAATGTGAGAGAACTCTCCAGCTTGTCAGGGTCAGCTATGGCTTTTATGACAAACGGAGGACGCATCTGTTTTCCGTTTATCATGATATAGTTAACCGTGTTTCTCACTTCGCTCATGGCAACTATTCTCTCTCCATTGATGGATATCGCCTGAGCATCGGATGCCCTTAGTTCGTTTATCACGCTTAAAATATGCGTCTCCTCAACATAGCCGTTTTTTTCTATGTTATTGTCCAGAGTTACTATCACCCCCGGACCTTTTACGTCCGTAAGCCCAGCTATCATTTCTGCCCGTGCCAAAGCCTTGCTCAAAGCTGCATAAGCATTGGTAGCATTTTTGTAGTCTTCTATTTCCTTGTTTAACTCATTCAATCTCTGGCTCAGGAGCTCATTTTTATGTTTTTCCGAAAGAAGCTCGTCCATTACTTCCTCTACTCTTTTATAATTCTGCTGTACGCTCTTTTGATTGAAGTTTACACTTTTATATTGCCATGAAACCATTACGCCCAGTATTATACATACCAAAGTTAACGCTATATTCCGGTATATCTTCATCTTCATTTTAGTGTTCCCTCCCCCACTATATCCTTTTGCAGATATTCATACTTTGGTATTATTACTTCATTGGATTTTTTTATGTCCACTCTGATTCTATAGCTTCTCAAAATATATACTATAAAGCTCTCACTTATGCCGTTGTAAAGCATTTCCGGATCTCCGATGACACTTATAACATAGGGTACCGGATAGCGCTTGTTATTAATGAGAATGGTAGGTCCGGCGCATATCTGCTCGCTGGTGGAGACCAACCTTTCGCCATTTATTGATATAGCCTGCGCTCCCAGCTTTTTCAACTCATTCAATATGGTCAAAATATCAGGCTCATGTATTATAAGATCATTGGGGTCCTCAAATGGGTTGTCCGGATTTCTGCCAGGGGCGTCATCCAATTCAATGATGATACCCGGTCCTTTTACATCCGTCAGCCCGGCAATCAAGTTCGTCCTGTCAAGCTTCTCCTTAAGTGCCAGCAGGTATTCGTCCCCTTGACTTTCAATCAGCTCATTCAACAGGTTTTCCCTGTCCTTCTCTGCCAAGCTGATTTGCTCTTCAAGATATTTTGTTTTTTCTTTTTCAGCTTCCAGCTGATCTTTATACAGAACAATCTTGTTTTCCACAGAAAGCTTCTTGCTGTTTACCTTCAAAATGCTCTTAAATTGAACGGACAGTAAGAGGCCAAACATCACGAAAGCTATGAAGAAAACAAGCCTTGTGTCTTTTTTGCTCATACTCCAACCCCTGAAATAAATTAGTTTGTATTTGTATTTTCTACATAAAGTTCCTTGATTCTGTTGCCAAATAGCTTTTATGAAAAGCCAAAATAGTACTTATTTAAATTCTACTTTTAATATAGCGCAATTTCAAGTGGCAGCAGAAAATATCATCCGATGCAAGAGCTGCTGATTCCATTAATTTTAAAGCATAATTTTTTTAGCACTCGGGTTTTTAAATTACCAGATATTGTTATTTTGTAACAGATAAAAATATAGCACTTTAAACACCCAATGTAAAGGGAAATGAACCATAGCAATATTTCAGGTACTCAAAAAGCAGCAAGGCCATAAAACCCCTGCTGCTTTCATAATGTTATAACCAAAGAAGCTTCTGCTTGCTATTGCAAACATGCCGTTGTGGTGGGAAATAAAATCTTTTCTTGCCATAAACCATCACTACCCTCCACTTGTAGATGTGGAAAATATCTTCAAGCCTTTGCTATATTTCCAGTTTCGCTTCCTCTTTAATGAGAATTCTTTGAATTTCCATGTACATCTACTTCCAGTGCCTTTTGTTCATACTTTACTGCGAGATATGCATCTACACCTCCAGCTTGACCTACAGCTCCCGCAATAGTAGTCGTCCTGATCGCCCCCTGAGCTTTAAAGGTTGCGGAAATGCATCTGCCTACTGTGATAAGGTTTGCATTCCTGTTATTTATCAGACACCTGTAAGGTATACTATACATGCATCCCTATGTGATATTATCCTCATCCTTTACCACCTCTTCTTTGCCATCAGGGCTATGAACATCAATAGGGTAACCTCCGTGAGCAATCACATCTTCAAACCTTCGCGCAGACACAATATCCTCCCTGGTTAAGGTATATACTCCTTTGATCTGGCGTGAACTTCTAATGCTTATAGTAGGTTGCATTATACAGAAAGGCATGTTGAAATCACTTAAATGTTCATCTGAATTCAAGTAAGTAAAAGGATACCTTTCATTCCTGCCCTCCTTTTGTTATCTCACGTAAATTGCATCGAAGCTCTCCATCACAAGCGCTGCATTCACAGCTTTGATTATGTTTTTCCTTTCATCCGGAACCACATCCAATTTAAAACTATGGGTACGATATGTAAACAATCTATTATAAATAATCTATATGGACATAATAAAACCGAGGTGATGATTTTGAAAAACAGCAAGTTGCTTGACAAACTGCATAGAAGGGAAGTCAGTGTCTCCCTGGAAAATATATTGGACAATTCAAGGGCAGACAGCGGCGGTGACAGGGATGTCAATTTCTTGAAATTTCTCATGGACAATAAACTTCTTGTACAGGATGAAGTTTATTTAAAAAGAACCAATATCGACTTCACGGAAGAATATTATCTGGAAAGGTATAAGAAGGCTCATTTTGAATCGGTCAGGCATTTCTTCTGCCGAGCCATAATTCAGGATGAGCTGGAACGGCTGGGATTCCAAACCTACGATAACATGGACATGGGCAATATGGAGATATTGCGTTCCAACAGCAACTATGACATCGTCCTGGATGATTTAAGCGCCATAATAGATGTGGGGCTTACCCCGGCAAGGAACTTCTTCCGTGGCCTTACCGACCTGCGGGTTAAGAATTTCCTGATAACTACTTACTTTGATGATTATATGGATGACATAATCTTCTCAGTTTTCAGCCGGACCGATGATGATGCCTTCTGTGATGCGGTAAAGGACTATGTGGACGGCTTTAAGCAGTATATACCGAATCTGCAGCTTCAATCCGATGAAAGCATGTATTATCATTAGGCATAAAAAAAGTCACCAGCCTTATAAGCGGCGATGGTGACTTAGTTTTTTTATTGCAGGATAATCTTCCTTCGCTATAAATTGCTACTGATTACCTGAAGCTATTCTTATAAAAAATCCTGTATAGCCGGTTTGAGTATTCATATCACATATGGTCACATTGATCCGGCCCGGTCAGTGTTTCCTTTGAAAACGATAATTTAATACCGGCTTTGCTGAATAAATTCATCTTTTTACGGGGCAGTTAATGTCCCTGTTTTACTTTCATATTTCCTCTGATTTTGCATCAGCTCCTGCTGATTTCCCTCACCTTGTTTACATAAAGGTCACTCAATTCCTCTGCAAATTCTGCTGAGTAGCTTTCACTTATAACCTTGCATACAGGCCGTTCCGCATCCGGCAGAACCAAAACCCATCCCCGGTCCTGATGGATTTTGACGCCTTCCAGGGTCTCCACTCTGTCTTTGCCTGCCTCCTGCATAATCTGCCTTATCACTTTGCCTTTGGCATTCCAGGGGCATTCCACCTCTTTCCGGTTTATATGGAAATCCGGGATCATTTCCACCAGATCCGACAATTTGCAGTCATTTGATGCCATGAAGTCCAGTATCCGAACAAGACCGGCCATTGCATCAAAATGCATGGTGAACTGCTCCAGCATCCCTTCCTTCACTTCACTGCACAGCATCTTTGCCATTAAGTCCTGCAGTGAGGTTTTTGCCCTCAATACTTTGCCATTATGCTGTTCTGCAATCTTTTCCACTACCTGGCTTGCTGAAACAGGAACGACCACCATACCACCGTTCATCATTTTTAATAATATCAGGGACACCAGTGCAATGAACATGTCCTCGGTGACGATCCTTCCTTTGTTGTCCACCAGCATCATTTTCTCCGAATTATCCTCTATGGACACGCCAAGATCGAATTTCCTTGTCTTTATATAATTTGAAAAATATCTGACGTCAGCCGCCAGCGTGCTCTGCTTTATTGTCCTGGTATTGATGAGCTTCTGCCGGATAATTCCGACCTCACATCCCAGCTCCTTTAAAAGGGTGCTCATGGTATTGGTGATAAAGTCGGAGTTGGAAAACAGCGCCACACGAAAATTCATCTTCTGCGATTTTACGTTGTTTATGATACTGTGAAGGTAATATTTGCTGTAATCAGGAATCACTTCCACGCGCTTTATCAAGTCGCCTTCACAGCGTGAAAAATCTTCCCTTATAAAGACATTTTCTATTTTCCTCTCCAGTCCACGGTCTATATTGCTTCCGTTTTTATCGAGGAAGTCAACGAACAAACGAGCCATGTCCTCTGATGAAGTGCTTATATGGATACCTCCGTCAAATTTATAAAACCTGACGGCGGATCGGGTCATGGGCAGCAGCAGGTTTCCCAGATCATACACTTCAAGCCCGGAGGAAAGCAATCCGGAAATAAAGGAAATTTTCAGCATGTTGGCAGAATTGGATCTGTCACAGCTTATCCCCACTTTTGCTTTTCCCTTGAATACTGCACCATAGGCGGCACCAAGCTTTGAAGCATATTCCGGTGTTATGTCAACATTAATCTCTCCTGCCACACCTCTGTTGCCGAAAATAGTACGGGTAAACTTAGAACCCCATACCAGGTTCGAATTCACTTCAACACTTTCATCTATCAATTTATTGGGCCATACCTTGATGTTCGGCTTAATCACAGCATTTTCCCTTACTGTGGTATCATCGCCTATAACCGCATTCTCATAAGCCGAAGTGTTTTCCCTGAAATGAACCTTGTTGCATAGTATGCTGCCCCTAAGCTGCGCATTGGATTCCAGAATGCAGTTTTTCCATATTATGCTTCTTTTAAGGCCTGCCCTGTCCTCGACAATATTGGATTCTCCAATAACCGAATAGCTTCCTATGTGTACATTTTTCTTGATTTTCGAATTTTTTCCGATTATGCAGGGTGCTTCTATTGTCGCTGTCTCATCTATTTCCGCACCCTCGTCCACCCATATGCCTTTGCTGATCTGCTTACCGGAAATATTTACTTTTACCTTGCCGTCCAAAACATCAAAATTAGCCTGCCTATATGCCGCCAAATCCCCTATATCGCACCAGTAGCCATCGGCAATAAAGCCATACATGGGCTTGTTTTCCTTAAGCAATATGGGAAAAAGGTCTTTGCTGAAATCAAACATTTCATTTTTCTTAAAATAACTCAGCACTTCCGGTGAAAGCACATATATTCCCGTATTGGCAGTATCGCTGAATACCTCTCCCCAGCTGGGCTTCTCCAGAAAACGCACAATTCTGCCGTCATCATCCGTTACCACCACACCGTATTCCAGCGGGATATCGACCTTCTTAAGCACCAAGGTAGCCATTGAGCCTTTTTTATTATGAAAATCTATCACTTCCGACAAATCAATGTCTGTCAAGGCATCTCCACTAATTACAATAAATGTATCATCAAGAAAATCTTCCGCATTTTTTACACTGCCTGCTGTCCCCAGGGGTGTATTTTCTACATAATATCTCATATCCACCCCCAGTTCCTTACCATCATTGAAATATTCTTTAATTATATCCGGCATGTATTGAAGAGTTACGGCTATTTCAGTAAGGTTGTGTTTTTTTAAAAGTTCGATGATATGCTCCATAACAGGCTTGTTTGCAACCGGAACCATTGGCTTCGGCCTACTGCAAGTTAACGGTCTGAGTCTTGTACCTTCCCCGCCTGCCATGATAACAGCTTTCATTCTCTTCATCCTTTCATCAGTTTTCAATTCTGTACATTTTCTGTACGCTAATCAGGTATATATTGCATATTATTGCAATTATTTCAAATAATAACGCAATAACTTTGCCACCTATATAAAATTCTTTGTATTAAAAGAATTTTAATGCTATGAAATTTTTTCATAAATTGATAACAGCCTGAAAGAATGAATAAGCCAGCTAACCGATTACTATTTTTCCGCCGTTTATGTGAATTGTCTGCCCGGTCATGTAGGATGAATCGTCGGAAGCGAGATAAACATATGCTTGGGCTAGTTCTACCGGCTGACCTGCCCTGCCCATGGGAGTATTTGCACCGAACTCTGTCACCTCCTGCTCCGAAGAAGCTGAAGAAGTTATAAGGGGAGTCCAAATCGGACCCGGTGCAACGGCATTGACCCTTATATTTCTGGATGCCAGCTGCAAGGCCAGGGATCGGGTAAAGGTCGTCAAAGCCCCTTTGGTGCTGGAATAGTCCAGCAGCCTTTCATTCCCGGCGTAGGCAGTAACCGATGTAGTGTTTATTATGGATGCTCCTTCCTTTAAATAATGCATGGCAGCCTTTGTAAGATAAAAAACTCCAAATACATTGGTCCTGAATGTCCTTTCCAGCTGCTCCGCAGTGATATCCTCTATACTGTTTTGCGGATGCTGCTCAGCAGCATTGTTCACTATCACGTCGATTTTGCCAAACTCTCCGATGACTTTTTGCACCGCCTGCATGCAAAAGCGTTCATCTCCGATATCTCCGGGTATCAGCAGGCACTTTCTTCCTCTTTTTTCAATATGCATCTTAGTCTCTTCAGCATCACTGTGCTCATCCAGATAAATTATGGCAACATCGGCTCCCTCACTGGCAAAGGCTATTGAAACGGCCCTTCCGATTCCGCTGTCACCTCCTGTGATTATGGCAGTTTTCCCATGGAGCTTTACCGACGGCCTGTAGTTTGGATCTTCAAACACAGGCCGCGGATTCATCTGACTTTCTATACCCGGCTGTTTATCCTGTTTTTGAGGTGGAAATGTTTTTGGAAAACTATTGATCATGTTTATGTCCATATCCTTGTCTCCTGTCATTTAAAATTTTATGTTCAAAAATGTTTATATATTATATTATTTAAAAAGAGCGCAGTTTTTATGTCCAAATTTTTCTGAAATTTGTCAGCTATATGATCTCTCTGTCCATATGGACTACGGATGGAAGGAAACATAGAAGCTTTTTTGAAAATTTGGGAGCTAAAATGCCATTAAATCAGGAATCAGTGATTATTTAAAACAAATTGGAAATTCATAATGCAAGTTTATGTGATATAATGAAGGTTGTTAGCAATAAAACAACTTATTGCTAACCGGCAGGCCGATTTCCCGTTGGCATTTACCCTGCTCAGCAAGTCAAATGCAATAAAATATACTATGCACAGGAGAGATCAAAAGATGAAGCGAGTTTTAACTTTAGTTCTAGCAATCGTTGTTCTATTTCAGTTTAACCCGTTAATTGCAAAAGCTTCCACAGCTCCGGAGTTAAAAGCTGAAAGTGCTGTACTTATGGAAGCCAAATCAGGAAAAGTTCTATATGAAAAAGAATTACATAAGCAGATTTATCCTGCAAGCACTACTAAAATACTTACCGCCATATTAGTATTGGAAAATCTAGATCTTGATGACACTGTAACCGTAGGGGATGAGATCAAGCATATAGGATTGGATTCCAGTGCGTCGGGATTAAAAATAGGTGAAACCATGTCGGCTCGGGACCTCATGTGGGCGCTTTTGCTCCCCTCAGGCAATGATGCCGCTTATACCGCTGCTGTCACCGTAGCCAGGAAAAAATCAGGGGATGCCTCTATGGGGATTCAGGAATCATTGAGCTATTTTGCTGATATGATGAATAAAAAGGCAGCAGAGCTGGGTGCAAAGGATACTCATTTTGTCAACCCTGACGGATATCATGATGAAAACCATTATACTTCAGCTTATGACATAGCTCTGTTTTCCAGAGAAGCGATGAAGTATGACCTTTTCAATGAGATTGTTAAAACCAGGGTGCTGGAAACCACCGCTCCTGACGGGGAGCACAGGCTCTGGGTGAACAGAAATGAGCTGGTAAATCAATATGGTAAATATTACTACCAGTTTGCTACCGGTATCAAAACCGGCCATACTTCCTATTCCGGTTTTTGCCTGGCAGCTTCCGCTTCAAAAAGCGGTATGGATTTAATTGCCGTCGTCATGAAAGAACCCGATGAGGAGTCCAGGTGGCTGGATACTACAGCTTTGTTCGAATACGGGTTTAATAGCTTTAAAGAACACACATTGTTTGAAAAAGGGCAAATTTTAGGAAGCGTAAATGTCGGGAAAAAATACAGAAAGCAAGTGGTCAGCCTTGATGTATCGGCCGAAACCGGATATTCTGACATACTGCTGACAGATGATATCTCAAAAATAGAGATGACCATGCAATGGGACCCTGAGCTTCTTGCCGATACTAAAAATGGCGAAGATGAAGTTAAGCTCTTAGGTCCAATTACACAAGGCCAGGTTGTAGGTAAAGCTATCTTCACAGTGGATGGCAAAACGATAACCGAAACCAACCTTATTTCCAACGCAACAGTGATGGAGAAGGATATATTCGATACATTTCTGGCTGCTATGGAGCAGGTGTATAAAGTAAGGTATATTTTGGTCGCCATTGTCGCAGCGATTTTGATTTTGGTAATAGTCAACAAAATCAGCTCCAAAAAGGCAAAAAGCAAAAGCAGCAGATGGTGAGACCAGAAAGCATTCTTAAAAGCATTTGAATTTTTCATATTTTAGCGGATTTTAGCGGAGGACAAAATGCCAAGATTTATTTCATGGAATGTAAACGGACTTAGAGCTTGTATGGAAAAAGGCTTCCTTGATTTTTTTAATAGCGCAGATGCCGATGTTTTCTGCATACAGGAAACCAAGCTGCAGGAAGGCCAGATTCAGTTCAATCCGGAAGGATACCACCAGTATTGGAATTACGCCCAAAAAAAGGGATATTCGGGTACAGCTGTTTTCTCCCGCATTAAACCTATCTCTGTTGCTTATGGTATAAATATTGATGAACATGACCAGGAAGGGAGAGTAATTACCCTTGAGTTTGAGGAATATTATCTTGTCAATGTTTATACTCCAAACGCAAAGAGGGAGTTGGAGCGGCTGGACTACAGAATGAAATGGGAGGATGATTTCAGAAACTATCTGAAACATTTGGATGCTAAAAAGCCTGTAATAGTCTGTGGCGATTTGAACGTTGCCCATAAAGAGATAGATCTTAAAAACCCGTCATCCAACCGTAGAAATGCCGGCTTTACCGATGAGGAGAGGGGTAAATTCACCGAGCTATTGAATGCCGGGTTCATCGATACATATCGTTACTTCTATCCTGAAAAGACAGGAGCATATACCTGGTGGTCCTACATGTTTAATGCCAGAGCAAAAAATGCAGGATGGCGCATTGACTACTTTTGCGTATCTGAAAGGCTTAAGGACAAGCTTTTGGACGCGATAATACATTCTGACATATTAGGCTCGGATCATTGTCCTGTAGAGCTTGTGCTAAAATAGCACAAGCTCTACGGCTTTTTTATTTTTCATCAAAAGTCCTGATAAATTCGTTAAGCTCGTTTTCTTTGTCTTCCAGCGCAAGCTGCAGCTTTTCTATTTCAATACGGTATACTCTTTCTTTCTCCGCATATTCTTTTCTAGCCTGCTCATTAGCTGTCAGAAGATCTTCTTCTTTTTGCTTGAATAGGGATTCCAGCTCCCTTATGCTTGCCTTGTACTGCTCCTCCCTATCCAGGGCTTCTTTCGTCAATCGTTCAACCTCTTTTGCCTGCTCCTTTTCCCTTTCTTCGATTTCAGATTTTAAGTGCGCAATCTCTTCTGCCAACTCACCGGAAACCTGATTTCTCATATTAAGCTCAGCTTTAAGATTCTCATTTTCCTTCATGATAATATCCAGCTTTTGCTGTAATTCGGAATTCAAGTCGCTGTTATCTTTAAGCTCTTCAATCTTTTCCTTAAGGCTGGAGTTTTCGTCCAGCAGCTCTCGGATGCTGTCCTGCAAATCCCTTTTCGAGCTTTCACTCTCAGAAAGCAGTTTATCCTTTTCCTGCAATGCTGCCGTCAGATTTTCCATTTCAGATAGCTGTTTATCTTTTTCTTGCAGCTCTGCCCTCAGGTTGTGCACTTCCGAAAGTTGCTTATCTTTTTCCTGCAGTTCCAACCTCATGATCTCCATTTCCAACAGCTGCTCATCCTTTTCCTGCAGTTCTGCCCTCAGGTTCTCCATTTCTGATAGCTGCTTATCCTTTTCCTGCAGTGCTGTCCTCAGATTTTCCATTTCAGATAGCTGTTTATCCTTTTCCTGCAGCTCTGCCCTCAAGCTTTCCATCTCCAACAGCTGTTTATCTTTTTCTTGCAGCTCCGCTCTCAGGTTTTCCATCTCTAATAGCTGCTCTTCTTTTTCCTGCAGTTCTGCTCTCAGGTTTTCCATTTCAGATATCTGCTGATTCTTTTTCTGCAGCTCTGCTCTTAGGTTTTCCATCTCCAACAGCTGTTTATCCTTCTCCTGCAGTTCTGCCCTCAGGTTTTCCATTTCAGAGAGCTGGTTATCCTTTTCTTGAAGTGCTGTCCTCAGGTTTTCCATCTCCGAAAGCTGTTTATCCTTTTCTTGCAGCTCTGCTCTCAGGCTCTCCATTTCCGTCAGCTGTTTATCCTTTTCCTTCAGCTCTGCTTTCAAGCTTTCCACTTCTGTCTGCAGTTTTTCCTTAGTGCTTTCCAGAGCGTAATTTAAGTTTTCAATATCTTGCAGATGCTTTTGCTCTTTTTGGCTGGAGTCTTTCCTAAACCGTTCAAACTCATCAAACAATTTTTTATTTTCCGCAAGGAGCTTCTTCTCTTTCTGGGCATATTCGTCCCTCAGCTCTTCCACCTTTTTATGAAATGACTGCTCCCGGCTGCTGATGTCTGCTTTCAGGGTTTTAATCTCCGACATCAATTTCCCATATTCTCTCTCATAATGCCCCACCTGTTTTTCCCGGGATTCCAGGAGCTTTCCTTTTTCCACAAGCTCCTGCTTAAGCTTTTTCAGCTCTTCCAAATTTTTATGATACTCATCTGCAACGTTTAATGCTGCCAAAACAGCAATCATTGATGTTCCTTTATTTTTACATGACTGTGCTGCCTCGTCCATTTTTTTGTCTATGTATTGGGCAATTTCTTCCAGGTATCCCTTGGGTTCTGCTCCTACCAGAGTGTACCTGTTTCCATAAATACTAACTTCTATCTTGTTTTTAGAGTCCATTGACTATTCCCCTTTATCTGTAGTAAATCAATATTTGCTCTTTATCCAATCGAGTGTAAACTTTACAAAACGTATTTTATCATCTCTTCCTTCATATAACAAACCGATTTCATATGTTGGAAGCACGGTAAGGCATGAGTACATATAATTGCCCTCGTCAATGACTTTTGAATATGGCCAGGTCTTTCCACCGTCCTCACTCAGCCTAACGGTCCCGTTTATTCGCTGGGTTTCATGGCAGGGGTTTGCAAATATCAAGCGTTCCTTCCCATCTCCAATGTCAGGATACTTAATCACTGTGGATTGGCATATGGGGTCGGCAAAGTCATCAAAGAAGTCTACTTCTCCCCATGTTTCTCCACCGTCCCTGCTATATGCAAAGGCTGTCCTCCTTTTGCTGCTGTGATTTCTCATAAAATACAAAAGGTCTCCATTGTCAAGCTCCACCACCTGGGACTCTGTAAGTTCGGCTTCTCTGATGCTAAGCGTCCTGGAGTCCAATATGCTGCCTTCCCATACTCGTCCGTCATTGGGGGATTTGCCTCTTTTCCATGTCGTCCCATGATCGTCACTATAAATCAAGCAGCATGACATCCTTGGCTCACCGTTATCCGGGTTGTTTGAGTAATATATGGGAAATACGATTCTCCCTTTATATCTGGGTGAAGTAAGCTGTATTCCTATTCCAGGCCCTGCCCCAATAAACCTCATCCAAGGTTCTTTCACCTGAGGATTCAGTTCAATAGGTTCTGACCATGACAGCCCGTCATCCTTGCTGTAAATAGCCTGAAGGAATGAAGTTCTCGCCTCTAAAAGAGGTCCCCTGTCCAGATATATATTTCCTATTTTATCATTACCTATATAAACATTGCCACCTCTATCAACCACCATGTCCGTCTTTTTTCCGGATGCATCGAATACTTCTCCCTCTTCTCTCAGGGTATAAATGTTGCCAGATTCGTCGTACAGAAGCCTGTAACCATTGGAGTCAAAACCGGTTCCCGGACTGGAGTTCCAAAGGCCGATACCTCCCGGAGTATGGCAATATATCATCCATATGGTGCCGGTCTCCTTATCTTCCAGCATAGCAGGGTCAATAGCTGCAGATCCTTCCTTTCTTCCTCTTCCGGGATAATCCACAAGAAGCTGTATATCGCCCCAGGTCTCTCCGTTGTCAGTGCTGCGTCTTATAACTTTATCAATATTGTTTGGGTTGTCTCCGGGTTCGTCCCTCCTGGCATCGATTGCTGCTATTAGGGTTCCCTTTTTGGTTGAGATGAGTGATGGTATGCGATAATTTGCCGAACCCCCTAATCCTGGTTCAAAAACTGTTACCGGCCTGGTATCCATATTGCAGTCCTCCTTTTGCTTTTGCATTGCACCAAACCAATCATGCAGCCTCAAAAAGTGTATTAAATAATCGGTTATGATACTATTATACATCATATTATGTTATCCGCACCATCAAAAAAACATCTACCATGGCTGCTAAAGCTTCATGGTAGATTCCATTCATAAGCACATATTTTATTGAATTAATAGGTGGCGTGGATTGTAGGTATTCTTTACGGACTATATAATTAAAAAATATTCTATCAGTCACTCCATTAACTGAAAAGTAATTTAGAAAATGATGACTGTAAGAAGCGAGGAATATCACAATCGAATTTTTGAAACATACCCCTCCTTAGTTACCTTGATGTAGTTCAAGCCAATATTAGGTAACCTTGTGATTGTTCAGCGCGAAATCTTTTTAGAAGATATTATTGAAGCATTTTATACTAGTATACTTATCTAACATCTAAAGTATAGGTTATTTATGTATATACTAAGTGTAATCATTTTACTGAGTACCGGTAATATTAAAATACAGTTTTAGCAAAAATAAAACGAACATGCAAGAGGACATGTCTTTTCGACTTATGTTTTCTTAGCACACAAAAAAATCAAACTACAAGGGATCAATAATAGAAATATAAAGGAAGATTGCCTGAAAATGTTGAGTTTTCGCTGCTTTACGAAGTTCACTGATTTCATAACAGAAAGCGATGTTTCAGTATTAAAGTGTTGAAAGATAAAATGATGTTTCCGTTTTGTAAGAAATGTAATGTGTAGACAATATGTACACTTTATTTAAATAAAAGTGTTTAAGCGTAATATATTACCCAGGAATGAGCAAGTTTAAGATTGGACAGCGATAAGAAACTGCTGGTTTTTTAGAGTGTATTCTCTTTTGTATATAATTTTCCAAATATTCCCACATACTATTGGCATTCCCTTCTTTTTGTGCTATAGTAATTTTGTATATTTATGTCTCATTTTGCTTTATATGCTTTATATATTTTTAATAATATAGGTAATTTTTAAATAGCATAAGGGAGGTGTACATACTTTGACCATAACAATTTCCCCATTAGATTTATTGCTTGATGATGAGAATCCGCGTTTTGTCATATTAAATAAAAAAGAACAGGCAGATATAAGGAAGTATTTGGTTACATATGAGGATACTTGTCAGTTAGCAGTAGCAATAAATAACTACGGTGGTCTTTTACCGGGTGAACGAATCGTAGTGTTACAAAAGGGTAGTAAATATGTTGTGGTAGAAGGCAACAGAAGAACATGTTCACTCCAAATGTTGTTATCCAGGGAATTAATTCCCGATGGATTTACACATAAAATACCAACAACATCAGATAAAGTTAAAGAAAATTGCCGATTTATTGAGGTAGACGTTCTACCTAATAGAGAGGCAGCTATAGAATTGATGTCGAAACGTCATATTGAAGGAGTTAAGCAATGGAGACCAATTGCTAAAAAGCAGTTCTTTGCTTCAAATTATCAAATTGGTCGAACTGTGCAAAACTTAGCTAAAATCACAGGAATAAAAGAAAGTGAAATTAAAAGTGATATTAGAGATTACAAATTCTTTTTGCATGCATATAATAAGTACCGTGAGGGTCATCCGGATTTTTCAAGAGAAATTGTAGATCTGAAGATTGACCCATTTTTAAGGGTTTTTAAAGCAAAGTTTCATTTTCATGGAGCACTAGTCAAACCTTCTGAGATATTAAAAATTTCTTATGATAATGAACATAATACTATAAGTCAGTTAGATAGTGCTTTATTTAATCAAATTGTTCAGTTAGTGTTTGAAGAAACTATTATAACAGAAAGGATAAATACCCGTAATGTTTTAACTGATATAAATGGTATTATTCCTCTTCTTGAACTGGCTGTGCAAGAAGAACCAAATGAAATAGCAAATAAAGTCGATCCTATTCCACTTGATAATATCACCGATTCCGGCGAAAAACCTGATGATGATAGTGCAACGAGAGCTATAGCTACTGTTGTAAAAAGAGGAGCAAAAGATCCTATAGGTGAAGATGCAAGCAGTATCAAAAATTGTAGCGATAATGTAACAAGTGGTTCAACACCTGGAGGCCCTCCTCCAGGTGGACCACCTCCCAGAGCATTTTTTGAAACTATCAGTTGGGAAGGAAAATTGAAACCAGGGGACCCTTTGCATGAAGGACTGCTTTCTGCGTTACATGAACTTTATAAGCTCTCTAATATAAATTGTGGCCGCAAAAAGGCATACCAGATGTTTCCTATTGCTACTGGTATGATACTTCGTACTGTATATGAACAAGCTTTAAAATTGCGATTAAATCAAGTGAATTTATGGGGAGCTTATTGCGCAACAGTCCCACGAAAGTCCTTCCCTACTTTAAACGGAATAGAAAACTTTATTAAGTCCAGTACTTACAAGACAACTGTTCTTCCAAAGCGTGAAATGGTTGATGCATTTGATAGGGTTATCGCCGCATCTCATCGCGATTTTTTAAATGCTAATATCCATCGTCCTGAAAATATTAGAGTTTCCTCAGACACTTTAGAAGGTATAGCTTGTGGTGGAATGTTCTATTTAATTCAAAGCATTATTGATTCGTTACCGTAAGGATGTGATTTTATGCCAGAGACAATTAACCCCCTACGTTATCCGGGGGCAAAAAGAACACTTATAGATTATATAGATGATTTATTACATGAAAATAATCTGCAAGGATGTTGTTTTATTGAACCTTATGCAGGAAGTGCAGTTGTAGGATTAGAACTTTTACAACGAAAATCTATTCATTCGCTCATCCTTTGTGAAAAAGATATCTTAATATATGCATTTTGGAAAAGTGTATTTTCTTTAACTGATGATCTATGTGAGAGAATATTAAATACTCCTATCACAATAGAAACGTGGCATCAGTTAAATCACTATCGACAAATTACAGACGTAAATCAAGCCTCTATTTTAGATTTGGGTTTTGCTGGATTGTTTTTTAATCGTACAAATTTTTCTGGTATTTTAAAAGCAAACCCAATTGGTGGCATCAACCAAACCTCTCAATATAATATTGACTGTCGCTTTAACAAAACACGCATTATTAGTATTATTAAACATCTTGCGAAATATCGAGATAGTGTAGAGGTTTATTGTAATGATGCAATTGCATTTATGAAGACACAAAATGCTCGTTTCTTACAAGAAAGTTGTTTTGCATATTTTGATCCACCATATTATGAAAAAGGTTCAAAAATATATCGGCATTTTTACACTAAACAAGACCATATAACACTTTCCAAATATGTTAGAGAAGTTCGCCACTTAGACTGGCTTATTAGTTACGATGATGCACCATTTATTTGCGGACTTTATAGCGATACAGGAGCACAATATAGACCCTTTTTTCTAGATTACTCATGTGCGTCTAAAATCCGTACAAAAGGTAAAGAATTATTAATATCAAACTTACCATTACCGCCGTTTCCTGTTGGAAATGCGGTTCAATTATAATAGTTTATTTGCTAGTTTCCTTTTTAAAAGGAAACTTATTCATCAGTTACATGAACAAGTCTGCCAGTTTTAAAATTTACGACAGGCTTTTTTAGGGTATCCATTAGAAGCACCTAAATTTTGATATATTTGCTTGCTTACGTTTTAGGAAGAATATAAAACATTTTTCTTTATTTGGTTTAAAACAAGTGGATTTTGCTAAAAGGACGAAAAAAAGGAAAAATGCTATGATAAGAAAAAGCAGGCACAGCAAAATCACAAGAAGGTGAATCTTGCTGTCAACATGCTGAACAGAATAAAAAGTAATATGATGAACTAGCTGGCTTCTAGAAACTATAAAGTTTGAGTATATGCTGTAAATGAGATATCCAGTATAAAAGAAATTTAGAATCTTTTCATTGTTACAAATTATACCACAATCTATTGTGATAAGTACTACACCATTATATAATATAAGAAAATAATTGAATTATGTCATAAAAGATGTGAAAATGTGAATGGTTTAAGCAAAAATTCTAATTAACTAGTTGCACATTCATTAGCATACCGTTAAAGGAGAGAAGTAATAATGGTTGAAAAGCTGTCAATTGTACAATATAGAAAAATTAAAAATTTAGAATTTGAATTTTCACGTGGCATCAATGTAATTTCCGGTACAAATGGAACTTGTAAGACTTCACTTCTTCATATAATTAGCAATTCCTTTCAATTAGTAAATAGAAGCTGCTCTTGGCTTGTTGATAACAGCTGTTTAGAAATTATTAATAAGGTAAATAAAGTAATAAACCCAAAAATTGAAAGTTTGACTCGCGGCGATAAGCAATATAATGATCCTGCTAGAGGTCTAAAAGGGGCGCTTTTCACAGTTAAATATTTTGATAGAAATCCTTTGAACTTCCGACGACATAATTCGACTCTTAATAATCGATATGCAGTTAAACCATTTTATCGAAAAGGAACATCAGACTCTTTGCCCCGTTGTCCCGTAATCTATTTAGGATTGTCGCGACTTTTTCCATTTGGAGAATTTCAAAATGATGATGAAATTGAAAGTATAAAAAAGAGTTTACCTTTAACGTATCAAAAAGAAATCGCAGATATTTACAGACAATTTACTGGGCTTACAATTTCATCTACTTCTCCTCAGAAAATGGGAAATATAAAAATACGTTCAGAGTTTTTCAGTGACCATGATGGTATTGATTCAAATACTATTTCAGCTGGAGAAGATAATCTATTTATCCTTATCACTGCTCTTGTATCTCTAAAATACTATTTTAACAGTATTCAAAGCTGTAATCCAGTAGAAAGCGTGTTACTAATTGATGAGTTAGATGCTACCTTGCATCCCTCCTTGCAATTCAAAATATTAGACTTGTTTAGTCAATATTCACATGACTACAAAATACAAATTTTCTTTACTAGTCATAGTCTATCTTTGATAGAGTATGCTTTACATAAAAATCATAATGTTGTTTACTTAATTGATAATATAACTTCAGTTGTAAAATTGGATTCTCCGGACATATATAAAATAAGGATGTATCTCTATTCTATAACTAGAGATAATATCTATTTAAATAAGACCATTCCAATTTTCACAGAAGACGAAGAGGCTAGATTATTTCTGCGAATTCTCTTTGACTATTATAGCACGAAAAATGGAGAAGGTTTTGCAAAAATACGTAGTTTTTTCCACTTTGTAGAGGCAAATATTGGTGCTTCCAATTTATTAAGCATTTTTGAAGATACGTATTTACTCAAGTCTACAATGCAATCAATTTGCATTTTGGATGGAGATCAAAGTAAAAAAAAGGATTATAAAAAATGTGTGATAACTTTACCAGGAGCAGAATCACCAGAAAAACTTATTATGGATTATTCTATTCAACTATATGACAATGATGATCCCTTTTGGACAGATGAAACTATTCTACATCTTGGTTATACAAAGTTGTATTTCAGAGATAACATTCTTCCTGATATAACTAATATTAAAGATAAGATTCAGGAGTTGCATTCCCAAGGTAAGTCGACTAAAGGTGTTACAAGAGAATTAAGCAAGACTGTATTTAAAAAGCATAAGCAATTTTTTGAATTGCTTTTTAAGCACTGGGTTAATAATTTTGAGAATGAGGAGCAAATAGAAAGTTTTTATAAAGATTTGAAGGTAATGTTTAAGAAAGTTGCTGAATTTCATGGTATTAACTCAAAGGAATGGGAATAGTGTAAAATAATTCATATTTATATATATTTATATATATTTATATATAATGTAAGCGCTTAATTTTAGGGTGCCTTGTATGAATCATTACGGCACCAGGAGGGTAGTTCAGGTGACCACGGTAGATAAGGTGTCAGAGATTCATGCGTCAATTCCTTTAAGCTTGGTAAATTTGTCAGTAGATGCACCAAATACATATATGGATTAAGTTGATTTGCTTTGGCAGTTTCTATCATGCTGTAGACAATAGCACTGGCCTTGGCTCCGCGAGTTGTGTCGGCAAACAGCCAGTTCTTCCTGCCTGTGACATACGGACGAATGGCATTTTCGGCTCGATTGTTGGAAAGCTCGATTCGTCCATCCAACAGGAAACGATTCAATGATTCCTTTTGATTCAATGCATATGTGATCGCTTTCCCCAGATTGGAGTTTGGCAGCGGATTTAGTTGTTGCACCCATTCCCAGAACTCATCAAGAAGGGGTTTCATATTTTTAAGTCGTTCTTCATACCGCCTTTCAGCGGATAGTTCCTCCCATTTCTTGTCCATGGCAAACAGACGGTTACAATAATCATATCCGATAGCCGCCTTGGAAGTCTTAGTGTCAGCCCCCTGGGGAATTGCTTCTTCGAATTTGCGTTGTAAATGAGCCCAACATCCACAATGTATAACATCAGGCACTGCATTGTAGCCACTATAGCCATCTGTCTGAAGGTAACCCGAAAAACCCTCAAGAAATCTTCGGGCATGCTGGCCGGATCGTGTCGGTTGGTATTCAAATAAAACAGCCGGGGTTGGACTTCGCCCGGAAGTGTAGACCCACATCCGCGATTCTGTCGTTGCTTTCCGTCCCGGTTCTTTTAATACCTGCAGTACAGTTTCGTCTGCATGAATCAGGGGTTCGGAAATCAAGTGCTTATGAATGGCATTGTACATTGGTTCAAGCCATTCATGGCTTGGACGTATGATCCAGTTTGCCAGGGTGGCTCTGGAAAGTGTCACCCCCTGATTTGCCCAGTCTTTCTCCTGCCGGTATAAAGGCATTCCGTTGGCATATTTCTGATACATAACATAAGCAACTGTTGAGGCAGAAGCAAGGCTGCGTTTCATGACCGGGGCTGGAACCGGCGCTTTGACAATGTTGGCATCTCCGGTTTCCTTCTCGCAGACGGTACACACATAATTAAAACGAATGTATCTCAATACTCTTACTTGGGCAGGGATAATCTCAAGTTCATCCCTGACATGCTCCTTGCCCAGATATCTAAGGTCAGCCTGGCAAATACCGCAAGAGCGCTTGTCCTCGTCAAGGTCACAAACAACCTCCACTACAGGAACTGTCTGTGCCAGTTCTTCCTTTGTTCTTTTAGGTTTTCTGGTATGGGCAGCCACAATTGTCTGTACGGTAGGTTCTTCTGCTTTGTTGTTCGCTTCGACCTCTGCTTCGTTGAAAAGTGAGATTTGATCGTTGTCTTCTCCTAAAACATAACGACGCTTTTCGCTGGATTGGCCGTATAGAGCTTTTTGGGATTTGATAAGAAGCTCTGTAAGCTGGTTGATACGGATTTGCTGGTTTTCCACTATTTTTTCCAGAGTGGAAACATATTCAATTTGTTCTGGCGTAAGCCCTGTAAAATTTATCTTTTGCATAAGATAATTAAAGTGTACCCTTTGTCAAGGACAAAATGAGTTTTTGATTTCAATTCATAAATGAGTATTCAGTGGCTGTTGATTCACCTGTCCCGGACTTTGAGTACTACCATACCGGTGTTTCGGAGTCAGGTTTCCGCATTTATTCCACGATCCTCTTGACAACGAGCCTCTGCCGGCATGTTTGCTGGCATCAGAGGCATCCCCCATGCTGAACAAGGCAGAAGGGCTCTGGAGGTGGTTGATGCCCGGTCAGATAGCCTAACATGCCGGGCTCTCATTGTCAAGAGGCTTTCGCGGCATAAACGCTGCCTTCCCATCAGCTCTCCTTGAATCCATTTGGCTTGGGTATATTTAGTGGATACTCGCCAGTTGTTAAATATTTGTAATACTCTGCAGGAGATAGCTTTGCTAAATCCCATTGATATCTTTCGTAGTTATAATACTCTGTCCAGTCAGTTATTGCTGATAGGATTTCTTCATAAGTGTTACACTCTTCGATATGAATTTCATCCTTCATATGTCCGAAGAAGGACTCTTGCGGAGCGTTATCCCAGCAGTTTGCCCTTCTGGACATTGACTGCCTTAATTCGCTGTTTTTAATCAGCTGTATAAAACTAAGACTAGTGTAATGTGACCCTTGATCACTGTGGATTAGGGTTTCTGCCGTTAAGGAAATCCCATGTTTTTCAATGAGCTGATTCACTGTCTCAAGTACAAAATCAACTTCCAAAGATGGACTCACTACCCATGCTAGGAGTTCTTTTGTACAGGCATCTATAATAGTAGACATATAGCATCTAGGTGCTCTACCGTTAATAATATATGTGATATCTGTAAGCAGAACTTTCCGTGGTCCATGTTCCTCAAACTCGCGATTCAGGAGATTTGGAGCGACATAGGAAGTACCTATCGCTTTTGCTATACGTCTGTATGGATTTGCTTTGCGAATTGGGCATTTTAATCCATACTTCTTCATAAGACGCCGAATCTTTTTTATGTTCATGACAACCGGTGGAGTCTGATGCAGTAATCTCATATAAATCCCACGTGCACCCTTATCATATCCTCTGTGTTTATATGCTTCTATGATGAGAAGAAAATCCTGTTGATCCTGTTCTTCTTTCTGTTTTCTAACTTCTTCTGTAGTGAGATAGTGATAATAGCCGGATCTAGAAACACCAGCGATTTCGCACAGGACAGAAACATTTAAAAGATTCCCATGCAGTGCTACTGTTTCTTGTATGATTTTATACTTGGCATTTGCAGGAATGATCATAATTCCCGTGCCTCCGGATCTAAAGATACAATTTTTTTTAGAAACTCTATCTCTTGCTCCTTATATGCCAGTTGCATCTCTAGGTATTTAATCCTGTTTTCTGCTGACATATAGCCGTTTCCAGCTTGCATATAAGTATTCAAGTCACGGAATCCATTGCCTTTTTTTACTTCATTACGGATCATTGTTTTTAATCCGCCAATCCTTATTTCGCCTAGTATCTCGGGATTAATGCCAAGAGATTTAACTATATCTTTTGGTAATTTCCCTTGCATTAGTGCATTCCAGAATTCTTTTTTGAATTCCGCAGAGAAGTGTACAGTGCTTGGTGATACATCCAGAACATACTTGCTTTTTCTTAACTCGGACATTTCTTCTGGGGTAAATTTCTTATTTGCCATATATGCCTCCAATCCAACTACATTTATTGTAATATGCATCTGAATTGAAGTCAAAAACCGTTCTTGTCCGGAATATAGGGTTTTGAAAATGCATGTGTCCGAACAACAGGGATTATATAAAATCTATTGTCCGAAATGTAGGGTTTTTTCAAAAACCTAATGTCCGATGGTAAGGGTTTTGAAAACCCAAAGTGTCCAAGCTATAGGGTACATTATAAATTGTACCATATTTCACCTGAAAAATCCAGCTTAAATGCTGTAAAATCAATACTTTTACGCACTTTTTTATCAGTAGATTTCGCCTGTTCTTGCTTTTCGTATTGCTTTGGGTTGATCTATCGTCAGACCCTCCATCAGCCACCGGAATTCCTGCTGGGTAAGCCGTCTTGCTTGCTCCGGTGTACGGGGCCATTTAAAGTTCCCATTCTCAAGACGCTTATATAGCAGTACAAAACCGTCTCCTTCCCAGAAGAGAGCTTTGAGACGATCACGACGTCTCCCACAGAAGAGGAACAGGCTCGGAGAAAAGGGATCCATGCCAAATGTCTCTTTGATAATAGCCGCTAATCCATCAATTGACTTTCTCATGTCTGAGTACCCGCAGACAATGTAGATATCTTCTGCCCTTGTAATATCGCCTAACATATGCTTTTCAATGCCGACAGAACTGCCTCGATGGTTTCTCTGGAAGTTCCGTCATGTATATCAACACAAAAAGAAGGCAAGTGGATTGTGACTGCTGCAGATACCTTTGTCTGGTGAAATGGTACTGGGACAATTTCTTGTTCCGGTTTCTGAGGTACAAGTGATCCGGTCTCACACGCCAAGGTGCGGATTCTTCGCAGCCAGTAGTAGTACGATTTAATTTTTACATTGTTCTGGCTGCACCAACTGACAACTGTCATTCCACTGGTTTGGCAGGCTTGGATAATCTTGCTCCACTGCTTGAGTCGGAATTCAGTTTTGGCATTTGTGATTTTATCCATATTGAGATAGCCTCCTTAGAGATTCTAGACTTTTTAGTCAGAGTCGAAAAACTCGAAAAAGTCTAAAGACTTTTGGATGGATTATCTCATATGGACGGATAAACTTCTATGCGCACTTATATTAAGCGCTTACTATATAATAGTACTTACGCAAAAGTAACATAAACAAGTCATATCAGCACTTTGAAAACAGAATATAGCTTAAAAGGTTGTTGCATTGAGGTTTCCATATATTACAGCTATTCACCAGTTTTCGAATTATGCTATTCTTTTGGCAGGGGTTCCATGAGGTCTACCAAAAATTGCATTTCCGACATAACCGTTGCCAAGCACGGCATTCACGATATTATTACTGAACTGGTGAGAAAGTTCAATTTGGATAAGTTTTTGTTCCCTGAGAAGTATACACTGGTCTTCGTTGCAGCATGTATGGGTATAATCCTGTTTAATAATCCTACAGCAACATATATTGCGCAGAAGCTGTACTGGGTATCCCATGATGCCATAACAAGGCTGCTGCCGTTGCTTTCTATTAATAACACAAATATCATGATCCTGTTCATCCAGGCAATACAGTCACAAACGGCTGGTCTTGGATATTTGATCATCGATGATGTGATTATCAGGAAGCCTTTCGGCAAGAGCATTTTCCCGACATCTTATGTATACGATCACACAAATAATCGGTATGTCTGGGGAATGCACATTGTAGTCCTTCTATGGTCTAATGGTTGGATTAAAATCCCCGTGGCGTTTCGGATATGGAAACCGGAAGAAAAGTGTGAAGAATATCATACCAAGGTTGAACTAGCCATACGTATGATATCCTTCGCCCACAAATTTGGTTTGGCTGCCGAATACGTCACATTCGACACCTGGTATTCCTGTAAAGAGCTCCTGCAAAAGCTCTCAGAGTGCGGTTACCACTATGTCTGCATGATAAAGAATAACCGCAAAGTGCTGTACAACAACAGGGTTAACTTTAACGTTAAGACCATAAGCCTGCTGTTTAGCAAGAAACAGTACAGGTACTACCCCGGTACAGGCTTCTACATCAAGGCTTTATCGGTAATCTTACCTGGTGTGGGTAACACCATGATGGCAATAGTCAAAAACGGCTATAACGCATCTATCCAAAACACCAGATTTATCATTACTGACTTGCCCGGTGTAGCTGCTCAAGACATCCTCAAGAAATACCTTTGCCGTTGGGACATTGAAGTATTCTTCAGAGACATCAAGCAGTTTCTGAACTTTGAAAAAGTTCAAGTCCGGTCTATTAGAAAACTTGAGGGTCACTTCTCCTTGGTGTTCATAACTTCTGTATTCGTGCAGATTTTGCAGATACAGAATAATTTGAATACCATGGGTGAAACCATCAGCTTCCTGCAGGACATTGTCCAGGTTAAAGTCAACGGTATTGTGTACATTATTAATGTAACATCCAAAGACCGGACAGGTAAAGAGGTAAATACTGTCTCAAATCCTCTCGCAACAACCATTTGGGACAAATTAAGTGCGTGAAATCTTTATTTTTCAAGGATCATTTTGTTTTGCGTAAGTACTGTATATAATTATTTTAATACCCTGAAAATGTATATTAGAATTAAGCAACATTATTTTTTATAAAACGTTAAAAAACAGTAATTGTCATAGACAAACTCACATAGTTACGAAGTGATTATTAATAGATACACAAAAATAACATTGAAGTATCAATTATCGCTCCTGTGGAATGACTTTATAGGAATCATCCCGCTGATTCCTTCAAAAACCAGCATTCAATGGTTTTCAAGGACGCGACCTCCGTGTGCGGCTCACCTTGTTTTGACAGTTATGAGCGTTAGTTTAGGCTAGGGGGTGCGGACGTTTTCTTGGACAGCTTAAGAGGCTAATCCAAGACTTCGTCGGTACTCCAATGAACTCATATTTCCAAGTGATATTTTAATTCTAGTTTCATTATACCATATAAGATAGTCATTAAGGATTCCTATAAATTGTTCTATAGTTACACCTGCCCAATTACGATTGTAAAATATTTCATTTTTCAATCTTCCAAAAAATCCTTCACAAGCTGAATTATCTGGTGAACATCCTTTCTTTGACATGGATCTGCATAGGCCTGCATTATCCATTCTAGATATCCAGCCCGGCCATCGATAATGGCAACCTTGATCTGTATGGATGATTGGATGTTCATTATTATTAAGGGTACTTATTGCATCATCTAACATACTGTTGACTAGTTGGGCATCCGGTGTTGTGCTTATTCTCCATGCAGGAAGCATTCCGTCAAAACAATCTACTATAGGTGACAGATATACCTTTCCGGCTGGAATAGCGAACTCTGTTATATCAGTAAGCCACTTTTTATTTGGTGCATCAGCATGAAAATCACGTTTAACGATATTGGGAACCTCAGGTGAAATATCACCTTTATATGAATTGTATTTATTTCTGCGTTTGTCTCGCACTATCAACTTATCTTCAGGCATGGTTTTTCTTACTACCTTTTCCGATACACGAATGCCTTCTTTGACTAATAATGCATAAATTCTTCGATATCCATATCTCTCCGTGGTTTTATTGAATAATTCTATAATACGAGTACGTAATGTTGCATATTTATCGGAACACTTCATCCGATTACATTGATAATAATAACTGCTTTTTGGCAGATTAAGTTTATGTAGAAGCAATGGCAGTGAATACTTATCTTTCAGGACACCGATAATCACTGCCTTCTCCCGATTCTTGAGAACTGTTATATCGGCGCCTGGGTCTTTTTTTAAGACATCTAGTGTCTCCTTTAGGATATCTATTTCTAACTGCATATCCAGTATCTGAGCTTTCAACTGTTCAACCTCTTTGAAAGAGACTGTATCTCCTGGGGGCAATTTACCACGGGGGTTGTCACTGGTATTCATAAGTCCAGCAGCTCCTTTCAGGATATACTTTTTTCGCCACGTATAGATACTGGCTCTGCTATATCCAATTTCTTCTGATACTAATTGTACATTCTCTCCCATTTCAAAGCAACGCTTAATTGCTTCAAGCTTAAGTTCAAGTGGTGGATGTCTAGGATGTTCAGGAGTATTGTTATATTTTTGTCTGGGAGCTTTTCTGCTTGGCAGGGAATTACGCTCGGCAATCCAATCATACAGTCTTTTTCGAGTTGGATATCCCAGTTATTGAATAACCTTACTTACAGATTTACATTGGTCATAAAGTTGCAATGCCTTTTTTCGCTGATATTTTGAATACACGTATTGCTACTCCTTCCCGAGTCTCAATTGTCCAACTTTATGTCCGCACCCCCCTCTTATAATACAATATCAGTATCTATTTTCACTTCAATACAGGTTTTATGTCAATCTCCTACTCATCTTGTGGGAGCCCAATCAATATCATAAAATAAGAATCCATCCAAAATGCTTATAGGAACTGGCCTTTCCAAATCTATACTCCACACTTCCACAGGAGGAACATCTTCTCTGCAGCCCGACATATAAGCTATTTTCCTGCTGTCAGGCGACCATGTGACAGGAGTCGCATAGCAGCTTGCTATAGCCACAGTGGCATCCCTTTCCCCTTTCACATCCGATACCCGGATAAGGGAGTAATATCTGCTGTTGATAAACTGAGTTGAGCTGTATGCTATTTTTGCAGAGTCAGGAGACCAAGTCGGATAGTAGTTTTTCGCTTCCGGTCCTCCCGGTATCTTGCTCAATTCTCCTGTAGCCAGATCCATGATATATATCTCCGATATGCTTGCCCCAGGGGTGGTATATAGAACAAAAGCTCCATTCGGAGATAATCTCACATCATTCAATGGTCCATTGGCGTTATTGGTAATACGCCTTTCATTTCCGCCATCAGCATCAATCCTGTAAAGCTGGCTTAAGCCGGAAGAATCCTTTGCCTCAAACAGCAGTTCCCTGCCGTTGGGAAACCATTGGACATAGGAAGCACCGGCACGCCGAATTGCATAAAATGTATGATTCACGACATTATAAATCCTTATTACTCTCCCGGTAGAATAAACCAACAATCTACCATCCGTGGACCAGTCGACAAATGCGGGGAAAGATATCTGATCAATTCGTGCAATGCGTCTTGTTGAGACATCAATAACCGATATAATTCCTCTGCTATCTATATATGCTATCCTATCCTGGCGCGGAGACCAAAAAATCCTTGAATTTCTGTCTCCCCTGTCAACAAGAATTTCATATCTGCTTTCAGTGACCGGATCAAAAATCTGAATGAAGCTATTAATACCGTCATCTATAATGGCTGCTATGCGCCCGGTTCCTCCAGCCGGTGGATACGGTATTAAAAGCCTCATACCAGGTGTTATATTCGGTGTGAGTCCTGGGTTTTCGGCTATGATCATATCCGGTCTCGGCTGCCCGTTTACAGTCACATTATATCTTGATGCTATATTATACAGAGTGTCTCCGGGTCTGACCACATAAAAAGGCACGCCTTCCGAAACCGTCAATACCGTACCGGGCATGATGACATAAGGCGGCTCAATACCATTGTCCTGAATAATCTTATCCATAGGTATTCCATATTTTATCGATATTGAGTATATGGAATCACCTGGCCTTACAACATATGTAGATACTCCGGGAGGCATGGACAACTGCTGTCCGGGATAAATTAAATACGGTGGTGAAAGATTATTGGCTGCAATTAAGGACTGCAGGGGTATAAACCAACGTGCCGCTATATTGCTTAAAGTATCGCCGGTACGTACCGTATAGAATATTTGCATATAGCTTACTCTCCCTTCCACTAACATGCAACATATTCTATTCTATGCTCAATATCAGGTAAAGGTTATTGCTTTTACTGCGCTGGCCTTTGAGTTTTTGACATACGAAGAATCTATAAAAAATGCTCCATGTACTGAGTTTGGCTATGTTTGGATATGTGTTGGCAAGATGGGATTTTTAAAGGGAACTTATCAAGTTCCCTTAATGTGGATTTAAAGAATGTTCCGTAGTATCTATGCTTCAATAATACTGTCCAACATGAATATCCGAAAGGTGTTTGGCAATCAAATCTCTTTCCTTTGAAAAAATATCATCTATTTTTATGTTATAGCTTGAAGCTCCACTCTTTCATCTATATCCACTGGATTTATCTCCTATTTCAATTAAAAAATATTATGCAGCATGATCATAATGAAAAAATATACCCTATCTTATGTACTTAAATTATTGATTCCTGCTGCCCATATAGTATCCTATAACTCCTGAAAGGAAAATAGCCAATCCAAAAATTGAAAATGCTATTGTATATGCAATATAGGTGAAATATGAGCGTGTAGCATCTTCATATATTGAGTGTAATTCAACATTATTTCCAAGCATAGGTGCAAATATTATCAGTAAAAGTCCTACAACCATTGGAACAATGTATAATGCTTTTTTCTTGTCCAAAATAATTTCCCCCTTTAATTTTAGTATTCTTCATAATGTATTACGATTGATTGCTTATTCGATTATATAATATGTAAGAATATAACTACAAGCATTTTACATGTATTATACATAAATTACTTCTCTATATAGTTCAGGAATGAATTCAGCTAATAATGGATGTATTGATTGTTATGTGCTTTAAATCCTTTCGGAACAGCAATCATCCATCCCGATTAGTTGAATTCAAACTGATTTTATATAATCCTGAAATTCTTTATCATGTATAAGTCCTTAGCGGTTATACCACTTTGCTTGCTCTTTATATAAGCGCGAATATTCACCGTCCTGCGCAATCAGCTCTTCGTGCGTGCCATCCTGCAGGACTTTTCCTCCCTTGAACACCACAATGCGGTCAGCCAGAGCTGCCACGGAAATACGATGGGTGACAAAGATGACTGTCTTGTCCTCAGCCAATTCAATGTACTTTTGAAACACCTCTGCTTCGGCTAATGGGTCTAAGTTGCTGGTCGGTTCGTCGAGAATGATGAAGTCACGATTCCGGTATGCTGCGCGCGCGATGGCGAGTTTCTGCCACTGTCCACCGGACAGATCGATACCACCGATATCCTTGCCCAACATCTCATCACCATCTTGTCCCTCAAAGCCAGCAAACTTCAGCGCTGCATCAATTGCACCCTCGTCGCGCGCCCTCATTGTGTCGCCCAGATACACATTGTCTCTTACCGTAAATGTGAAGTATCGCGATGGGTTCTGCATTACTGTGCTCTGATTCCTGTAGCGATCAATAGGATTCAGCTCCCCTGCGGATGTTCCATTGATCGTCAATTCACCATCCGACGGCTGGATGAGTCCGGTGATAAGCTTTACAAACGTGGTCTTGCCCTCGCCGTTTTCACCGACAAACGCCACCTTTTCTCCTTTTTTGATGGTAAGGTCGATACCATTCAGCACATATCGGCCGGTCAGAGGATAACGATATTTCAATCCCTTTGCCCTCAGCACATCGAAGGTTCCCATCGCTTTGCCTTCATCCTTTTGCTCCGGCAGGTCCATCAAGTCAAAGAACTGTGCGGCGTTGTTCTTTTTGGATAAGAATGACGCAATGCTTGAAAGCAGTTGACTTGAGTCATTCATAAGCGTACCTACCAGCGATATAGCAGCACCTAATTCACCCAGAGACAATTGTCCTGTGGTAAACAATGTTATAGCAAACACCATGCTTCCTACGTTGGCTGAGTTCACCAAGAAGCTGTTTGCCATCTCGATTGCTGTCTGATTGCGGATCAGCTTTTTCTCCTTCATAGTATATTCGTCAGCATGTGTTTTCCATTTATTATAGAAAAAGTCATACAGCCCAAGCGTCTTCATTTCCTTGCTGGCAGACGACAGCATCAAGCTCTGAAAATAATCGATCCTGCGCACCAGCTTTGTGTTTTTCCTTACGAATTTAAAACGCAGCTTTTCACCAATCGTTGTAGTCCACAGTGTTGGAAGCGGTGCAATCAATACGATAAGGCACAACCACGGGTTGAAAACAAACAGCGATGCCGCTATGGACAACACCGATACAATTTTGGCAATCACAATATAGCTGTTCAGCATCACCTGCCGGTTTACTCCACCCCAGCCATCACCGGCAAAATTGAACACCTGCTCGGTCTCATCGTTTAATTTGGCGATTTCGAAGTACTCGGAAGAAACGCGGCTTAGCTTTTTGAACATCTTTGAGTGCATCAGCTCCTGTTGGCGGTTTGCCTGTACCAGGTCGAGCTGTTCCAAGTCCCCGTCACCGTTGGCCGCCATATAACTCTCTATCAGATCAGCAGCAAAGCTGATAATGAAATAACCAATCAGTAAGAAAACTGCCGGCAGCAGATTATGCCCTTTCGTGTAGCCTTTGACTGTTGTGATATATTTTCCCCACAAGAAAGCCAGTGTCGGCCTGAGGAACGAAAGCACGATGAACAGTCCCAAATAGATGCTGCTGATTACCTTTGTTGAGGAGAAAACAAACACCCATAGTCGAAAAAGATGTTTAATGGATGGTTTATTCTCATGTTCAATATTCTGTTCGAGTCTTGTAGTTCTGTCAATCATTTTATGCCACCTCTCCGTTTTTCACATACCACTGTTTCTGCGAGTTGAACATGTCGGCATACAATCCACCCTGTGCCATAAGTTCTGCATGAGAGCCGCTTTGAACAACCTTGCCACCGGATATCACCAGGATGCGCTCGGTGATCATCGTCGATCCAAGACGGTGAGTGATGAAGATAGCCGTCTTACCGGCAGACATTTCGGCAAATTCAGAGTAGAGCTCGCTCTCAGCCATCGGATCCAGCTGGCTGGTTGGCTCGTCGAGAATCAAAATCGGCTTGTCCCCCATGAAGGCCCGGGCAATTGCAACACGCTGCCACTGCCCACCGGAGATGTCCACACCACCCTCAAAGTCACGCCCCAAGAGCGTATCACCGCCCTCAGCCAGTTTGCTGGCAAATACATCCACCTTAGCCTTCTTCATGGCGGCATCAATTGCAAATTTGTCATTTATCTTGTCCATATCGCCCACACCGATATTTTCATTCAACGAAATGCTGTATTTGGCAAAATCCTGAAACACCGGACCGAACAGCCTTTCCCTTACCGACTGCGAATAGTCGGAAAGCGGCCGGCCACCCACTCGAATTTGTCCGCTGTCCGGTTGGAACAATCCAAGCAGCAGTTTAACCATGGTGGTTTTACCCTCACCATTCTCTCCGACGATGGAAACCTTCTCGCCGCTTTTTATGGTAAAGCTCAAATTATGTAGAATCTGCTTATCGGTGCCGGGGTATGTAAAGCATACGTTGTCAAATTCGATGGAAGTATCCTCCGGCATTTCGTCCATCTTGCCATAGCTGTCCTCACTGAGGTTGAAATATTTTTCGTAATATTCAAACGCTTTTATGTGATACCCAGTCCCCTGAAAGATATATGTATACTCACGCAAGCTATTCCATAGGGATGTAAAAATCGACAATGTGAGCGCAATAAGCTGACCGATGTCAATTCCACCCTGGGAGTAAATCCAGAGCAGCAGCAGTGCATTCCCGATTTGTGCAAACCTGGAGATGTTCTGGCTGGTGAAATGCTTTTTCAGATACATGAAGTAATATCTCTCGTATTCCCTGTTACGCCCATTCAGGCGTGATTTATATGTATTGATCAGAAAATCCGATGACCCGAATAACCGGTTTTCCTTCACATATTCTCTGGATTTCAGCATATCGCCCAGAATTTCATATTCCCGTTCTCTTTTCCAATATGTTTCCATCTCTTCGTAGATGTTGAAATGATTTATATACGACAGATATGTTTCCAGCACGAAGGGCGCAATAAGGGTGATGGGCAGCCACCAACGCACTACGCCAAACTGATATAGTATACCAGCCACTGCAACGAAGGAAGTAATCGCATTGTACATGTACTTCGGAAACAAGTGCTGTGCCGCTATTTCGGCGCGATCATATGCCTTGTCGATGATCTCCATGGAAGCCTGGCTTTCCAGATGTTCATAGCGCATTCTTTTGAGCTTTTGCATCATCCTGCCCTTATAAGCAGTGCGCAGGATCAGCTCACAGGCCGGATCAATGTATGTCCATAGAAGCATGCTGAACAACTGTGGCAGCAATGCACAGGCAACAAACAGCACCAGATAAGGCATATATTCCGAAAATGCAATCTTCCCCGCAGCAACATCCATGCCCAGATTGAGCACCTGTCTGTTTACCCAAACAAAGATGGGATTTGATGCACCGGAGAGCATCGCAGTCACAATAGTCAAAAAGATGATGAATGGGCGTTCCGAATACATTATGCCAAGCAGATTCCTGTATACTTTAACTATGCGTCTCATTTATGCCACTCCTTCATGATTTTTCACTTGTACACATTCCCTTCATGTTCAAACCGTAATTAATAATGGTTACATAAAAGCAATAATGTTTAGCACCGTTCCTTTCGCTTTTTGCGTATATTTATAAATCAATACTTGCGTCCTGTTAGGAGCTTTATTCTGTGCCTTTTAATGTTTTACTTATGGTTTTGCCAATAGAGCAAAAGCTGCCCTAATGGTGCATGCAGCTGCCCTCAAAACATATGGAGTTTGCCTTGCTGCACCATTGGCACTATGCTTATCGGTTTGCATAGGGGGATTTATTTGGAGATTTCCATATTTGGTCTGTAAATGCAAAACGACGGTGGTATCGATTTGCAATGCCCCACCACTGTTTAAGTTCATATAATCAGTTTACGCATGTTCAGATATTTAGTATAGTTATAGTAATACTCCCATTTCTTTGGCAATAGCTTTTAAACCTTGCTCTATTTCTTCTCTGGAAAAATTGCTTCTTTCTAAAAAATCATCCTCAAGATTGCTCAATCTGTTGTAAAAGTCCAAAGCCAGCTCAATGTACTTTTTATTTTTAGTATCCAGCTCTTCAAATAATAGATTCTCAGCTTCATTTATGTTGCCTTGCTTTATCAATTCGAGTAATTTTATATGTAAATGATCAGTATGTGTGTAGTTACTCTCATCCGATAATTCATAAGCAACGGTATCTTTGTTTAGAAGGATTTTTGCCAAAGCCCTTACCAAATCCTTTATTATTCTCATCAGGTAATCCTGTTCAAACATAAGATTATCACAAGCCCTTCCGGTATTATTAGCCCCATCTCTTCCTTTAAAATACCCTTATAGATAATTATAACATACCTCACATAAACTTCCTATTTTTACGAATTATTTTGTCAAGAATTATAATTGATATTATTTTATAATAACCGACTTGTACCCTCATCCTACGAAGCTTTCATTACCTGCATCCAATTAAAGCCTCACAGAACAAAGGCTATGGCAGTGATAAATTAGTAAGAGGCAAAATAAAACCCTTTGCTGTATTTGTTGTACTTACTATACCGGAAGGAATAAAGAAATCAAAGGAGTTTTTGACATAGGGGGGTAATCTTTATGTAACGACAGTAAAATCTCTGATATTAAGCAAAGGAAAAACGAGATATCAAAGGATGGGATAAAACCACTTAAACAATCATTTCTGATAGACTTACACACAAGAGATATTGCTGACCCAATCTCACCAGCAAAATTATTTTGTTAGACTTTATGAAATACTTTATCTATATCATTCACGACTATACTACAAGCTGCGAAGGATAATATAAATGGGGTAAAAAAGTGTCTACACAAAAATAAAAGACTTTCGAGAAATTCCCGAAAGTCTTGGTGCCGAAGGTCGGACTCGAACCGACATGGTATTGCTACCGCTGGATTTTGAGTCCAGTGCGTCTGCCAATTTCACCACTTCGGCGTCATTTAACCGTCGCTTAAATATAGTAACATAAACCGTTGAAGAAATCAACACTTTTTTATAAGATTTTTTACATAAAATTTAATTTAGTATTGATTTGTAATGATCTTTATAATAGTTTCCACATCAGTGCCTTTTCTAATATAATATGTGCCTGCTTCGATTTTTCTGGTGAGGTTCTTTTTAGTAATAATTGAAGTAAACTCATTTTTGTCGCTGATTAATCCACAGCTGCTCAAGGTTTCTGCAATCTCCTCCGAAGTAGCTCCCCTGGCAATGAAAAATTCTATGACATCACCTAACGAAGCCTTTTTAGCACCGTTATTTTCCTTCTTTTCGGCACCTGATTCTTCATCGTCGTTTTTCACCGGTTCTTCGGCCTTATCCTGCCCTTCCTCCGGATTTTCCTGACTTGCTGCTTCCGATGGGGCTTGTCCGCCATCTTCCCCTACATTTCCTGCAGCTTGCTCAAGTTCTTTATCCTTTTTGTCTGATGCCTGGCTGTTCTGCCCATCTGCTTCCCCTAGGGTCTGATCCTTCTGTTGGCCGTTATCCTCCGCAGGATTTATGTTATCTGCATTTTCACCTGTGCCAGGTGCCGTATCCTCCTTCAAGTCTTCTGTCCCATCCTGTGTGGTACCTTGGCTTCCGTTCCTATTTCCAAATATGCTGTCTGCCTCCACCATCCCCAGGGCTTTAGCTTTTTCGATTATCTCTTCATCGTTCAATTTGGCTTCCGGTTGTGCTCCGGCCAGGTAGATCAAGCTCATTATCGAAGTAAGGATAATACCAATTCCTATTCCTAATAAAATGCTCTTTATATGAAAGTGCTTCATCTTTCCTCCATAAAAAATCGTACTTGCAAGAAATATTCGGTTAATACATCTTTTGGCAGCTACTGCTTTATTTTAAAGGGAACTTCCTGTGATATAAGCCAAAAGTCCCAAATTCACAATAAAATTTACGACCATTATCCTCTTAAAACCTGAGAACTACATAGATAATTTCGGATAACCCTCACCCAAAAGTGTCCTTTTTCATGACTAAAATCTTAAGAATGCGTACTCTGATTCTTCAACTCAAGAATCAGCTCAATTTCTCCTTTTCCAACGCCGAGCTTTTTGGCTATATCGGAAATACCAAGTCCTTCTTTAGAGAGAGTGACAACAGTTTCATACTTCACGTTCTTCACAGCAGAATCAGTATTCTTTGCCGGCACCTCTTTTGCGGGTACTCCCTTGCCCATAGGATACAATTCATCCCGAGTTTCCGCTTCTACCTTTGAAGATGCCTCATAGGAAATACCGGATTTTTGTGTTTTGTCCGCAGTCCTGTTCATCTCTGAACGCAAATAAAGGCGCTCCTTCTCGGCATTTTCAATATCATAAACATGCTCGTCGGCCTTTTCAATACTGTTGACACTACTAAGCCTGCTGTACTTGGTTTCCATCTGATCTAATAAATACTCAGAAAACCTGTTCATCTCCTGCAACATCATTTCCGCATCTTTTATTACTTCTTCAAGCTCTCTTTTTTTGGTATCAACACGCCCCATATAATCCATAGAGCTCTTTTTGTCGTATAATATTCCAACGAAAGCGACTATTATTAATACGATGCCTATAAAAATCAAACTAATATAAAATTGACTCATTTTTACATTTAACCCACCTTATTTATCATATGCAATGCTGGTACAGCAGTTTTAAGCGGTCTGGGCTCTGAACCCTGCCATCAGATACTGAATAGGGCATCAAATCCTAATATCTATTTTGCTGGTTTTTATGCCGGTATCGCTTTTTTCCTTATGATTTTCAGAATCCTTTTTGTTGTCCTTCTTTTGCCCTTCCCTTTTATTTTTTTCCTGCCTTTCTTTTATTGTCACTTCATAGGCCTTATCCTGCGCATGCACTTGCCTGGTGTTCACTTCCGATTTCTGCTGGAACATTTGGGATTGCTGCTGTTGAATCACCAGGTTCTTATTCAGTTGGTCGCTATTCATTTTCGATACTTCCGAAGTCTTAGGAAGCATTACCTGAAATTCTACCGGCTTAATGGACAATTGCTTCACATCCTTTTAGCGGCAGCATAGACCACCATTTTTGTCCTTAAAGGACTTTTCCTATTTGTCTATAGCCCCCACTCTTATATCTGCTCCATCCCGGTATATCGTACAATACTGGAGGGTTTCCTTAAAGCTCCTGGATGAACTGCCTATTGCAATCCTCACACCCGGGTAGAGAAAATTGTATACACGGACCTTTCCGCTGGAATCATGCTGCAATTTGGCATCCAGCACGGGAAGCTCCTCATATATTTCGCTAATGCGATTGTTATAAAATTCCCTCGTGCGTAAACTTCTTTCCAGCATATCCTGCTTGTCCTTGCTAAGCTGTCCCAGGGAAGCCAGCCTCTTCAGCAGTGAAATGGCCTGTTCGGTCTTCCGTAAATCATTTTCCATCTGCTCCAACTCTTCCCGCAAAGCTTTGTACCTCTCCCTGAGGGTAGGGTCCATGCCAACCTCAACATCGGTAGCTGTTGACATGTACGAACCGATAACCTTTGCAATGATTTCCTTTCCGACCTTGCAGGTTCCTCCCACCAGCAATCCCTTTCTTCCGCCAAGTTCCAAGATATTGCCGCACTTCACATTGCTGTGCATTATCGCTTCTGCCTTTATATTATTTTTAGCCTGGATGTTACTGTTTTCTATATACCTGGCAATTATATCTCCTTCGCTTATCAGCATTCCTTTTCCAAGGCCTTGCATACCTCTTCGGAGAATTATGTCACCTCCGGCTCTTATAACAGCACCTTCGACAACACCCCACACCTCAACACTACCGCCGGCATCAATGGAAAAACCGGATAATACATTACCTCTGACTATCACATTTCCCAAAAAAGTAATGTTTCCGGTTGAATTGTCCACATCGGCTGGCACTTCATAGGTATAAAAAACGCTTACTTTGCCGTCAATAAGTGAAACCTGGCCGTCTATGTCAGATAAAAGACTTTGTTCATCCGGTGAAATCCTCACATTCTTTCCTTTGGGCAATGTGGCAGGTTTACCTGGCTTAGCCGGGATCTCTACCCCTGTCACAGTTTTTCCAGGAACTCCGTTGGTTGGTGGAATAAGTACGCAAAGCACCTGGTCTTTTTTTACATTTTTAATCTTGTTCAGTTCCCTGAAATCAACCCTGCCGTCATCCAGCACTGTGGGTTTAAACTCGTCACTCGTCTCAAAAAAGAATTCTACTTTTCCATCCTGCCCTTGTTCTGGTGGTGTTCCTTCCGCAACACAGAGCATTTCTTCATATACGGGAAATTCTGCTATCTTTTGTAGATAGTCCGTATTTATCCCATGAACGACAGAATTTTCAGCCAAAACTTTTTGCAGAGCTTCCAGTGTGATCTTACTTCCGCCTTCCGGAGGGGTGAGGGTGATGTATGCCTTCATCTTGTCGGAAGAAATGGTGACAGTCGCTGATGCGTCAATTATCGCTTCCTCCTGAGCAGGAGCTATCGGGACAGGTATTTTATCGGCCTTTGCAACTGCCAATTCAATGCTGTTCCTGTCATAATCCTTAATCTTCTTTTTTTCGAGCTTTTGTATGACATCATTAACTTCAACTTTTCTTCCTTTTTCAAGGGGTGGATATACAACAAGATATATGCCGTTTTCAAAGAATTTGATTTCGAAAAACCCATCATTTATACTCTTTTTTTCAGATTTGGATTCCGGATAAGGCATATTTTTATCCTCCTAACACATAATATCCTGTATTCTACAAGTCAATTATTATCTAGTGACGACTTATACCTGGCCAATTTTCCCTTCAACCTGAGGATAGCTTTTGTATGCAGTTGGGATACCCTGGACTCTGATACCTTCATTATTGCACTTATTTCCTTTAATGTCAATTCTTCAAAATAGTACAAAGAGACCACTATTTTTTCCTTTTCCGGCAGTTTATCTATCGCATTTCCAAGAATTTCGCTAAGCTCAGCTGCTTCTATGTAATCTTCTGGCAAATCATCCTTGTTTACATTGGGCACATCCACTCCGATTTCATAGTTTTGCTCCAAAAACTCTTCCAAGGAAACCATGGATGAAACATTTACATCATTCAACCTCTTACTCAATTCATCCGTGGTAATTCCCAGCCTGTCCGCAACTTCCTGATCTGTAGCGGAACGCCCTAATTCATTTTCCAGCTCCGCATATACCTTCTCCATCTCTTTGCTTTTTTGTCTTAATGATCTGGGTACCCAATCCAATTCCCTCATGCTGTCTATTATTGATCCTCTTATTCTTAAAGAAGCATATGTTTCAAATTTGACTCCTTTTTTTACATCAAATTTCTCTATCGCGTCAATCAAGCCAAATATGCCAAATCCCACCAGATCGTCATATTCAACATTCGCTCCGAAATAAATGCTCAATCTTCCAGCAATAAACTTGACCAGGTGCGAATATTCAAGAATCAGCTTTTCTCTGATAGAAGGATCCTTAGTGCTGCTGTATTCTTTCCACAGCTCCATTTGCTTATTATTAGATGACATTAAAATCCTCCACTTAACTTATTTTTCTTTAGTTTAAACGACCATTCCAACATACAGTTTGAGATTACTTTTTTATTTCACTCCTGATAACCTCACTTATTTTCAATGGTTCAAAATCATCCATCTTGTCATTGACTGAATAATTTACGGCCGATGGCTTGGGATTTTTCAAGTCCTGGTTCTCCTTTTTTTCATTGTCCTTCTTGTTAATATTTTCTTCTTCAGCCTTTTTCTTTTCTTCTTCCTCTTGCATTTTTCTTATTTTCTCATTATATTCATCAGCCGTCTTCTGTATAGTACTCCTTATAAAGACGCCTATCGTGAAAAATACAATCATGGATATTGCCATTTTTATGTATATCTCCTGCGGCTCGATCCCGTATTCAAAACTGACAATACCTGTAATGATCGCCATAAGCGTCCCCAATATGAACGGTATCTTTTGTATATATCCCATTGTCCTTTCCTCTCAATACCTTGTATTATCACTTAAGCAATTCGGTATGAAATACCAATCAGATTTCATAATTTGATATCGATATAATTGCATGTACCATGGTTAAGCTTTAAAGCAATTAAATTTGCTTTGTACCATGACCTATCGTTTTAATCAGCAATATACCGGTGTCCGAATATAGCTCAATCGTCCGTCCGAAATTACCGCCCGTGTCTTCTGCAACTACAGGAATGTTCAATTCTTTAAGGCACTCTTTTGCTGCAATGACATTTCTAGTTCCTATACGCAGCATCTCCGATGTTTCCGCAAAACTAAACATTTGAGCGCCTCCGGCCAGTTTGGCAACAATACCGTTGGGTTTTGCGCCCAGCTTCTTCATATCTTCCAGAAGCTTTACAATCGCGGTATCCGCAAATTTTGCCACATTCGAATTATTCCTGGCCTGCAAGCTGGAGGGAAGCATCACATGGGCTAACCCGATAGTCTTTGTATATACATCATACAGCGCAACCCCTACACAAGAACCTAATCCCAATGTGGTTAGAATGCTGGGATCGCTTGCTGCTCGTAAGTCGGCCATTCCTACTTTTATCAGAATGTCATTCCCCATCAGCTTATAACTCCTAATGCTTTTAATAATATATCATAAGACTCCACATCGGGTACCAGAAAAAAGTCACCGACTACTTTTTTACTACCCTCGAAAAACTCCGTTTCTATATAAAGGACAGTGTCACCTACGCTTCCGAACTGTATAGCCGGAACACTCAGAATAGCACCGGCCATATCTATTGCCATTTCCGGAACTGACGGTATTATTTTCAATCCGGTAAGTGAAGTCAAGGCAGAGAGGTAAGAGCTCGCAAGAATATTGCCAATCTCCCTCAAAGCCGAAGCTTCAATTTCATCAAATCCGCCTGCCTTATCGATGCTATGTTCGGATCTTCCCATGAGGATATCCACCAGCAAATGCGCCGATTTTTCCTCCAATATGAACATCATGTTTCCGGTCAAATCGCCGGTGACTTTCAGCAGAATCCCTACCACCAGAATTTCTGCACCGCCTAGAATTTCAGTCACATCCCTGAACTCGAGAATCTTTACCTTGGGCACGTCCATGTCGACTTTCTTATCCAGCATTTTTGCCAGAGCAGTAGCAGCGTTCCCGGAGCCTATGTTACCGATCTCACGAAGCACATCAATATGAAGGCAGTTAAGATCATCTATGCTTATTGCCATATACCGTACACCTCTGAACTATATTATTTATTCCAGTGTTACAATCTTTTCGGTATCGAGCAGTGTAACTATCCTGTCCCCAACTTTTCCGGCTCCGGTGATATACTCTGCATGAATCTCATTGGTGAAGTTTGCGACATTTTCTATGGAACTTCCATCCAGCCGCAATACCTCCGATACTGAATCCACAATTAATCCTGCAGTCACTTCTCCGGCTTTCACTATTATTATTCTCGTATCTTCGGTTTCTTCCGCCGGAGGGAGGTTGAACCTTTTTCTCATATCTATTACAGGTATTACATCTCCCCTTAAGTTTATAACACCTTTTAGGTAATCCGGCGTTTTGGGAACTCTAGTAGTCGGCATTACCTGCTCTATGGTTGATATGTCCTGAATATTCATACCATATTCCGCGTCCCCGAGTTTGAACACAATAAACTGGTTAACGCTCGAAACAACTGATTCTTCCATTTTAAGCTACCTCCTTTATCAACACCTTCGCCAGCCAAGGATTGTCATCTTTTAACTCACGCAACTATACCAGTGAATTAACATCCAATATCAGAGCAACATTTCCGTCTCCCAGAATAGTGGCTCCTGCCAAAATCCTTATTTTTGAAAGCAATTTGCCCAGGGACTTCTGTACGATTTCCTGCTGTCCTAACAGAGAATCCACCACAAGACCCGACAATTTTTCTCCCTTTCTTACTATGACCGCTGTAAGATTCTTTTTAGTACCTGCTTCACTTTCTATGTCCAGCGCTTTATCGAGCCTTACTAAAGGTACCAAGGTATTCCTGAGCAGAAATACTTCCTGGTCTTGAACCAACTTAATTTCTTCGGGAGCAATTCTGACAATCTCTTTTATATTATTGAGCGGTATTGCATACTTTTCATTACCAACCACAACCATAAGCGCCTGTATTATTGCAAGAGTGAGCGGAAGGCGTATTATGAAACGGCTGCCCACTCCCTGCTCCGTTTCTACTTCCACACTGCCACCCAGGGCTTCAATTTTGGTTTTCACAACATCCAGGCCAACACCTCTTCCCGAAAGATCGGTAACTTTATCTGCAGTGCTGAAGCTTGGCTTAAAAAGGAAATCCACAATCTCTTCTTTGGATAAGCTATTAGCTATGTCTTTGTTGACCAGCCCTTTTTCTATGGCCTTTCTCCGTACTTTTTCAATATCTATGCCACGGCCGTCATCAGCCACTTCAATAATTACGTTATTTCCGTCCTGATAAGCCTTCAGGCTGATTTTACCTGTTCTTGGCTTGCCGGCCTTCTCCCTCTCTTCCGCCGATTCCAAACCATGGTCTGCAGAGTTCCTCAGCAAATGTATCAGGGGATCGCCGATCTCGTCTATGACGGTTCTGTCCAATTCAGTATCTTCACCGGACATAGTCAGATTGATATCTTTTCCAAGCTCTCTGGATATGTCCCTTATCATTCTTGGAAATCTGTTAAACACCGATTCCACAGGTACCATCCTGACCTTCATGACGGCATCATGCAAGTCGGTGGTAATTCTTTCCAAGGACTCCAAAGCCTCATTGTAAGCATTTGAATTGCCGGAATTACCTGAAGCGCCGATATCCTCCAGCCTTGTTTTCTGGATGATCAGCTCGCTTACAAGATTCATCAGCACATCCAGCCTGCCTATGTCTACCCTGACCGTCTTTCCGGCCTTATTCGCCTTATTGCTGTTATCACTGCGGGTGCCGGCTGAACCGGATTTTTCTTCTTGCTTTGTGTCGGCTGATTCAGAAGTCTTTCGCAGCCCTTCCGGAGCCCCTGTTGCATCAACAGGTTTTGATGCCAATTCTAATATAGAAATCGATTCCACTTCGGAAATACTGTTCAGTTCTTTTTTCAGCTGCTCAGAATTGCTATTAGTGATTAATACCACCGTGAACTCAAAATCAAACTTTTCATCTTCAATATCTTCTGTGCTGGGAATGGATTTTATTATCTCACCGTTTCTTTCCAGGGTCTGGAATATTATAAAGGCTCTCGCAGACTTTAGCACACACCCTTTACTCAGGCTTATGCTTATCTGGTATGCATTCATTCCTTCTTCAATAGCCTTATTAATGACATTCTGCTCGTATTGGTCAATGTTAATCGTCGGTTTGTCCTGGGAAACCCCTTTTTCTGCCGTGCCTTCCGAAGACTTTTCACCCGTCGTCTGGCTGGCGCTGGCTATGCCGCTTCCTCCGCTTAGTGCCTCATTTAATGCCCTTATGATATCATTAAAGTCATTTTCTCCTTCACTACCGGTATTGACTATATTATCGATATAATACTCCAGAGCATCCAGGCATTTGAACAAAAGGTCAAGGAGTTCTGATGTGGCTTTTATCTCATTACTGCGCAAAGCATGAAGCACATTCTCCATATCGTGGGTCAGAACAGACATCCTGTTGAAACCCATTGTCCCAGCCATACCTTTTAAAGTATGGGCGGACCTGAAGATGTCGTTGACTACTCCGGTGTCCTCAGGGTTGTTCTCCAACTGCAGCATGCCATCATTAAGATTCTGTAAGTGCTCTTTTGATTCATCGATAAAGATTTCAAGATATTGATTCATATCCATTTTTTAGACACCCCCTACATATTTAACTATCTCATAGGCTATTTCATTAAGCGGCAATACTACGTCCACTGCTCCGGTTTGAACTGCTCCTTTTGGCATCCCATAAACTACACTGGAATTTTCATCTTGCGCTATTATAAAGCCTTTATTTTTGTTCTTTATTGCCTTTATCCCTTCACTGCCGTCCTTTCCCATCCCTGTGAGTATGACTCCGACAACGTTCTTTATTCCGGTGTCCGACAGGGATTTCATCATGACATTTACAGACGGCCGGTGTCCGTTCACTGGCGGCTCCTTGGAGAGCTTGATCACTATATTGCTGTCTCCCGGTGTCTCAAACATCATATGATAGCCTCCCGGAGCTATGTAAGCCCAGCCTGGCTGCAATATATCTCCTTCCTCCGCTTCCTTTACGGTTATCTCACACAGATTGTTCAACCTTTCTGCCAGGGACTTGGTAAATCCGCCAGGCATATGCTGTACGATTACAATCGCTGCCGGAAAATCGGAAGGTATATTCGGAAGTATCTCCAACAAGGCCTTTGGGCCTCCTGTAGATGTCCCGACAGCAACAACTGCTTTGACACCTTTATGCTTGTCCTCTTTTTCACATGTCATATAAGATCAAATCAATCCTTTTTTTCTGAGCTTTCTCTGTTCATCAAAGATAAATCTGATGATCTTCTCTCTCTCTTTATCATCAATAGCTTCAAAAGCTATTCCTGCTTCATATTTGTATATTTCCGAAATATCTTTTCTCTCTACCCTTACAACTTTTCCTATAAAATTCATGTTTTCTTCTTTTCCAAGATCTATATAAAGCTCCAGTACGGTTCCCTTCTCAACATTTTCCTCCAGAGCTATGCAAACTCCTCCACCGCTTATATCCCTTGTCACGGCATCCTTTAGAGGAATCGCCTTTGCCTCTGTTTCACCCATACCTGGATCATTGTTGCCTTCTTCATTAACTATCCTGTACTTTACCGGCAGTGTACAATCGAATCGGAAATATTGACGTCTTTGTATCTTTATCAGCTCACCGGTAATTTTTACCTTCAATGTGGCAATCTTTTGCTTGCTATCCCTTTCCACCACTATTGCTCCGCAAGCATATAACTCGGTTATGTCTGAATGCCTTTTCTTGAAGAAGATATATAAATTAATACGAGTGCCTATGGGAAGAGGATAAATATTACCTTCGTATATCGGCGCTGCTATAACAAGGTTCTTATCATCTTCAACCCATTCGACCTCACTGACAAATACGTTATTTACATCCTTACCGTTTTGCTCCAATACTTCTAACTGCAGCTTTGTTCCAGCTATCAAATCAGTAAGTTTCATATGACCTCCCTCGTACAAGCTACTTTTCCGTAATACAGCTTTTTCGCCGTTAATTATTCAGGAAGCTCACCAGCTTGCTTACAAAGCTCCTCATACCGCTTACATTTTTTACGGCTGCTTCCTGATCCACCCCGGCAAGCCTTGAGGACATCTCCATTATAAGCCTTGCAGCGTGGCTCCTCGGATATGCCATTACCAAAGGCTGCTGCTGCTTTACAGCTTTTGATACCGCCTCATCCTGCAATACATATCCCAGGGAAAACAGCTTCATCGCCAGGAATTTGCTTGTCACCATTGTTATCTTATCAATTATTTGATTAGCTTCTTCCAGGTTCTCTGCCCTGTTGATTATAAGCTTGATTATTTTGCTGCTGTCCCTTCTTGAAATCATTTTTATCAGAGCATAAGCATCCGTTACGGAAGTCGGCTCTGGGGTCACAACCAGCAATACTTCATCGGCTGCCATCACAAACTTCATTACACTATCTGAAAGCCCTGCTCCTGTATCGATGAGTATGATGTCAAACTCTTCGTCCAGGAGCGACACATTCTCTATGAAATTATCCAGCTGTTCCTTGTCCAATTTTGCCAGCTCTTCTACTCCGGAACCTCCGGAAATGAATTTTATACCTTCCGGCCCGTCGGACAGAACTTCATATATGTTTTTTTCTCCTCTTATCACATCCGCCAGTGAATACTTCGGGATGACGCCAAACAAAACATCTATGTTTGCTAAGCCAAAATCGGCATCTATTATCAATACCTTATACCCCAGTCTTCCCAGCGAAATAGAAAGATTTATTGAAATATTCGTTTTTCCTACTCCGCCTTTGCCGCTGGTCACTGTAATGACCCTGGCTTTCTTTTTTTGGGGAATAACTCTTTTTTCCACCTGGTTTTCTGTCCGTTTAATTCTTAGACCCTCAATTATCTTCCTTAGTTTTTCTGCCTGATCCATTATTTTACTATGCTCCCCAACAGCATCTTAGTTATTTTTTCAACGTCAGCTTCCTCGATGTCATCAGGCACGCTCTGTCCGTTGGTAATATATGAAATATCCATATTGCTTTTAAATTTCGCATTTAATATAATCCCCGGCGTAAGCGCTTCATCCAGTTTTGTAAATATCAGCTTGTAATTTTTCAGGAAGCTGTAGTTGTTCAATACATCCCTGCAGTTATTTACACCTGTCGTCGCACTTAGCAGCAGATAGACTTCATCTGCATTTACGGATTCAATACAATTCTTAAGCTCGTCAAACTGAGCTTTGTTTCTATGGTTTCTGCCAGTAGTATCAATCAGTATCAGGTCTTTATCTGAAAATGCTTCTATGGCATCATGTATTTCCTTTACCGAGTAAGCGACACTGAGCGGAACTCCTAATATATCCGCATAGGTTCTAAGCTGTTCTACAGCAGCAATCCTGTATGTGTCGGCAGTTATCAATCCTACATTCTTCTTTTTTCCTATCGAATAGGAAGCAGCAATTTTCGCGATGGTCGTAGTCTTTCCCACACCGGTTGGTCCGACAAACATAACAACTGAAGGCTTTCCATCTTCCCTTAACCTGATGACATTAGGTTTTCCAAGAATACTGCTTACGGTGCTGAATAAGGCTGCTGCTGCGCTATTTACATCGGATGTGTTTTGCACTCTGGAACAAGCCAAGCTGATTACTTTTCTGGCAACCTCAGGTTCCACATCGTTATTCACCAGATTGTCGTAAAAAATGTCCATAACATTCGTGCCTTGATCCTTTGAATCCTTGTATTCCGCATCCTCCTCTGTCTTATCAAGCTGAAGATGTTGATATATTTTTTTCAGTATAGTTTCAATATTACTTACTTTATTCTCTAAAAGTGCAATTTTTTCCTCTTTTTTGTCAGGATTATTTTTATATATAGCACCTGGCATAGAATTTTCTATCTTTTTATCGATTTTTATTGTATCTTTTTTTGCCGGGTACTCGGAATCAACAGCGGCCAGTACTTCTATCATCGGTTTTGCAAAAAGGTTTTTCAGACCTTTTCTCTTTACCTTTCTGGTATTCAGTATCATAGCTTCACTGCCAAGGTCCATCTTTACTTTCAGCATGGCTTCCTGCGTGTTTTTTCCAAGATAACGCCTGATTATCATATTACACACTCACCGTCCCAACCGCTTGTATTTCCAGTCCCGGATCCAATTCGTTGTAAGACAGTACTATCAACCCAGGCAATACTTGCTCCGTCAGGCGTTTAAAGTACAGCCTTACAACCGGTGATGCCAAAATTATCGGCTGCTGTCCCAATCGAACCAATTTTTCCACTTGCTTTGACAGATTGCTCAAAATTTTATTTGATACCGAAGGGTCCAATGCAAGGTAATTGCCGTGATCGGTTCTTTGCAGGGAATCCATAATCACCTGCTCCAGGTTTGGATCCAACGTTATTACATTGGCATTATTATCGCTGAAAAACTTCTTGGAGATTGCTCTTCCCAAAGCTTGTCTGACATACTCGGTAAGCATGTCCGTGTCATGGGTAACCGGAGCATAATCTGCCAAAGTCTCCAATATAGTTACCATATCTCTTATAGATACGCCTTCTTTTAACAGGTTTGCCAACACCTTCTGGATTTCTCCGATGGTCATGATCTTCGGCACCAGTTCTTCCACGATGGCAGGATAATTTTCCTTAACCGCATCGATAATCTTCTGCACTTCCTGTCTGCCGGTCAATTCATGGGCGTACTTCTTAATGACCTCGGTAAGATGTGTTGCTATGATCGATGGGGTATCTACCACTGTGTAACCGTACATTTCGGCTTTATCCCTCTGGCTTTCAGTAATCCAGATGGCCGGCAGCCCAAAAGCAGGCTCCGTGGTTTTTATTCCATTGATCTCCTCTTCCACTGTTCCGGGATTCATTGCCATGAAATGGTCGGACATCACTTCACCTCCGGCCACCTCTACGCCCTTTATCTTTATGATGTATTGGTTTGGATTCAATTGTATATTATCCCTCAGCCTTATTACCGGCACTATCATACCCAGTTCAAGAGCAAGCTGCCTTCGGATCATGACTACCCTGTCCAGAAGGTCACCCCCCTGATTTACATCAGCCAAAGGGATTATGCTGTATCCGAACTCCAGCTCTATGGGGTCAACCTGGAGCAGGGACACAACATTCTCGGGTTTTCGTATGTTTTCAACTTCAGTTTCAGTAACCTGTATTTCCTCTTGCTTGTGCACGTCTTCCTGTCCTTTTTTAAGCCTGTATCCTGCATAGGCAAGTATTGAAGCTATAAGCAGGAAAGGCAGCGTCGGCAGGAAGAAGGATAATACAACGCACACCGCGGAAGCTATAAACATAACTTTCTGATTGTTGAAAAGCTGCTTTGTCAAGTCCTGGCTTATGTCCGTACCTGAACCGGACCGGGTTACTATCATACTGGTGGCGGTAGAGATCATAACCGCAGGTATTTGGCCTACCAGACCATTACCGATCGCCAGGATTATATAAGTATTGAGAGCATAGGTAAGGTCTTCGCCTCTCATGACCATGCCCAACACCAGGCCACCGACGATATTTACAACAGTTATCAGTATTCCTGATATGGCATCGTTTTTAACAAACTTGCTGGCACCATCCATCGCGCCGTAAAAATCTGCTTCCTTCTGAATTTCTTTTCGTCTTTCCTTGGCCTCCGCTTCATTGATAAGACCTGTGTTCAGATCGGCATCTATAGCCATCTGCTTACCGGGCATGGCATCGAGAGTAAATCTCGCTGTTACCTCAGCCACCCTTTCCGCACCTTTAGTAATAACCATGAAGTTGACGATCATGATGATTATAAATGTTATGAATCCTACAACAACGCTGCTGGAGTCATCTCCGCCTCCGGTTACAAAGGTTCCGAATCCGTAAATGATCTTTCCTGCTTCGCCTTCACCCAAGATAAGCTTTGCAGCAGCTACATTAAGCGACAGCCGGTATAATGTGGTAAAAACAAGCAGCGACGGGAAAGTAGACATCTCCAGCGCACTTTTCATATATACCGTATTCAGCAATAGTATTAGCGTCAATGCAACATTGATGACAATAAGCACATCCAGAATTGATCCTGGAATAGGAACAATAAGCATTAAAATTACTGCTACCAATGTAAGAGGTACTGCAAGGCTACCAAATTTCATCTGATTTATTTGACCCCCATTTTATCATTTGTTACTAAGCTTTTATTCATTAATCCGGCATCTGCCGGCTATGTTTTCACCTTTGGCTGTTTCAGGCTGTAAACAAAAGCCAGCACCTCTGCGACTGCCTGATACAACTGTGGCGGTATGGCCTCTCCTATCTCCACCGATTCATACAATGCCCTGGCCAGAGGCTTGTTTTCCACAATTTCCACCTCGTGCTCCCGGGCTTTTTCTTTAATTCGCAGCGCCATATAATCCTGTCCCTTTGCCAAAACAACCGGGGCATCGGAAACCTCCGCATCATACTTTATAGCTACTGCAAGGTGAGTAGGGTTGGTTATAATGACATCTGCTTTGGGCACATCCTGCAGCATCCTTCTCATGGATATCTGTCTTTGCTTCTGCCTTATTTTTGATTTTATCTGAGGATTGCCCTCCGTCATCTTGTATTCTTCCTTTATTTCCTGTTTTGTCATCCTCAGGCTTTTTTCATATTCCCACCACTGATACAGATAATCCAGCGCTCCCAGGATCAGAAGAGCTATGCAAATTCTCACCGCCATATTTATGGAAGTAGCTCCGATATACATCGCTGAACTCATAACATCCGTATTTATGGTGTTTATGATGTTTTCCTCTTCACTCCTTAAATATGAGTATGCTACATAGCCTATTATTGAAATTTTTATCAAGGACTTTAAAAGCTCTGTCAATGCCCGTAAGGAAAAAAGCCTTTTTATTCCACTGGCAGGGTTGATCCTGCTAAATTTAAAACCCAGTGTTTCCGTAGTGAACAGGAATCCCACCTGGGCAAATCCTGACACCAAACCTGTAACCACTGCAATGGCAAAAAGTGGTGCCGACGCTTTCAGTAAAACCCCCACCGCTTCAAAAAAAAGCATGGATAATGATTTTACCGTATACAATCCTTCAATTTTCGGATATTCCGTCAATATCCTTCTTGCAAAATTTGATACCTCATAATATATGTTTCCACCAAATACCTTTAAGCCTGAAAACAAAGATATCAGCATAACGGCATTGGTAATCTCCCGGCTTTGAAAAACCTGTCCCTTTTTACGCGCATCTCTTCTTCTTTTAGGAGTTGGCTTCTCGGTTTTCTCATCATTTGCAAAAAGCTGCAGGTTTATGCGCGGTAAACCTACATAACTCTTATACAAACCTTGTCCCGTATTCCTTTTGAATATCAGTTTCATTTAGCAGGCACCAGATCCTTCAATATATTCATTGTTTCGCTGTTTATCAATGCTGTTAGGCTCTTAATAAGGGACATAAAGTATGGTAATGTGATTATCAAAAGTGCCATACCGACAATGAGCTTCAATGGTATTCCGACTACAAAAACATTAATTTGCGGTATGGACTTCGATATGATACCCAGCGCTACGTCCACCACAATAATTGCAGCTGTGACGGGGGCACATATCCTGAATCCTATTGAAAACGTTTCAGCAAAAATCCTTAACAGATCATTCAGCAGTATATCGTTGAAAGCAGCCTTACCTATCGGTATAAGGCTGTAACTGTCAAAAAGTGCTTTAATCAGCGCATGATGTCCTTTTATAGTCAAGAAAACCAGCATGCACATTATATAGTAGAAGTTTGATGTAACCGAAATCTGTATATTGCTAAGCGGATCCAAAACATTGACCATTCCGAAGCCAATCTGAGTGTCGATCAGCTGCCCTGCAGTGTATATGGCGGAAAAAAACATGTACGCCACATATCCGATGGCCACGCCTACCAGAAACTCCTTCCCCACCAACAGAGCGTATTCAAAGATGCCGGCGTCCATATCGGCTTTTTGCAGCGAAACCGTATTTACCAGTATTAACGCATTGAAGAAGGCAAAACCGATCTTGGTATGGGTTGGAACGTTTTGCCTTCCAAAAATCGGTGCTATAACAAAAAGCCCTGTCATTCTCACAAAAACCAGAAGGAATGTTTCAAAACTAATTAGAACCATTCCGGAAAATATATTCATATTGTCTCCATCTTATAGCTTATCTTATTAAATTATTTATATTTAAATAAAGATTCCTGGTATACTCTATCAGAACAGTTAACATCCATGAACCGAACAACGCTATGCTGGCAATCACTGCCAATATCTTCGGTATAAATGATAACGTCTGTTCCTGGATCTGCGTTGTTGCCTGAAATATGCTTACAGCAAGCCCAACAATAAGGCTTAATCCCAGCATGGGTGCCGACACATAGATAACTACCTGAAGAGCCTTTTGACCAAGTTCTATTATTGTCGCCTCATTCATAATGTTGACCTCTTTTCTTTTGCATTATTTTACTAAAAAGCTTTCAAGTATCGTCTGCGTCAACAGGTTCCAGCCTCCTACCAAAATAAAAAGCAGCACTTTAAACGGCAGTGATATCATTACAGGAGGAAGCATCATCATACCCATTGACATCAAAGTACTGGCAACGACCATGTCGATTACTAAAAAAGGCAAATACAAGAGAAAACCGAATCTAAATGCAATTGTAAGCTCATTAAGTATAAATGCAGGTATTACCACGGTAAGAGGCAGATCCAGAGGATCTTCCACCGGTGTTTCTATTTTCGCCAACCTTATGAATAACTCCAGGTCCTTTCCGCTATCCTTTCCCATCTGACCCAACATAAACGATTTTATAATATCCGATGATTTATCCAAGGCCTCTGCCTGTGTTATTTCACCTCTATTGAAAGGCTGCAGGGCCTCATTGTTTATTTGGGTTCCCACCGGAGTCATAATATATAATGTCAAAAACAATGCCAACCCTATCAAGACTTGATTTGGAGGCATCTGCTGCGTCCCCAGTGCATTTCGTAAAAAGGAAAGCACTATGATTATTCTTGTGAAAGAAGTCATCATTATGAGGATGGATGGTGCAAGGGACAGAATGGTCAGCATTATCAGCACTTGAACTGTAGTAGATACCTCCTGCGCGCTTTGGGCAGGCTCAACATCAAAGCCGAATTTAAAGGATGGAATGGTAGTATCTGCATAAGCAACTGCAGAAAATGCCATAAAGAAAGCAATAAGTATAATAGTAATCAGTATAAACCTTATCTTTTTATTTTTCATTTGTAAAGTCATTCCCATCTTTTCCATCATTGATATAAGCTTTGCTGTTCAATGATTTCAGCTTCTCAAGATTTCTTTTTATTAAATAGGCATCCTTGTTCAATGCTGACTCGTCATCCCCAGCCACGCTCGTATCCTTCCTGGAGAGCTTATCTTTATAAACCCGGGCATACTTCTCCAGAAAGCCTACAAATTCAATGCCTCCTGTGTTTTCCTCTTCAGCGGCATCAAAATCAAAATTCTCAATATTCAGTTTGGTTAAAAGCTCAACACTTTTTCCGGTGGTGGCTATAAGCACAAACTGTTTGTCCACCCGCACCAGATGCAGTTGCTTGTCCATCCCGAGGCTTACAGTGTCTATAATGCTTATATATTTACCCTGCCCGGCTTTTCTTGATCTCGTTCCTATATATCTTGTGGTGACATAGGCAAGAAATAAAACGGATCCAAATATTAAAAACAATCCTAAAACTTTAACAATACTCTCCATTTTTTTATCCGATTACTTTCTTAACTGCTTCTATAACCCTCTCAGCCTGGAAGGGCTTTACAATAAAATCCCTTGCTCCAGCCTGGATTGATTCTATAACCATGGCCTGCTGCCCCATAGCAGAGCACATTATTATTTTGGATTCGCCATTTATCTTTCTTATCTCTTTAACAGCCTGTATACCGTCAACTTCAGGCATTGTTATATCCATGATCACCAGGTCGGGATTCAGTTCCTTGTATTTTTCTACGGCTTTTGCTCCATTTTCAGCTTCACCGGCTACCTCATAGCCGTTCTTTGTCAAAATATCCTTGATCATCATTCTCATAAATGCTGCATCATCAACTACTAATATTCTTTTACCCATTATAATCTCCCCTTTTAAATATTCTAAGTTCTAGTGGCACCACAAGGAATATTTCTTTATAAAATTACAGCCTTTTGGAAGGATGTAATATGTCTGTCACTCTTACACCAAAGCTTTCATCTATTACAACTACTTCGCCCTTTGCAATAGGCTTTCCATTTACTAAAATATCTACAGGTTCTCCTGCGATCTTATCCAGTTCAATCACTGTACCGGTGCTAAATTCCAGGATTTCCTTTATAAGCTTATTTGTCCTTCCCAGCTCAACGGTAACCTCAAGTGGAACATCCATTATCAATCCGATGTTTTTCTTATCTACAGGGATAGGACTTTCATCAAAGCTCTGGAACTGTGCCGGTTGAACATTAACCGGTGCTCTGTTTGCTTGAGGTTCACGATACACCCCCCCCTGGTCGTTCTGCATATATCCATTTCTTTGATTGAAAGCAAAGTCCTGGTTATATTGCATGCCGGCGCCATAGGATTGACTGCTTCCCTGCATATTCATATTCATCTGCTGTGGAGCAGCCTGCATCGGAGTCTGTGGAGCAGTTTGCATCGGAGTCGCGCTGCTCATGTCAGGCTGAATCTTTGCCTGTGGCGATGCCGCATTATTGCCAGGATTATTCTTGACCTCGCTTTCATCAGAAGCACTTAACAAGTTACTTACAAGAGTTTTGGCGAAACTGACAGGGATGATCTGCATTATCCTGCTGTCTATCAAATCACCAACCACCATTTTAAATGAAACCTTCACCAGTTCGTCCGATTCATTTATATCACCGGAAGGATGAACTTTATTAAAATCCATTTTAAATGCGCTGGGAGGTGATATGTCAATTCTCTTGTTGAACATGGAGGACATGGATGTAGCGGCCGAACCTATCATTTGATTCATTGCTTCGCTGATGGCACTAAGATGCAGGTCATTCAGTTCTTCGTCCGACTTTTTGCCCTCACCACCCATCATTATGTCAGTAATAATCTTTACGTCATCTTCTTTTAATATAAGCAAGTTGGTTCCGGTCATGCCATGAGTATATTCTACCTTTACCGCTACATAACCTTTAGCATATTCCTGAGCCATTTCGGTCCAGTTGGTAACTTTGACCTCCGGCGTTGTAATCAAAACCTTATGACCTAGCAAAGTAAACAGAGTAGTGGCCGAAGTTCCCATACTGATATTTCCAATCTCGCCAAGAGCATCTATTTCCTGTGGTGACAATACGTCGGCCTTTGCGCTTTTATCTCCACCGCTATCGGATGATGCTAGTGAACTGCCATTTAGCAAAGCATCTATCTCTGCTTGAGTTAACATATCGCTCATTTATTCAACCTCCGTCTCTACAATACTAGTTATTTTGATGGCAACCTTATTCTTCCTGACACCAGGTATTGCTTTAAATTTCTCCAGATCGCCAACCATAACTTTCAATTCCCCATTTACACTCGTTTCCAAAGGAATTACATCTCCGGCCTGAAGTTCAATGATGTCACCCAGAGAAAGGGATGTACTTCCCAGCACCGCTCTTACAGGAACCTTTACGTTTTGAATCTTATTCTCAATATCCTCTTTTGTTTCCTTGGTAGATGTCTTTTCAATATTTGAAAACCAGTAACGGGTGCTTAGTTTTGATACTATAGGCTCCACCACTATGTAGGGGATGCATATGTTAATAAATCCATCTTCCTCGCCGACTTTTGTCCTCAGGGTAATAAGGGCCACTGTTTCATTGGGGGAAATGATCTGGGCAAACTGTGCGTTTGTTTCAATTTTTTCAAGTCTTGGCCTTAGTTCCAGAACATTTTCCCATGGTTCTCTCATTAAATTCAACATCTGTATTATGATTCTCTCGATTATGGCCAGCTCAATTTCAGTAAACCCTCTTACCTTTTCCAACGATGAACCTTTACCACCGAGAATCCTGTCCACAAGGGCAAAGGATATATTGGGGTCCATCTCAAAAATAATAGATCCTGCCAGCGGATTAAAGTCTATAATTGCCAGAATTGCAGGGTTTGCTATGGAGTTGCTGAAGTCGTAATATGACATGGGCTGTACTTCAAGCACATCCACCTGAACAAGATTTCTAAGATATCCTGACAGGAAGTTTGTAATAAGCCTGGCATATGTATCATTAATTATATGCAGTGTTTTGATGTGGTCCTTGGCAAACTTGTTGGCCCTGCTGAAATCATAAACTTTTATCTTTTTTTGCTGGTCCTTGTCTTGCATCTGCTGAACGTCGATCTCACCTGTGTTTAGTGCTTTCAACAGTTCATCTATTTCACTCTGTGACAAGATATCTCCCACAGAAATGCCACCTCCTTATGTGTAGAACCACTCATCAAAAACAATATTATAGATAATTGGCCTTTTTGTACCTTCATTTTCTATCAGCATTTTGTTTATGCTCTCTATAAGATCATTTCTGGCTTTTTTCTTAGTTTCAGGATCTTTGGCTTCCTCCAGTGTCATGTTCTGGAAATATGTGTTGACAAGCTCTTTTATCCGTTTATCATATATGGTTAATTTATTTTCAACGTCCACACCCTTAACTTTTTTGAAATACAACAACTCTATGTTAAGCTTTATAACCGGTGGAGTTGAAGATTTATTATTTTCACTTTTCAGGTTGAGCAGAACAGGTTCCCCATATAACATTTTGGAAGATAATTCATCATCCGAGGGGATTGCAATGGTTCCTGCCATAGAAACGGAATCTGCTCCATTCGAATTGGAGTTGTTTGTCACTAGTATATAACCGACAAGCCCTACAAGGCTTAATGCAAGAATTGCGATAATGACTAAAAGTATGATAGTAAAGACCTTTCCTCTAGCTTCCAAAATTCATGCCCCCTTTATCTTTAGATCCGAAAATAATTAAAAATTTACTACTCTTTAAGGCACTGCAATTTGTAAAGTATAAAACTATACAACAATATTCTAACATTACACTCTCAATTTTTTCAATAGCTTATATTATCTAACACTTTTCGACAGCTAATTTATTATTAATAATACCATTTTAAGAAAACTCAATCTTATTTATTATCAGCCTCAGGCTGCGTCGTAAAATTCGGCGTCAGCCTGAGGCTTGTTACTGCTATACTATCTCTTTATATTTACCAGCTCTTGAAGCATTTCATCGGATGTGGATATTATCCTGCTGTTTGCTTGAAAACCCCTTTGGGTTACTATCATCTCAGTAAACTCCCTGGAAAGATCAACATTCGACATTTCCAGAGTACCCGGACTCAACATACCAGCACCGTCAACACCGGGCTTCACTCCTTTTGCAAAATCTCCGGAGTTCGTTGTGGGCAGGAACAGGTTTTCTCCCAGCTTCTGAAGTCCGGCAGGATTATCAAAGGTAGCCAGTGCAATCATTCCCAGCGGCTGCTGCTCGCCATTGCTGTATATTCCCGTTATAACTCCATCCGCACCTATGCTGAAAGTGGATAATGTACCTGCTTTGTATCCGTCAACGCTCTTAGTCTTCACCGAACAATCCGAAGCGTACATGGTTAAGCTTGAAAAATCCACATTAAATGTAGGGTCATCAACCCCTGCATCATCAGGAAGATCTATTGTAACATTCACATTATTTGTGGTTGATATCAGCCTTCCATCCTTGCCGAAAACAAGCTGCAAGCTACCGGTTGCAGCAGTTCCGCCATAAGTGAAAGTTACATTCCATGGGCTTCCGGTGGCAGTAGTGGCTTCCCTGGTAAATATAGCCTTTACCTCATAGGCATTACCCTGCTTGTCATACACTGTTATGGGAGCTGAAAAGGTATCCCCTGCAGCATAGCCTGCATCAAGATTTCCCTTCATAACTGCTTTAGTAGTTGCCTTTGGCTCAATCAGCTGCTTATTCAGCAGATTCAGTTCCACCAGCTCTGATTCGGAGTTGAATTCATATTCTCCGGTAACAGGATTTAGTTCCGGCTCCCATCCCAAAACGTTCAACCCACCTCCGGTTGTCAAATTGCCCAGCTTGTCCAGTATGAAATTTCCTGCACGGGTAAATTTGTACGAATCTCCTCTTCCTCCACGTACTATAAAGAAACCTTCTCCTTCAATCGCCAAGTCCGTGGGGTTGTCCGTCCTTTGCGTGCTGCCCCTTGTCATTATTGTATCTATAGCATTAACGCCCAATCCAAGGCCTATCTGCATTGGATTTGTACCACCTCTTCCTGTTTCCAGGTTCGGTGCGCTGGCACCCCTCAATGTTTCACTGAATATTTCCTGGAAGGTAACCCTTCCTGATTTAAAAGCTACAGTGTTTACATTGGCGATATTATTACCTATGACATCCATCCTTGTCTGGTGGGCCCTAAGACCTGAAACACCAGAGAACATCGATCTCATCATAATTAATTGACCTCCTTCGTTTTCTATTCCTTCCGTCGTTCCGGAATAGGCAGCTTCCCGAATGGGTCCGGCTGCTTTAAACAATCCTTTTCGTTAGTAAAATATTGCTAGAGTGATAAATGGTTTTCTCCTTTATGCAAATACTGCTCCGTCTATGTTGGTGAATACATTATCCTTCAGCTCACTGCTGTTAACAGCCGTTATTACCGTACGGTTTTTCACGTTTACAACAAAGGCCAGATTGTCCATGAGCACCAGTGAATCCTTTACTCCTTTGTCTTCAGCCCTGTCAATAGCTTTGCTTATCTTTTCCTTTTGGAGCTGAGTTAGCTGAATATTCCGCATTTGAAGCCTCATTTCTGCATGCTTGGAAAACTTGATGCCATTACACTCATTTAACTTGTCCTGCAGAATATTACCGAATTCACTCCTGCCCTGTCCGGATCTTTTTACAGTTGGAATGCTGTGGCTGTTGTTGGATATTCTCCCGATATTATTTAAGTAATTGTAGTTTGCTGCCACATACAACACCCCCTGTCATATTGATTCCACGCCTTCTTCCTCTGAAGCACCCTCACTTGTTGTCTCTTGACTGGGTTTCATTACCTTTGTTATTCCGTCAACAGGAGCTAGAACCTCATCCAGTACAACCTTGAATTTACCATTGGTTTCAGTGAAGCTTCTGAGTTTTGCACTCACCGGCACCTTTTTGCCGCTTTCGGTGTCTGTTACGATTACGGTGACACGGTTATCCTGCGGCGGCAGGCGATCATTGAGATAATCCCTGATGTTATCCGGATTGGAAGATATATCTCCGTTTGCCGTCACGATGCTGGAGATTTCGGCTTCCACACCGTCCATCACTGCATAATTCTCATACAAGCCCATCTGTATTGATTTGATGTATCCTTTGACACTGACATATTCAGCAGTGTTAGGGTCATATATGATACCTTCGGCATCAAATCCTATAAGACCTGTATATGCTGCAAGGTTGGAGGAGTTTACCACCTTTTCGTCCATCACATCAGTGATCTTATCCACCTCTATATCCTGTCCGTTCACCACTACATAAGTTTTGCCGCTGTTGATTTTTACACTGGAGACAAGGCCTTCGGCAACCTTAACCTCCTTTGTTTCCGAATCCGTCACATTGGCGGTTATGTATTTGCCTATAAGGGAAAAGGCCTGGGACTTCGTAAGCGTGCTGCTCATATTCTGCATTTGCTCCAGGGAACTGAACTGTGCCATCTGGGCAATGAATTGCTTATCATCCACCGGATTTAAAGGATCCTGGTACCTGAGCTGTGTCACCAGAAGATTTAGAAAATCGTCCTTTCCCAAATTGCCGGAAACATCTCTTTTACCTGTGGTTTCTGAATAGCCGTCTATAATCTGTTGAATTGTTCTTTGGTTATCCACCGGATTAGTTGCCATACATTGCACCTCCTTTGCTCTTTATTTTAATCATGCCGTAAGATCTATGCTGCTGTCGCTTCTCATATAAGGATTCAAATTCTCCGGAATATTCGTCATGACTAATCCGTTACCTGCTGTCAAGCCGGAATAAGTTCTGTTTCTGACACTATGCACAGTTGTCCTTTCACCGGCAAAGCTTCTTTTCTCCAATCCTTTTTGAGAATCACTTCCGACAGATACATTGAAACCCTGTACTATAAAGCCTTGCTTTTCCAGAGCACTTTTCAGAAGCTGCATGTTGGCTTCCAGCACTTCTTTAACCTGTTGGCTGTCTGCAACAAAATTCGCCATTACTATGCCATTCTCAGTAACAAGCTTCAACGAAAGCTTGCCCAAATGATCAGGCTTTAAATCCATGACCATCTCCGACTTGTCACCGGTTATCACGGCTTCAGCTTTCTCAACGATCTGATTTAAAATCTCCCTTGCAGAAACCGGTGCATTTTCAGCAGCCATCCTGTTAACGGCCTCAAATCCTGCCTTTTCTGACGTGCCTATTGCAAAGCTGCCAGCAGCAATATTACCTGCATCCGCAATGCTGTCTGTTTCCTGCTGATTATCTTCTGACACGGCTTTTCCTAAGACATTCTGCAATGGATCTTTGCTTTTGGTATCGGTATTCAAGCTACCTTGTTGCAGGGAATCACCATCAAAAGCTTCCAATCCTTCATCTGTAGAATCCGGTGCCATGTACTCTGTAGTAATGGCTTTGTCCTCTGAATTCACATTTTCCTTTAAGGGACTGGATAAATTCAACTCTTCGTCAGTGTCTGCAGCTACTCCGCTGTTTTCTGTGCCCATCTCTGCAAGCTTTGACTTAAACTCAGCCATGATTTCGGATATGTCGGAAACTCTCTCCCTATTGACCACCGTAAGCCTCTCATGGTCAACATTAACCCAATTTCTGTTGACATCCCCTTTGTTGTTCTCAAAAAAGACTTGGGCATCTTCCTCTGAACTTACGGTTAGGTTCTTCATTGAATTCAGGATATCGGTGAGAGCATCTGCCTGGGACTCACTTAATTGCATGAACTCCGCAAGCTTCGATGCTATCTCTCCCACCTTTTGGTCATCAGCCATATCCGACAATTCTATTCCTGCACTTTCCAGCAGCATAACCAGATCCTGCGGGTTCATACCCAGGATTTGTGCCAAACCTTCTACAAAAGCTGCAGCATTAGACGATTTCTTTACTAAATCCTTTTTTTCGTCCATGCTCTCCGGCTTTTCATAAACCGGCTCTTTTTTCTCCGTATTGCCGGTATTCCTTACTGCTTTTGCGTTTTGATGTGCTCTATAGCTCTCAACCTTCTGTCTTCCGACCATGTCGGAATTAACAGCACCATCTTCCGCTTTTTCCACCGGGTTTCTTTTGAATTGGTCTGCGCTGGATTTTACTCTGGAGCTGCGGTTTAGTTTAGAATCCATAATATCCTTGAACCGGCTTCCTTCATCCGCTGTGGTTCTACTGGCCTTATTGCCTGAAGAAGCAGGTACGGAAGGCTCTGCTGTCCGGATCATTGCATAAAACTGATTTATCATATTTTCACCCCCTTTCAAAAATCATCTTGTTATATGAAAGCTACTGTCCGTCGTTTTGCTGTTTCAGGTATAACTTTGACATCTCATCGGTCACCTTTGCAGCAAACTCAGGTTTCATAGCTTCTACAACCGCTGCATAATTCTCTTTTTTCATGTTTTTCAGTATGTTAACCGTCAGATCCATTTTGCTGTCTCCTAATTGCTCCAATATCGCAGCTACAGCTTCAGCATCCATTTTCTCGTACAGCTGAGCAAACTTTTTTGCTTCAGCATCAGCAGCTTCCTGCTTAACCACTTCCGAATAAATCTTCGTTGCTGTTTCTTTATCCATATTTTCAAAAAATTCTTTGAAGCCTTTGGTATCCTGATTTGCAACCAGTTCATCAAACTTTTTCTTGTCCTCTTCCAGCTTTTTTTCCCTCTCATCCAGGACAAGCCTCCTGGCTTCCATATCCTTTTTTATATTCTCATTTTCTTCTTCCAGCTTCTTTGCCGTATCCTTATATTTGCTCAGCTCCGCAGTCAGTTCAGAAACCTTTTTCTCTGTTTCCTCAATCTGTGTTTTCAGATTATCCCTTTCTTTTCTTATCTCATTATACTTATTCACCAACTGGCCTTCTGTAAGATATTTAGGATCTTCCGGGTCAGGGGGCTCAGGAAGTGCCAGGTTCAGTAGGGGTATATCCATGATTTGATCCCTGTACTTTTCACCCAAACCATTTATATTGTTATGTATGACAAAGTAAAAGGCTCCCCCAAAAATAGCCAGCATAATTGCCGTAGCCACCAGAAAAGCGGCCAGGCCAAACAATATCCCATTCAGTTTTTCTTTTTTTGCGCTCTTGACATCCTTTTGGTTTGCACTCTGTGCATTTTTTTCCATTGTATTTTTGATTATCTTAGCCATTTTTATCCCCTGCGAGTAATTTATTCTGTTTATAGCTTACAATCTCGTCAACAAGCTTTTGGTCCTTCTTAAACTGCTCTTTAACATATCCCTTGTATTGCTTGTCCTTAAGCTTTTCAAACATTTCTTTTTCCTGAACTGCCTTAATAAGCCTTTCCTTACATTTATCGACAACTGACTGGCTATAATTTACATTATCCTTCTGATACACAATTCTATCCTTTACCAGTGCAATATAGGAACCGTATTCCCTAAGCTTTCCTGCAGAGACTCCTGTGGAAGATTTTTGATTGAAATCTGAGATAAGGTCCTTCCTTTCATTTTCCAGAGCCAAGAGCTTGTTCTTCTCATGCTCCAGTTTTTTGTAGGCCTTTCCCAGTTCATTTTTAAGGCTGTCTTCCATTTGCACCTTCAAGTTTAAAATTGTCTCAAACTTGTATACAAACTTCGCCATAATATCACCACGCCATGCTTAAGTATAAGTTCCGGCCATTACTGCTGCTTTCAGGTTCAGCACCATCCGGCAACCCAGGATTCATGCTTATAACTACTTCAATACCTTGCCCATCAAATCCATGACTTCGTCATAAGTGAATTTCTCATGGGTTTCCTGCTCCAAAAAGCCGATTATATTGTCTATCACTTCTATGGCATAATCGATCTTCTCATTGCTTCCCTTTGTGTAAGCTCCGATGTTTATCAAGTCCTCCGCATCTTTATAAACTGCCATCACCTTTTTGATTTCGTTGGCAATCTTTTTATGCTCGGGAGTGATTATATCAGACATAACCCTACTTACACTGGCTAACACATCGATTGCCGGGTATTGGTTCTTATTGGCAAGATCCCTCGAAAGTACTATATGCCCATCCAAAATTCCCCTTGCAGCGTCGGTAACAGGCTCCGTGAGATCATCACCATCCACAAGCACCGTGTACAGTCCGGTTATCGATCCCTTCTGGGAGTTTCCGGACCTTTCCAGCAGCTTTGGCAGTGTAGAGAAAACAGATGGAGTATACCCCCTTGAAACCGGTGGTTCACCTATAGCCAGGCCAACCTCTCTTTGAGCCATGGAAAAACGGGTTAGGGAATCCATCATGAGCAATACATCTTTTCCCTGGTCCCTGAAATATTCCGCCACTGCTGTAGCCACCATGGCACCCTTAAGTCTTATCAGCGCCGGTTGATCCGATGTGGCGACAACCACTACCGTTCTCGCCAAACCCTCTTCTCCCAGGTCTTTTTCAATAAATTCCCTTACTTCTCTTCCACGCTCTCCTATGAGGGCGATGACATTCACATCGGCTTTAGTATTCCTTGCAAACATACCCAGAAGCGTACTCTTTCCAACGCCGCTTCCTGCAAAAATACCAATTCTCTGTCCTTTTCCCACAGTCAGCAAACCGTCCACAGCCTTCACTCCCAAAGGCAGAGGTTCTGTTATTCGCTTTCTTTGCAGCGGATGGGGAGGTCTGCTGTCTACCGGATAGAAGCTGTCTATTTCCAAGTCTCCTTTGTCATCGATAGGTCTACCCATACCATCCAGCACTCTTCCGACAAGATTCTTTCCCACTCCAACCTTGAGCTGACTGCCGGTGGCGATAACATCGCTTCCAGGACCTATCCCGGTCATTTCTCCCAAAGGCATTAACAGCACCTTGTTCTCTCTGAAACCAACCACTTCCGCATCGATGGTCCTATTGTCCCTGGTGGCATTTAATTTGCAGAGCTCACCGATATTTACCTCCGGTCCGTTGGATTCAATGGTAAGCCCCACGACTTTGGATACCTTGCCTTTATATTCTATATAGTCGGAGCTATCCAATATGTTTTTGTACTTGTTCAAATCAATATTCAGCTTAAAGCTTCCCATTATGGATTCTCCTACCTCATTTTCCTACTGCTTGCAAGAACGCTTCTTCAATTTTTGCCACTTTTGTGTGTATACCGGCATCAATGCTTCCATACTGGGTTTCAACAACACAGCTACCTTCCTCTAGAGACAAGTCCTTCTTGATATCAAGCTCATCCAGTCCCTCTATCATAGACATGAGTTCTTCTCTGCCGGCTTCCACATGGTCAAAATCTTCGTCGGATACCCTTAGAACGATCTTTTCCTTGTGGGCGCACTTTTCTATGGCTTCTCTAAGCAGTCCTATAATGTATCCTCTGTCGGTTTTTATTTCAGCACATATCACCTTTTTGGCTATTGCAAGGATCAATTCCACTGCATCTTCTTCAATTCCGGCCATGGCCTTGTCATAATCCTCTCTGGCCTTATCCCTTATCTGCTCCGCTTCATTTATAAGGTTCTCATACTGCTGCCTGCCTTCATTTATTCCGTCCTCATATCCTTTTTTTCTGGCTGCTTCTTCTGCCTCGATTTTTATTCTTTCTATCTCTTCCTGCGCTTCCCTGAGTATCTTTTCAGCTTCAGCACGAGCTTCATTAACTATTTTTTCAGCTTCTTCCCTCGCTTCAGCCAGCAAATCCTCAGCATCTTCATGGGGAACCTCATCCGATCCCTCAACAAACCCATCAGCAGGATCATTCTCAACCTTTTCATCCAAAGGCTGAAGCAGTCTGACTGTATTTAGCACATCAGCGGTTTTAATTTGAAAGGGATTCCCCACATTAACCTGATAGTTCTTAAATACCCTGTTATACAATTATTTCATCTCCTCCGCCTCTGGATATGATAATTTCTCCGGCATCTTCCAGCTTGCGTATTATGTTGACGATCTTCTGCTGTGCCTCTTCTACATCCTTAAGACGCAAAGGCCCAAGGAATTCCATGTCTTCCTTTATCATTTCTGCAAGACGTTTTGACATATTGGCAAAAATCACATTCTGAACTTCTTCGGTGGAGCCTTTCAGTGCCACAGCCAACTGCTGGTTGTCCACCTCGCGGAGGAATCTCTGTATTGAACGGCTATCCAGAGTGAGTATATCTTCAAATACAAACATTCTCTTTTTGATTTCTTCAGCAAGCTCTGTATCCTCAATCTCAAGCGTTTCCATGATGTACTTTTCAGTACCTCTGTCAACATTGTTCAATATATCGACTATGGACTGTACTCCGCCTGTAGCTGTGTAATCCTCTGTTACAAGGGATGAGAGTTTCTTTTCCAGAACACGCTCTACTTCCTTTATGACTTCGGGAGAAGTCCTGTCCATGACCGCTATCCTTTTTGCCACATCGGCCTGCTTTTCCTGCGGGAGGGCAGAAAGCACAATTGAGGCCTGCTGGGGCTTTAAATATGAAAGAATCAGCGCTATAGTTTGGGGATGTTCGTTCTGGATAAAATTAAGCAATTGCGACGGATCAGCTTTTCTGACAAAATCGAAAGGCCTTACCTGAAGCGACACCGTCAGCTTGTTTATCACATCCACCGCTTTTTGAGGACCAAGGGCTTTCTCAAGAATTTCCTTTGCGTATCCTATACCACCTTCAGCTATATACTCTTGTGCCAGACATATCTGATAAAATTCTTCCAGCACCTTTTCCTTTTCTTCAGGTGTTACGCTTTTTATATTAGCAATTTCAAGAGTTAATTGCTCTATCTCTTCTTCCTTTAAGTGCTTGAATATTTCGGCTGATTTCTCAGGGCCAAGAGAAATCAGCAGCATCGCAGCCTTTTCCTTTCCGGAATATTCTGTTTTTACCGCAGTACCCCTAGCCATACATTCTCCCCCATAAATACATAGTTATCTTTAGTAATTTTTAATTTTGATGAAGTTATCCGTCCCAATCATCTGAAAGCCAGTTTCTAAGCAGTTGAGCAACAGCATCCGGCTTTTGTTTGATAAACTTGTCGATCTGTTTCTTGATCTCCGATCTTTCCTCTAAATCAATCTCAGGCACATATACAGGCTCTGGTACGGTGAATGCAGGAACCGGTGTAACCTGCTCTTCCTGGTTGGATGGCTCTTCGGATTTTTTTCTTCTTGGTATTACTGCGATCAAAAGTATTATCGCCAGTAACAGCACCAGTACCAAAGGACCATATGTGCTTAAGAAATTGGTTATTCTGTCTGATATCTGCTGCTGTACCGGAGCCTCTGCAGCAATTTTGAATTTGTTGACAGTTATGTTAGCTACTGGAATTCCCGTGGCTGAACTTGCCATCTGCTTTACTTTCTCTATCTCCTCGTTAATTTTATCCTCATCGGTTGCCCTGCTTCCATATAGCAGGTTGATAGCCATGGAAGATTTTTCGGGAATCATCTGTCCGATGGCTTTTTCTTCTTCCGTCAGTATTTCATTGTAAGCATAATTCATTATCTCATGCTCTTCGTCATAAGATGAGTTTTCTCCGTTGTTATCTATCTGATAAGTCGGCGCTTCCGTACCGGGATTGCTTTCAAGCCCAGGTGCGCCACCTTCCACGTTTCCATTTTCTATCTTTGTTTTGCTTCTCTCACTGCTTATTACTGCAGCTCCATCCATGCCTTCCGGATTTTGCAATATCTTCTTGTTTGATTTTGTGCTGTCAAAATCGAGAACCGGATTTGCTACGACAGTGATGTTGTCAAAGCTTTCAAATTGTCCGGAAAACAATTTTCTGATACTTCTTTCCAGATCTTCGCTCCATATTTTTTTCATTTCATATTGAGAATTTACATCACTCGAAAGCTCGCTGGTATCTTTTCCTGTCAGTTCATTCAGGTCATAATCCACAACAGTTACATCTTTAGGATCGAGACCTTCGACACTTCTTGATACCCACATGACGACAGCTTGCACCTGTTCCGGGGTAAGCTGCTTTTTTGGCTTGATCATGACCGAAGCGGTCGGACTTGCAATATCATCATCTGAGAAAAGAAACACTGAGGGTTCGGGAATTGCTAAATCTACCGAGGCATCTTCAATGTTATCCAACATTTTCAACTTAGCCGCAATTGTTCTCTCCTGTGCCTCTTCAAAAAGCTTTCGCTTATCGCCTTCCGTGCTGCTAAGCTTTATTTTATCAAAAGCATCTGCAAATATCGCTCCTGCCGATTCAGGATAGTCATTCTGAACCAGCAAGGCTTGAGCCTTGTTTTTACTCCTGGAATCTATCATAATTGTATTTCCGTTAACTTCATACTTAAATCCGTTTTCTTCCAGGAGAGCCGCCATTTCATTTACTTCCGCAGTGTCCTTGCTTGTTATCAAAGGCACATATGTAGTCCTCGTTAAAAGTACAATGCTGACAACCAATGCTGCCACAAGGATTGCCGCGGTTATGTAAATTCTTATCTTTTGTGACTTGTCCAGTTCCTTCCAAAAATTTGTAACCTTATGTAATAACTCGGTAAAAACTTCCGGCAAATTAAACACCACCTTGTTGTAATGGCTTATCCTTTGTAAATAAAGCTAAACTTTCTCTTATGCTGCAATAGTACGGATGCCATACTTAGGCAGAAAGTTCCGATCATACGGCATACCACACAACACAGCCTCAGACTGTGTGCTTACCGCTGCCACCAATTAACTGCCCCATTCCTATTTGCATCGTGCATGTACATGTTTATGATTCTATATCTGCATTCTCATAATTTCATTATAGGCATCCAGAATCTTATTCCTAATTTGCAAGGTAAACTGAAGGGCAATATCAGCTTTTGCTGCTGCAATAACCACTTCATGAATATTATCCGTTTTGCCGGCAGCAAAATCGTCCGATAACTTTTCTGCATTTACCTGCAGATCATTTACCTTACCCATCGCTTCATTCAAGAAATCTGCAAAGCCGACAGCTCCTTCCGCTTTTTGAGCATTTTGAGCTTTGCCGGTATCTATTTTCAATGGAGATATTGTATTTAAAGTTCCTAAACTGCTAACCCATCCGTTTGCCATATCATCACTCCCGTTTCATAACGATGTATGAGCTTCCCGCGATCGAAATCGCAGATTTTCAACCCACTATTGGGTTTTCTCCCACATTCTTGTCCTCTTAGTCCTTCCAGCATCGCAAGCGTGGCCTCATATAATCACACCCTGCGACGTCCTCACCCGTGACAAAAGACACAAGAATGCGGACATTAACTCCTCCTTAATGCTGCTAAAGAGCAAAATGCCTGCATAATTTTAGAGTGTCCTTCTATTTTTACCCTGATAATGAGCTTTTCTACCTGCCAATTTCTAGCGCTTTCATCGCAATACTCTTCGTTGTGTTAATAGCAGTTACATTTGCTTCATATGCCCTTGTTGCTGAAATCATGTTGACCATTTCGGTTATGATATCAACGTTCGGCATTTCTACATATCCTTCTTCATCTGCATCGGGGTGTCCGGGATCATAAACTCTTTTTAAAGGAGATTGATCCTCCACAATTGCCGATACTCTCACCCCGGAACCGACCATCTTTTCTTTGCTGCTTTTGGTAAGATAGTCGGAAAACTTTCTCTCCTCAAAGATTACCTCCCTGCGCCTGTATGGAGTACCATCTTCGCTTCTTGTAGTATTTATGTTGGCTATATTTTGAGAGATGGTATCCATTCTGAGCCTCTGGGCGGTCAGTGCTGATGCTCCTATATCAAGTGCACTAAAATATCCCATTAATTATCACCTTCCATCATTGATTACTGTCTTGAGCCTCCTCAGCTCATCGCTAAGACTTTGAGAAATTGTGACATATTTTATGGTATTTTTCGCCATAGCTGCCATTTCTACTTCAACATCAACGTTATTGCCATCTAATCGTACACTGGTAGAACTGTTATCTTCAGTAACTTTCATGTCGACTTCGCCAAAATCCTTTTTGCCGATTGGAATATGGCGTTCATCCGTCTTGAATCCTTTGATGGTGCTGGTTTTCATAGCATCATTCAGATATTCTTCAAACGCAACAACTTTTCTTTTATATCCGGGTGTATCGCTATTAGCCAGATTGGCATCTATCACTTCATTTCTGAGCCAAGCAGCATCAAGGGCCTTCTCCATAATACCTGTCCGTCCGGTTAGTTTATCAAGCATCTGATAACCCCCTTCCTATACATGAATCATTTCCAGATTTGGCTTTATGTGCTATATATAAAATTCAACTATACAGCAGCAAATTTTTGAGATGTATATTACAAACATATTACATGGTACTGTTATGATATTAGCATATTTTGTCTAATAATACAAGATTAACTTGAACTTTTGTTTTTAAATTAGGAAACAGTCGAATTATGATTTCACTTATAATAATAATTTTGATATTTGGAAAATGCTGATATTTAAGGCTTGCAATGATCGTCCAAATTTGACGGTAGGATAAATTTGGGTTTTTAGTCCTATAGTAAAATGGTACTAAAATATTACCAACCGGGACAAATCCCGGCCAGCTATATTTTAGCACAAAATAACCGATTTATTTACATTTTATGGTCACATAGTCATTCCCTTATCCTTTTCCCGCTTTATATAAAAAGATGGAAACAATCATAAGATATTGAAATAAGCTCAAAGCAAACGTTCTTTGCTGATAATTTCATCGATTACATTAAGAGCCCTTTCCGATATTTTGCGATTTTTTTCCCTTTTATCCTTAATTTTGATATCGAGCTTTTCCATCAAGCCGAAATTTACATTCATGGGCTGGAAATTCTTAATACTTGCATCCGATATGTAATTGCTCAGCGCTCCTATAGCTGTGGATGAAGGAAAGATAATCTCTTCCCTTCCCAGGCATTTCATGGCAGCATTAATGCCTGCCACCAGCCCTGAAGACGCAGATTCAACATATCCCTCAACACCTGTTATTTGTCCTGCAAAGTATATATTGCAGTTTTTTCTCATACAGTAAGTGGGTTTTAAAAGCTTGGGAGAGTTTATAAAAGTATTTCTGTGCATAACGCCATATCTCACAAACTCAGCCTTTTCCAAGCCGGGTATCAAACCAAAAACTCTTTTCTGCTCCGGCCATTTCAGGTGGGTCTGAAATCCCACAATATTGTACAGGGTTCCCTCCCGGTTATCCTGCCTCAGCTGAACTACTGCATAAGGCTCCCTTCCTGTGGAAGGATCTATTAAACCTACAGGTTTTAACGGGCCGAAGGTTAAAGTATCCTTTCCCCTTTTGGCCATGGTTTCCACCGGCATGCAACCTTCAAAAACCTCTTCATTTTCAAAATCCTTTACCTCAGCCGTTTGTGCATTTACCAGCTCATTCCAGAATATTTCGTACTGTTCCTTGGTCATCGGGCAATTTATATAATCATCGGTGCCTCTGTTGTATCGTGCTGCCCTGAAAGCCTTTGTCATGTCAATCGAGTCATAGGTAACTATAGGTGCGGCAGCATCAAAAAAATGCAGATACTCCTCACCGGTTATATCGCTGAGACTCCTGGACAAACTGTCGGAGGTGAGAGGCCCTGAAGCAATTATTGTTATCCCTTCCTCCGGGATTTCTTCAACTTCCTGGTTAATTATGGTTATGTTTTCATGACCTCTGATAAAATCCGTAACCATCTGGGAAAATTTCTCCCTGTCCACGGCAAGCGCTCCCCCTGCGGGCACTCTAGTGGCATCGGCGCATTTCATAATAATCGAGTCCAGCCTTCTCATCTCTTCTTTCAACAGCCCTACCGCATTTTCCAGTTGATCCGAACGCAGGGAATTGCTGCAAACAAGCTCTGCAAAAGTGTCCAGATGATGCGCCGGTGAAAAAACCTTCGGTTTCATTTCATAGAGTTCTACCTTTATACCTCTTTTAGCAAGCTGCCAGGCTGCTTCACAACCTGCCAGGCCTGCTCCTATAACCTTTACTCTATTATCCATATCATCATTCCTTATCAAGTGGAGTAAATTCTCTGATTATTTGAGGGCAGACATCCGTCTGCCCCCTTCTTTAATCCGGTATTCATATTTTTCAAGCATCATAATGCGGCTAATCTTCTTTTTCAGACTTTTCCTCCTGCTTTTCAAAGCCGCATTTTTCATTGCTGCATTTTAAGACCACCTTTTTGCCCGAATACTTCTTTTCCAGGAAATTGCCGCATTCAGGACAATTTTCACCGGCGGGCATGTTCCATGTCATAAAATCACAGTTGGGATTATTTTCACATCCCAGATATTTTTTGCCCTTTCTTGTCTTCTTTATCATCACCTTGCCGCCGCATTTGGGGCAATTTACGCCTGCTTCCTCAAGAATCGGTCGTGCATTCCTGCACTCAGGGAAGCCGGGACATGCTAGAAATTTCCCGTACCTTCCGTTTTTGATTACCATGTTTCTTCCGCATTTCTCACATTTAATATCCGTAACCTCATCCGGAATGTTAACTTCCCCTATCTGGCTTTCTGCTTCTTTCAGTACCTTTTCAAAGGGGCCATAAAATTCCTTCATGACATCCACCCATTTCTTTTCTCCCGTCTCGACACTATCGAGTTTATCTTCCAGCTGGGCGGTAAACTGGACATCCACTATATCCTTAAAATGATTTTTCATTATATCTGTTACTATTTTACCCAGTTCCGTAGGAACTAAAAACTTTTTTTCCTTTTCGACATAACCTCTTGCAAGAATGGTGGTTATTGTAGGAGCATAAGTGCTCGGCCTTCCTATTCCCTTCTCTTCCAGGGCTTTGACCAGCGTTGCCTCCGTATATCTTGGAGGTGGCTGGGTAAAGTGCTGTTTATGCTCCATTTTTTTCAAGGAGACTTCCTCGCCTTCCTTGAGCTCAGGAATGTTCATCTCCGCATCTTCGGTTTCGTCATCCCTGCCCTCTATATATAGGACCATAAACCCGGGGAATTTCACTTTAGACCCGTTGGCTTTAAATATATAGTCTCCTGCACTTATATCCACTGATACGGTGTCATATACGGCCGATGCCATCTGGCTTGCAATAAACCTGTCCCAAATAAGCTTATAAAGCTTGTACTGGTCTTTGGACAACGAATCCTTGATAGCATCCGGCTGCATGGACATATAGGTCGGCCGGATAGCTTCATGGGCATCCTGGGCTGCGGATTTGTTTTTATAAACCCTTGCTTCTCCAGGCAGATATTCGTTTCCGTATTTCTCCCTTATATAATTTATGGCCTCCTGCTGGGCTTCTGCAGATACCCTTGTTGAGTCAGTACGGATATAGGTTACCAAGCCGACCGCTCCGGTGCCTTTTATCTCAACTCCCTCATATAGCTGCTGGGCGAGCATCATTGTCTTCTTTGTTGCGAACCCGAGCTTTCTGGAGGCTTCCTGCTGCAGGGTGCTGGTGGTAAACGGAGGTGCAGGTGATCTTTTCTTTTCGGATGTTTTGATCTTCTTGACAACAAATTTACTTGACTTCAGTTCTTCCAGTATTTTCTTTACCTGTTCCTCGTTTTTCAGCTCCATTTTTTCTCCGGCAGTGCCGTAGAACTTAGCATCAAAAGTTGATTTTGTTGATGTTTGGAGCAGTTTTGCCATGATTGTCCAATACTCTTCCGGAACAAATCTCTCAATCTCTTCCTCCCTGTCACATATCAGCCTGGTAGCAACGGATTGAACTCTTCCGGCACTCAGACCTTTTCTGACCTTACGCCAGAGAAGCGGGCTTATTTTATATCCGACTACCCTGTCCAGCACTCGCCGCGCTTGCTGTGCATCGACAAGATTCATATCGATTTGCCGGGGTGATTTTATAGCATTTTTTACAGCATTCTTGGTAATTTCATTGAAAGTTATTCTGCATTTTTCCTTTTCATCTATATTAAGCAGCTTTGAAAGATGCCACGAAATTGCTTCTCCCTCGCGATCAGGGTCCGATGCCAGATAAACCTTTTTTGCATTTTTTGCTTCTTTCTTGAGCTTATTAATTACATCGCCTTTACCCCTGATGGTTATATATTTCGGTTCAAAGTCATGTTCTATGTCTACTCCCATTTGGCTTTTGGGCAAATCTCTGACATGTCCGACAGATGCTTCTATTTTATAATCCTTTCCCAAAAACCTGCCTATTGTTTTCGCCTTTGCCGGGGACTCGACTATTACCAAATAATCTGCCATCAAATTCCTCCATATCAAGAAACTCAAAATTTGTCGGTTAGCTTTATCTTTTATATTAGCAACAATCCTATTTAAAATCCAGTACTATTTTAGCATACGTTTTCTGACAAGCTCCTGTAACCATAGCAAAATCCAAACTTCAAAAGAAATCTTACCTGATTTTTCTAAAACTCACCGTCGCTTTAACTCGTGTTTATGTCTGGAAAATACCAGCATAATGAATTAAACTAGATTCCACATCCATAAATATTATACTGAACTTTCTAAATAATATAATATTAATTAATCAGTCTTTATAATCTGGCAATACTGATTAATCAATCTTTCAATTTATATATTTTCCCGGGTAGTTGTTCCACCAAACCTTTCAATTCCATCATTATGAGGAGCGAGTTTATTGTTTGCATGCTCAAACCGCTCTTTTTGGCCAGTATATCGACATGCAGAGGTTCTGTCTCGAGGCAATTCCATATAAGTTTTTCTTCAAAATCCAGGAGTTCGTATTCCATTCTTGTCCCGGGCCTTTCTTCTTTGGGATTGTCCTGTGCAGCCTGCCAGTCCGGGCTGATTTCCTCCAGTATATCCTCCACACAGGTCACAATTTTTGCTCCTTCCTTTATCAGTTTGTTGGTTCCTTTGCTGTTGTAGCTGTTTATATTGCCCGGTACTGCAAAAACATCCCTTCCCTGCTCCAGGGCAAAATCTGCCGTGATGAGGGAACCGCTCCTTTCACCGGCTTCAATGACCACAACTCCCATACACATACCACTGATTATCCTGTTCCGGGCAGGAAAATTCATCGGCAGGGGAGGCATTCCCGGCGGATACTCCGATATGACAGCCCCATTTTCCATTATCCTTTCCATAAGCTTCTTATTTTCAGGAGGGTATGGATTGTCCAGGCCGCAGCCTAAAACAGCCACAGTTGTACCATTGCCTTTCAGGGCACCGTCATGGGCATAGGAATCTATACCCCTGGCCATGCCGCTCACCACCGTAATTTTGTGTTCTGCCAGGCTTTTGGCCAGTTTTTCCGCCATGCTGAGCCCATAAGAGGTTGCATACCTAGACCCCACAATCGCTATACATTTGCTATTATTAGTCAATGAACCTTTAACATACAGAATTACAGGCGGGTCATGGATATTTTTCAAGTAGAAGGGATATGCTTCATCTTTTATGGTGATAACAGATATTTGTTTTTTATGAATATCCTCCATGATCCTGTCAGCTTCCTGTCTTAGATTTCTGTCCAGCAGCTGATTCAGGATCACGGGAGTCATAAACGGAGCCTTTACCAATTCATATTCATCCAACTGCCAGATCCTCTCAGGCTCACCGAAGTACTTGATTAATTGTGCACCTCTTCTTGCCCCTATTTTGGGAAGGCTATTCAGCCACACCCAGTATTTCAGCTGTTCCGGCATACAAAAACTCCCTTGCGTGAAATTATAAAGAGGCTTCCGCCTCAAAAAGCGGTGTGCAGCAATCGCTTAGGCGATTGCCCTGTTGCCTTAACCATATTTTTCTCAGGAAACATACACTAAGCATTATACCATATAATACCTGATTTACAATATATAGTTTCCATATTTTCAGATAAGCACATATTTTATGCACATATCATTTTCCCGGAGGAATTGGCAAAAGCTTCTCGCATTTAGTAAATCTCCACTTTTAATTATTAAGTCTGCATATACAATAATTAGTCTGCATAATCTTATGACAAGTCTACACATTTAATTCGAAATCTACAGCAATCAAGCATTTAATGCCATTATCTCTTGTCAGTATAACTCTTCATCCCAGCGACAAAGTCTTGGGCGTTCGGCCAAGTTTTAATAAATACTCAAATTTAAACAATGCTGCATTTATTAGTTTATTAGTTTATTAGTTTATTGGTTTATTCGTTGGCCCATTTATTGTCCTGATTATTGACTTATTTTTTGACCTATTTATTGACCTATTTACTGACTTATTTATTGATTTATTCATCCCGATACATGCTTAATACTTTTTCATCCAGATCGTAGGGATTTTTGCTTATAAAGAGCTGGGCCCTTTCCCTCGTCTTGCTGTCGGAAGACAGTGCGTTCCTTAGAAACTCAGGATGCGTATTTATGAACTTTTTCATCGCTTCTTTGGGATTTATCATATACTCCCTTATCATCTCGTATTGCTCTTTGTTTATCAAGCCAAGGGCAAAGGCTTTTTCAAACAAGCTTATATTAATGCTGATCATTGCATGGGATTCCACACCTTTTCCGGCAAGGAGCTCGCCACCGCCCTGCATCCTGTCAACCACCACAACGCTCCAATTCATCTTACCGCGCCTGTCTTCAATTGCAGGTATCCAGGCCCGTTCATAGCTTGATGCCTCGGTTATAAGATCAGCAATGTGGAGCACCTTTTTACCGTGCATATTATCCATAATTTCAGTCCTGTCACCAAAAGACACTGTACATGACAAATCCTTGTATATGGTTACATGCGGCTTGTCAAAAATATCCGCCATCATCAGCGAGAAAAACCAGTCGCGCCTTTCACCGCCTGAAATATAGTCAACTTGATCCATTTCGATATTATTTCTAATGAAAAGGCTCATTTCATCAATCAGGCCTTTGTAGATATCGTCCTTTTCATAGTTTTCCCTCACTGCTGCCCTGACCTTTAACGGGCATCCCTGATGGTCGTGTTTTACATCGTCGATAAGCTTTAGCAGGTCGTTAGCTTTTTCCTCACTGCCGTAAAGAAAATGCGTATTTATGTAATAGGGTCCGATGGTTCCCGATGTATACCAAAAAGGTTTATCCTCAGGACATACTCTCACTGCTTTTGTTTCAAAAAGCCACGATATAAGCTTTTCCTTTGATTCTGTCATATGATCCCCCATTTCCATTAGTTATTCTATTATCATTAATTTTTTGGTTATCCGGTGTCTGTATTATTGATTTGTCTTATTCCGTAACTACGCATCAACAATGAGGATTTTACCCCTTATCATTGAGCTTTTCCATATGCTCCTGCCACCAATCCTGATTTTGCAGGGTGCTGACTTCCTTGTCAAGATGCGATACGTCTCCGGCCAGAACCACCTTGTATTTTCCGTCCTCATAATCCACCACGGTCACCGCTGTGTTGTCATACCACGGAGTTTTGACCATTTCTTCCAGATCACAGCCTTCAAAGTAGCACATAATTGAGCGTATGGCAGTTCCGTGGGTGACAATGCACACATTCTTGCCGACATTGTCGCTGATTATTTTCTCCACTTCTTTTATTATCCTCTGCTGAAATTCCACCATGGACTCCCCATTGGGCATTTGATGAATATGGGGTTGGTTTTCCCAGGTATCATTCTCATGGGGATATAATTTGGGCAGTTCCTCCCACCTTCTTCCTTCCCAGTCTCCTCCATTGATTTCTTTCAGCTTGTCGGTCCTTATGATCGGCAGATTTTTAACCTCTGCTATATATCCGGCAGTCTGCAGAGTTCTCTTAAGGGAACTGGAATACAATACGTCAATTGGCACGTCCTTAAGCCTTTCAGCAACCAATTTTGCCTGCACATGTCCTTTTTCCGTTAGGCTCCCATCAGTCCAGCCATGAAATATCCTGTAAAGATTCCCTTCCGCTTCCGCATGGCGTACAAATATCAGCCTCGTCCTCATATTTCTACTCCTTTATGTTTTTATTGTTTTTTGCTATCCTAATACTGCGTTGCTGCACTGGAAAGCAATGGCTTCATGGCAGCAAATGCTTCCATATGGCACCACAATTACAAATCAGAATTAATCAACGTAACCGTACCAGAACTAAACAACTTAATTTTATTCTTTCTACAGAATTCACTCCTGTTCTCTAGTATAACTCCACTTTTCCTACAATATCATTCACGCTCGCATAATTGTATCTTTCCAGATAATTCTCTATTCCCTGCACCACATCGATGCAGGCTGCCGGGTTCACAAAATTGGCAGTGCCTACCATCACGGCTTTTGCTCCGGCCAGCATAAACTCGATGGCGTCGTCCCCGGAGGTTATCCCTCCCATGCCTATTACAGGGATTTTTACAGAAGTTGCCACCTCATACACCATCCTCACAGCCACCGGCTTTACTGCAGGACCGGACAAGCCGCCCATATTATTGGCCAGAATCGGACGTCTGCTGTGAATATCTATCGCCATCCCAAGAATCGTGTTTATCAGTGAAAGGGCGTCAGCTCCTTCTGCCTCTGCTGCCATCGCAATTTCCTTGATGTCGGTAACATTGGGCGTCAGCTTTACTATCAGCGGATGACGGCAGTATTTCCTCACCGCCCTTGTGATTTCGGAAATGCCTGCAGTAGTATTACCAAAAGCCACACATCCCGCTTTCACATTGGGACATGAAACGTTCAGCTCCACTGCATCTATGTCCTCATCCCCCAGAATTTCCGCCATTTTGCAATAGTCCTCAATCGTGCTTCCGGCGATGTTAGCTATGATCTTGGTATCATATTTCCTCAAGAAAGGGATTTCATCCCTTATAAAAGCATCCACGCCGGGATTTTGCAGCCCAACGCTGTTTAAAATGCCTGAGGGAGTCTCTGCTATCCTGGGGGGAGGATTTCCCGGCCTGGGCTTTAGAGTAAGTCCCTTTACAGACACTCCTCCCAGCCTGTTCAAATCTATAAATTCAGAATACTCCCGTCCAAAGCCAAAGGTCCCGGAAGCCGCTATTACAGGATTTTTGAATTCTATTCCGCATATATTCACTCTTAAATCGGCCATATTTACCTCCGTATCAGCCTTTCTACATCTGATAATGCCAAGGGGTGATGCTTAAAAGCCTGTATTGCCTACTCCAGCATTACTTCATCGCTCCAGAATACCGGCCCATCCTTGCAGACATGACTGTACTCCCATCCATCCCCCAGTTTTGTCTTGCAAGCGCATACAAGACATGCTCCTATGCCGCATCCCATCCTCTCTTCCAGGGATACCTGGCATCGGATGTTTCTTTCGGCAGCAATTTTAATAACTCTTTTCATCATGGGTTTAGGTCCGCAGGTGTAAACCACGTCCAGCTTCGTTCTTTCCAGCTCCCTTTCCAGAAGGTCGGTTATAAATCCGTGATATCCTTCGCTGCCGTCATCTGTGGATATCAGCAGCCTGTCCGCAACCTTTTCAAATTCCCTTTGAAGTATTATATTCTCTGCATTTCTGAAACCCAGAAAAGCTATGCTCTCTAAAGGCTCATTTTCTTTGGCTGCTATAGCCTTCCTTTCCTTTAGAAGAAACAGCAGAGGGAATATGCCTATTCCCCCGCCGACCACTCCGATTTTTTTAGCACCTTCGGGAATACCGAAGCCTCTTCCCAAGGGAGCAATCATATCAATTTCGTCCCCGGGTTTTTTTGTGCTCAAAATACCGGTACCGGCGCCTCTAACCTGAAAAACCAGGTCAAAGGTTCCTGCTTTCCTGTCAACATCGCATATACTAATGGGACGGCGAAGAAGGGGATTTGACCCGTCGCCGCATTTCACATTTACAAATTGCCCCGGCGAAGCCTTTTCTGAAACATATCCGGATTCTATGGTCATTTTAAACACCTCCGGGCCAATTTCCTCCACCGAAATAATCTTCTCTTTCAGTATTTTAGCCATGCCAACTTCCTCCATGATATCTTCTCCTTTGAATTATGGCAGGTAAGGATAAACTTACTCTTTGTTACTCCTGTTGGAATACTCTAATGTTAACCACGTCAAAATCCCTTTCATCCCTGCCCAGCTTCAAGCATTCCAGTACCGCTTTTGCCGTGTCCAGAGAAGTCAGGCACGGTATTGACATTTCCACAGCCTTGCGCCGGATTTTAAAACCATCCCTGTCGGGTTTTCTACCCCTGGTAGGGGTATTGATCACCAGGACAACCTTGCCGGACTGTATGAGATCCAGTATGTTATTCTCCCCTTCATCAATTTTCCTTACAGCATTTGTGGCAACGCCGTGGGCGTTCAGCGTCTTTGCCGTTTTGCCTGTGGCCCAGAGCTTAAATCCCAGTTTTTCAAAACCTTCTGCTATAGGCACCAGTTCCAGTTTATCCGTATCCCGGACCGTCATAAGAATATCCCCACCGTTCCTGGGAAGTTTCATGCCCGAAGCGATAATTCCTTTATACAAGGCTTCATGGAAGTTCTTTGCTATGCCCAGGACTTCCCCGGTGGATTTCATTTCAGGGCCTAAGCTGATATCCACATCATGCAGCTTTTCAAAGGAAAAAACGGGAACTTTTACCGCTACATAACCGGATTCCTTGTATAACCCTGTACCAAATTCAAAATCCTTAAGCTTCTTACCCATCATTATTTTTGTGGCCATTTTCACCATAGGTATCCCTGTCACCTTGCTGATATAAGGTACGGTTCTGCTGGAACGGGGATTGACTTCTATCACATACAGAGTATCGTTATACAGCACATACTGTATATTCACCAGGCCCACCACATGCAGCGCTCTGGCCAGCTTACGGGTATACTCCACGATAACTTCCTGGGTTTTGCCGTCTATAGTCTGAGGAGGATATACCGATATGCTGTCCCCGGAATGGACTCCTGCTCTTTCCACATGCTCCATTATTCCCGGAATCAGTATGTCTTCACCGTCGCAGATAGCATCCACCTCAATTTCCTTTCCCATCATGTATTTATCAATGAGAATCGGATGCTCCTGCTTTGTCCTGTTTATGATCTCCATAAATTCGGTGATATCCTTGTCATTATATGCAATTTCCATGCCCTGCCCGCCGAGGACATAGGAAGGCCGGACAAGTACGGGATACCCCAGCTCATTGGCTGCCTCCAATGCCTCATCCAGGGTAAATATGGTTCTTCCCTTAGGCCTCGGTATGCCTAACTGCTCCAGCATTTCATCAAATTTTTCCCTGTCTTCCGCTGCATCTATATACTTAGGCTCTGTGCCGAATATTTTAACTCCCAGTTCATCCAGCGTCCTGGTGAGCTTTATCGCTGTCTGGCCTCCGAACTGCACAATAGCTCCGGTGGGCTTTTCGGTCTCCACTATATTTTCCACGTCTTCCGGAGTAAGAGGTTCAAAATAAAGCTTGTCAGAAGTGTCAAAATCAGTGCTTACTGTCTCAGGGTTGTTGTTGGCTATTATGGTCTCATATCCCTCGTCCCTTAAAGCCCATACCGAATGCACCGAGCAGTAGTCGAATTCTATTCCTTGACCTATCCGTATCGGCCCTGAGCCGATGACGAGAACTTTTTTTCTGTCGGAGGGCTTTACTTCGGATCTTTCGTCATAAGAAGAATAATAGTAAGGTGTCTTCGCTTCAAACTCTGCGGCGCAAGTATCAACCATCTTATAGGATGCTTTTATGCCATGTTCCATTCGCAGCCGCTTGATGTCTTTCTTATCGCACCGGATGTATCTTGCGATTATTGCATCGGTGAAACCCAATTTTTTCGCCCTCTTCAAGAACTCCGGCGTCAAATCCTCTAATGAGAGCTTCTTCAAGGATTCTTCCATCTGCACCAGTTCGTTTATCTTCCAGAGAAAGAAATGGTCTATTTTTGTAATCTCATGTATCTCCTCCGCAGGTATTCCTCTTCTCAAGGCTTCGGCTATGATAAATATCCTTTCATCGTTTATTTCCTTCAGTTTTTCTCTTATGTCGTCATCACAGTACTTTTTGTACATCTCCTGCTCAAGGGTGAAAATTCCCAGCTCCACCGACCGGATAGCCTTCATAAGAGCGGCTTCAAAGGAACTGCTTATGGCCATTACTTCGCCGGTAGCCTTCATCTGTGTTCCCAGGGTCCTTTTTGCCTTCACAAATTTGTCAAAAGGCCATTTGGGTATCTTTACCACCACATAATCCAGCGCTGGTTCAAAGCATGCATAGGTCTGCCCTGTAACAGCATTTTTTATCTCGTCCAATCCATAGCCGATGGCGATCTTAGTGGCAACCTTCGCTATGGGATAGCCTGTGGCTTTGGACGCCAGAGCTGATGAACGGCTCACCCTTGGGTTTACCTCAATAACTGCATATTCAAAGCTGGTGGGATGCAAAGCAAACTGAACATTGCAGCCTCCTTCGATTCCCAGGGCGGAAATTATCTTAAGGGATGCAGAACGGAGCATCTGGTATTCCTTGTCCGTCAGGGTCTGGGAAGGAGCCACCACTATGCTGTCTCCCGTATGGACGCCCACCGGATCTATATTCTCCATGTTGCATACCGTAATAACATTTCCCTTTCCATCCCGTATAACCTCATATTCTATTTCCTTCCAGCCAGCGATGCATTTTTCTATCAATACCTGATGAACCCTGCTCAGCCTAAGTCCGGTACTTCCGATTTCCGAGAGTTCCTCCCTCCCGTAAGCTATACCTCCGCCGGTACCTCCAAGGGTATATGCCGGCCTTACTATGACCGGATAACCTATTTCTTCAGCAAAAGCCAGGGCATCTTCTATATTGTTCACAACCTTGCTGGCAATACAGGGCTCACCAATTCTCTCCATGGTATCCTTGAACGCCTGGCGGTCCTCCGCCATTTTGATGGCTTCGGTAGCGGTCCCCAGCAGTTTTACTCCATGCTCCTCCAAAAATCCGCTCTCCGCGATCTCCATGGCAAGGTTAAGACCTGTCTGTCCTCCCAATGTGGGAAGGATGCTGTCGGGTTTTTCTTTCAGTATTATTTTCTTCAGCACTTCCACATTGAGTGGTTCTATATAGACATTGTCAGCTATATCTGTGTCGGTCATTATGGTAGCCGGGTTGCTGTTTACCAGCACCACCTCAATATTTTCCTCTTTCAAGGCGCGGCAGGCCTGAGTGCCGGCATAATCAAATTCTGCCGCCTGCCCGATTATAATCGGTCCTGAACCGATGACAAGCACTTTCTTTATGTCATTGCGCTTAGGCATATACTATATACCTCCATTCCAATTACCGGATTGACAAAGCTGATTTTTGAATTTTTTCATTAATTCCATGAATTCATCAAACAGATATGCAGTATCAGCTGGACCCGGAGAAGCCTCAGGATGGAATTGCACGGTAAACACCGGCATATCCTTGTATCTTATACCTTCAATTGTACCGTCATTCATATTTATATGGCTTACTTCCATTCTGTTTTTGTCCAGGGAATCTTCAACAATGGTATATCCATGATTTTGTGATGTTATATAGGTAAGATCTTTTTTGATATCCTTTACAGGATGATTGCAGCCTCTGTGGCCGTATTTCAGCCTCGTAGTGTCTGCATTGCTGGCGAGAGCGGTTAGCTGGTGTCCAAGGCATATTCCGAAAATAGGTTTTTTGCCCATCAATTGCTTTATGGTATTTATCTCATCCTTGCAGTCTTTCGGATCTCCCGGACCATTGGAAAGCATTATTCCGTCGGGATTTACCGCCAATATATCCTCGGCTTTGGTCCATGCGGGAAAAACATACACCTCGCAGTTTCTTTTCAGCAGCGACCGGATGATGTTCTGCTTTATGCCATAATCCAGGAGTGCCACCCGAAAACCGCTGCCTTCATAATGTATAACTTCTCTGGTCGTCACCTGGTACACAGGCATTTCAGTCACATAAGCCTTGATTTCCTCCACCCTGGCATCAAAATTGAAATTCACATCTGTGGAAATGATGCCTTTCATAGTACCTTTATCCCTTAGGATTCTTGTGAGCTCTCTGGTATCTATACCTTCTATGCCGATAATATTGTTCTTTTTCAGATAAGCCCCCAGAGTCTCCACTGATCTCCAATTACTTGGGTTGCTGCAAAGCTCCCTTACAATAAAACCCCTTACCTGAGGTTTGCTGGACTCCATATCCTCCAGATTTATCCCATAGTTGCCTATCAAAGGATAAGTCATGGCGACAATCTGTCCGCAGTAAGAGGGGTCCGTAAGAACTTCCTGGTATCCTGTCATACCAGTATTGAATACGATCTCACCGATAACTTCCCCATCTATACCAAAACTGTTTCCATGAAAGATAGTTCCATCTTCCAATGCCAGAATCGCTTTCATAAAACACCACCTCGTTAAAATTGCAACCGGCAGTTATTTTTTGCCGATTGCATCATTTATTTCATCCCTCATTCTTATGGCTTCCGCCCTTGAAGCTTCAGCAAAATGAGTTTCATCGTATGTATCCTTCCACATATCGGACTGGTAAGCGCACATAATGCTCCTGGAGGCATTAACCAGCGCTCCGAGTCCGTCGCTGTTGAAGGAGTGGGCCACATCCCTGGCAGTACCTCCCTGAGCACCATAGCCTGGCACCAGCAGATACACTTCCTTCATTATTCTCCTCAGTATCTTAGCCTGATTAGGATATGTAGCTCCTACCACAGCTCCAACGCTGCTGTAGCCATATTTTCCTTTTAAATTTTTCCCCCACTCCACCACATACTCGGCAACTATCTCATACATGCTTTTTCCGGTCGCAGTTAACAAGTCCTGAATCTGCCCGGAAGATTTGTTGGATGTCTTTACCAGGACAAAAATCCCTTTTTCATATTTTCTGCAATCGTTCAAGAAAGGCTTTATCCCGTCTATTCCCAAATATGGATTTACCGTCAAGGCATCCGCACCGAAGGCGGTCTCCGAAGCTTCGCCCATCAAAGGGGTACTTCCCAGGAAAGCAGCAGAATAAGCTTCCGCTGTGCTTCCTATATCATTCCTTTTACCGTCAGCTATCACCAGCAGGCCTTTTTGCTTTGCGTAATTTGCCGTTTCATTAAAAACCCTTATCCCTTCCAGGCCATACATCTCGTAACACGCCAGTTGAAGCTTCACCGCAGGTACAATATCGTAAGTCGCATCAATAATGCTCCGGTTAAATTTCAGTATCGCTTCTGCAGCAGCTTTCAAATTCATACCGTATTGATCAAATTCTGCTTTTTTAATATGTTCCGGTATATATTCCAGCTTTGGGTCAAGACCTACCACCGAAGGATTGTTCTTTTCTATGACTTTATCTATCAATGTATCTATAAACATAAGATTCTCCTTTGAATAGTGTTTTATTGAGGCACAGTTTATAATTTGCCGCCACCAGGCAAAACTGCACAAACTCCACCCGGGTCAACCAGGCTTAATTATTGAAAAACTCTTACGCGAGGGAAGCGCAAAATCCTAATAAAGCAGCACTTTTTCCCTCACTACTACCTTTCCTCCTACAATGGTGCAGTAGACTGCGCCGCTTAACTTATATCCATCGAAAGGCGAATTTTTGCTCTTGGATGCAAATTTCTGAACATCCACCGTATTTACTTCATCGGTGTCCACTATGATTAGATCAGCCGGTTTTCCAATTTCTATGGTGCCTTTGTTAAGGCCCAGTATCCTGGAAGGATTCACGCACATCTTTTCCACCACATTCTCCAAAGTGAGATGGCCCGGCTTTACAAGATAGGTTATCACCAGAGGGAGAGCCGTTTCAAAGCCTACCATCCCGTTGGCTGCCAAGTCAAACTCAACCTCCTTCTCATCCATATGGTGGGGAGCGTGGTCTGTTGCAATGATATCTATGGTGCCATCTTTCAGGCCTTCAATCACAGCCTCCACATCCCTGCTTGTCCTTAATGGAGGATTGACTTTGGCGAGGGTGTTGAAGCCGTCACATGCCTTTTCGGTCAGGGAAAAATAATGGGGGCAGGTTTCCGCCGTAACCTTTACTCCTCTCTTTTTGGCATGGCGTATCAGATCCACGGACAGCTCGGTGCTGACATGGGCGATGTGAATAGGCGTTTTAGTATACTCGGCAAGGATCAGATCTCTTGCCACCATCACTTCCTCTGCTGCGGACGGAATACCTTTCAAACCAAGAAGGGTGGATTGGGTACCCTCATTCATAACTCCTGCATCGGACAAGTCCGGGTCCTCGCAATGAGAAATGACTGTCATGTCAAACATTGATGCATACTGAAGAGCTTTTTTCATCAGCGATGAACTTGCCACCGGCCTACCGTCATCAGAAATGGCAACAGCACCCGCAAACTTAAGCTCACCGATTTCTGACAACTCCTCGCCTTTCTGCCCTTTACTTATGCTTCCGATGGGAAATACATTGACTACCCCGTCGGTTTTAGCTTTGTTTATAATGTATTTTACCATGGCCTCATTATCTATAACCGGATTGGTGTTGGGCATGCATGCTATCGATGTGAAACCGCCTTTAGCTGCGCTTCTGGTTCCGGATTCTATATCTTCCTTATATTCAAAACCGGGATCCCTCAAATGGCAGTGGGCATCCACGAGACCCGGCAGTACATATTTGCCTTCCGCATCTATAAGCTCTCCGTTGGTGATATCGAGATCCCTGGCTATTTCAACCACCCTGCCGTCTTCAATCATCACATCGTAAACACCGTTCAATTTCGTTGCCAGGTCTATGACATGACCATTTTTAATTAATATTCTCAATGCTATTCCTCCTTGTCAAAAGGTACAAAAGCGCCATTCTCACAGCAACCCCGTTAGTTACCTGTTCATTTATCAGGGACTGGTCTCCATCAACTACGCCGGATGAGAACTCCACTCCCCGGTTCACCGGCCCAGGGTGAAGAACCAATGCATCATCCTTGGCAAACTTCAAACGTTTGTCATCCAGGCCAAAAAATTTCGAGTATTCACGCAAAGTAGGGAATAATCCGCTTTTTTGCCTTTCCCTCTGTATTCTTAACCCCATCACGACATCGGCATCAATCAAAGCTTCCTGGATGGTGTTGTACACCTTTACCCCCATGTTTTCCATCCCCGGCGGCAAAAGTGTGGCAGGACCGGCTACCAAAACTTCAGCTCCCAGTTTTGTCATTCCCCAAATATTGCTTCTTGCCACCCTACTGTGGTAAATATCACCTATAATTGCAACTTTTAAACCTTTCAGGGTACCTTTCTTTTCCATTATTGTGAACATGTCCAGCAAAGCCTGGGTAGGATGCTCATTCATACCGTCGCCGGCATTGATCACCGAAGCCTTGACATGCCGTGCAAGAAGGTGCGGTGCCCCGGACATAGGGTGTCTCATTACAATGACATCACACCCCATACTATCGATAGTCCTTCCGGTGTCTATCAGTGTTTCACCTTTTGCTATGCTGCTGGACGAAGCAGCTATGTTGGCTGTGTTGGCACTCAGGTACTTCGATGCGAGTTCAAAGGACAACCGTGTCCTGGTGCTGTTTTCATGAAACAGAGTAACGATGGTTTTTCCCTGCAGGTGCGGTGCCTTTTTATTTTTTGAGGTCAGTATATGCTTCATTGTTTTTGCCGTATCCAAGATGTACATGATTTCTTCCGCTGATAGATCTTTAAGTCCAAGTAAATCCTTTGATTCCAGGAACATTATGTTCTCACTCCTATATTGGTTGATTGAAAATTCCGATTTGCGTCGTGATTTAAGCGGCAATATGAAAGATTAATGATCCATGTCGCTTATTGTCACAGCGTTCTGTCCATCTATTTCCGTTACTTTTACATTGATTATTTCGTTCTTTGATGTAGGTACGTTTTTGCCTACATAATCCGGCCGTATAGGAAGTTCCCTGTGGCCTCTGTCGATAAGCACTGCCAGCTGTATCATCTTTGGCCTGCCGATGTCCATCAGTGCGTCTATCGCAGCCCGGACGGTTCTGCCGGTATAAATGACATCATCCACCAGGACGATCTTTTTGTCGGTGATGGAAAAATTGATTTCCGTACCATTTATAATAGGATGCTCTGCAAGCAGGCTAAGGTCGTCCCTGTAGAGGGTAATATCCAAAATACCTACCGGAACTTCAGAACCTTCCACTTCCGATATTTTCCGTGCTATTCTTTTGGCCAGCGGCACTCCCCGCCTTTGTATACCAATCAGCACTAATTCCTCGACACCTTTATTCTTTTCAATAATCTCATGGGATATCCGTGTCAAAGCTCTCGCCATTGCATTTTCATCCATTATTTCAGCTTTATCCTTCATAGCGACACCTCTCATTGATATGATAATATCGGTAATATCAAAAAAACTTCTTACCCGAGGGCAAGAAGTCATGTGCAAGTTCACATAATAACAGGTCAAAACCGGCCTGCTAACCGTTTGAGCAATCCATACCTTTATCGCCTCTCTGGACTAATTAAAAGGTTATATTATTAATTTAATATAGATTACCATAATTCATCATAATTGTCCAGCATTTTTTCTCAATGTTTCCAGCAGTGTATTAAAGTATTCGGGTGGTTCTGCTTCGAACTCCATATATTCGTTTTTTACAGGATGCACAAACCCCAGCACTTTTGCATGAAGAGCCTGTCCTTTGATGTCGAATCTTTGCTTTTTCCTGCCATAAACCTCATCACCTATAATAGGGTGACCTATATAGGACATGTGCACCCTTATCTGGTGTGTTCTGCCGGTTTCCAGCTCCACCTGTATATAAGTTGCATCTTTGAACCTCTCCAGCACCCGGAAATGCGTAACTGCTCTCCTGCCGTTCTTAAGATTTACAGCCATTTTTTTGCGCTCCACAGGATGCCTTCCTATGGGAGCATCAATTTTTCCTTGCTCCTCTCTTATTATTCCCTCAACCACAGCTATATAAATTCTTTTTATATCATGTTTTTTTAACATGGATGAAAGCTTTTCATGAGCTATGTTGTTTTTTGCCACCACCAAGATTCCCGAAGTATCCTTATCGATCCTGTGCACTATCCCAGGCCGTATGATTCCGTTTATATCGGAAAGGCTTTCTCCGCAGTAAGCCATAAGAGCATTTACAAGAGTTCCCGAAAAATTGCCCGCTGCCGGATGGACCACCATTCCTTTGGGCTTGTTGACAACAATGAGGTCATCATCCTCATATAGTATATCAAGCTTGATTTCTTCAGGCTTCACGTCAAGGACTTCAGGCTCAGGAATTTTGACATGTATCTCATCTCCGGCCTTTATTTTATAATTAGACTTTTTGTTCCTGCCATTAACTTGCACCATGCCTTCGTCTATGAGCTTTTGTATAAAGCTTCTCGAACATTTCTCCAGTTTGCCGGACAACCAGACATCCAGCCGTATATCATTTTCATCAGCTATCAGATTGATTTCTTCCATCGAATCGTCCTTCTCTTTATATCTTTCTTTTTTATATTTTCTTTTATATCCTTTATATTCTTCTTTTAATTTTCATCTTTTTTTAATATCTTTCACTTTTATAGTATTTTACATATAATTAATATCTTCGGATTTATGGTTCATTATAACCATCGTTACCCCGCAGTTTTTCAGAAGAAGGATTAGTATCCTTCTCTTTATATATAAAAAGCATATAGTAGGCCAAAATAGCAGTGCCGGTAACCACAAAGGTATCAGCCACATTGAAAATCGGAAATTGGTAAGAGCCGAAGTGAAATTCAAAAAAGTCCACCACACCGGTTCTCCATATCCTATCGATCAGATTTCCGGCAGCACCGCCGATTATGAAAGAAAGAGAAAGCCGCATTATTTTATTCTCTCCTTTATACAGATAATAAACCAGCACCAGGGATATTATCATGGTCAGAGGAATCAGGAGCGCTTTTCCGTCCTGAAATATTCCCCATGCGGCACCTGTATTTTTCCAATGGGCTATGTAAAAGAAATTGTCTATTACAGGTATTGCTCCACCGAATTCTATGCTGCTTTCAATGGCAAATTTAGTAACCTGATCCAATGCTACTATCAACACGATTATTAAAAACCAGTACATATGAAATTCCTCCGCAACTAAATTTAAAAACAACTTTCACAGTTTCTCCGGGATATACCACCTTACAATATCATCATACCTGTTCCACACATAGGGCGAAATTTCACCCTTGATTCTTTTGCTGTATAATACAGCGCTGTTGTAAAAATACAAGCCTATATGGGGCACCTCGTCGATAATGATGTTTTTCATATTAAGGAATAAGGCTTTCTTGCTGTCCGGATCCATCTCCTTTTTTATCTGCCCGAGATAGATATCCACCAGCTGATTTTTATACCTGGACACATTAAAACCTGCCGCTGCCTCCACAGAGGCATACGCAAAGGACACATCCGGAACCGAAGCCACCCTGTACCCCATAAGTGCCATATCGAACTTTCCGGAGCTCACCTTGTTCATTTCTTCTTCCCAGTCCAGGCTGAGCACCGAAATCTCTATTCCAACATCCTTCAGCTGTTTGCTGATTTCCTGCGCAATGCTGCTTCTCGTCTTGTTGTATTTATTCACCATAAGCTCGAATTTCAGGTACCTTTTTTTACCTTCAATCCTCTTGCAAAAGATACCGTTTTCTTCAACCCATCCGTCCTTTGCCAGTATCTCCCTCGCCAATGCCTTGTCGGGAGTATAAGAAAGAACATTGGTGTTGTTCAGCCATGTGTAGGGTATTATGGGAATATCCGTCGCCACGGCTTCTCCCGGTATGACCTCATTGATCAGGGCTGTCTTGTCAATGGAGTAGGCTATCGCTTGCCTGACCGCTTTATTGCCCAATACCGGATTCTCCAGATTCATGGCTATGAACTCATAGTTGGTATCAGTATATTTGATGATATTGATGTCGGATCTCCGGCTATATTTTACAAAGCCTCCTGTCTGCACCGGCATCACATCAATTTCTCCGGTCTGAAAGGCACTCAGCGCGTCCTTCTCACTGTCATACACTTTGATATCTATTTCCTGTATGTAAGGCAAGCTGAGTTCAGGATTTTCCTCATTTTCAGAATTCCACCACTTTTCATTGGCAACAAGCTTTATTTGGTCTGTCCCACCACCTGAAACATACTTATAGGGACCGGTTCCAAGGGGGGACATATTTTTTGCCGAATCAAGGGACTTGACATCCTCCCCCATAAAATAGTGGCCGGGCAAAACAGGAAAAGTCAGACGCTCCAGGAAGAAAGAGTCAGGCTCTTTCAGAAAAATACGCAACGTCTTGCGGTCAATGACAGTGAATGCGGCAATGTTTTCCACATTCTTTTTATAAATTGAATTTATTCCTCCGTTTTGAATTGCCTCCAGAGTAAAATGGACATCATGGGCTGTAAGTGGCATGCCATCATGCCACAGAACACCATCCTTTGTTTGTATTGTCCATACCAATCCGTCATCGGTGACTTCCCAATTATCTGCCAGCACCGGTACAGGCTTCTGATCCCTGTTCAGCCGGAAAAGACCTTCAAAAATCAGACCTAGAAAGTCCTTCACATAAACATTCCTCGTAAGCAAAGGATTCAATGTATCCGGCTTAGTAGAAAACAGATTCAGAACCCCGCCTTTTACAGGGCCGGAATCCTTGACTCCGTTCTCTGCGACGGCATGCTTTTGAAATATTCCCTGTGAATCGTCGGCTTCATATCCGTTATAACCTGAGCAAGCTGATAATAAAAAAATAATGGCTGCCAGCAAAATTATCCTAACTCTACGCATAGCATCTCCTGTTATATAAGCTGAAGGATTGCCGCAAGGCTCCCTGTTCTGCCGTTATCTCCCCTGTGGGAAAAGAAAGTATCTTTATTGCACTTGGTGCAAATATCCGCCACACAGATATTCTCTTCTCTTAGTCCGGCATTTTCTAAAGTCCTCTTTATTATTCCCTGAAGATTAATATGCCACTTTTCGTCACCGGTTTTTATACAGTATTCCTTGCTCCAGGCGAGTTTATTAATAAATTCCCGGTACACTTCCTCTCCGGTTTCAAAGCAACATTTACCAATGGACGGACCTATGGCAACCACAATATTTTCCAGTCGGCTTCCAAAATTACTGCTCATGACCTTTACCGTCTCTTCTGCAATTTTTTTGACCGTTCCACGCCATCCTGAATGGGATACGGCTATTGCCTTTTCTATCGGGTCTAAGAAAAAAACCGGGACGCAATCTGCATAAAATGTCACCAGGGCAACTTCCCGCGCTTTGGTAGCCAGGCCGTCAAAGCCTATAATATCACTTTCCCTTGTTATCCCTTTTCCTCTGTCCTTTTCGTCAACAATGCGAATCCTATTATCATGAACCTGGTTTGAAAGAACCATATTTTCGCATTTTATGCCCAGGACTTTTGATACCCTTCTGTAATTCTCAAGAACATTTTCTCTTGAGTCATTCCTGCCAAAGCTCATATTCAATGTAGAACACTCATCCCTGCTTACACCACCGTTTCTGGTTGTAAAACAATGGTTGATGATGTTTTTGTATTTGCTTAGGTTTGCAAACTGCAAATACCCGAGCCCGTCCTTTTCTACGTATTCGATATTTGGATTGTCAAGCCAGGTTTTTTTCAAAAGCTGTTACCTCCCGTTTATGTTCATAATGATGATACCATATAAAAGATTCGCACTCAATATTATATAGCAATCCGCTGCAATGATCCGTACTCATTCACTGCATTCCGGACATGAGGTCCTCCACCGCAGCAGGCATAAAACAACATAAAAAAAGCACCAATGTGCTTAAAATGAAAATGAGATAATATGTAGTATACAACAGATATAAGCTTTATAATAGCGTCCAATAATATATCTATCTTCTTGGTTCTACTATTAGTTTTATTGCTGTTCTCTCTTCACCATCTATTTGTATATCGGTAAAAGCCGGTATACAAATCAATTCCATTCCAGATGGTGCAACAAAACCTCTTGCAATTGCAACTGCCTTAACAGCCTGATTAAGAGCTCCAGCGCCAATCGCTTGTATTTCAGCAGTTCCTCTCTCTCTGATTACTCCTGCTAAAGCACCTGCAATAGAATTTGGATTGGACTTTGCTGAGACCTTTAATACATCCATAAAGCTTACCCCCCAATATATTATGCGTTAATAATTCTACAAAAAGTTATGAAATCCTTTTTTTGCATCTAAATTTTAGAAAATAAGCTTAGCAATTGTAATAATCTCGAACCGATGTCCATTAATCTACAATTCTTGAAATCCTATCAATTTTCAGCGCCTTTCCGGTATTTTCATCGATTTCAACAGATACCGCATTAAATTGGGTAGCCCCTTTTGCCACCTCAAACCTTGCAGGCATATGGGTAATAAATTTATCAATGATTATTTTTCTGTCCACCCCTATGATACCTTCATATGGGCCTGTCATTCCGACATCGGTAATATATGCCGTTCCAAAGGGTAAAATCCTCTCATCGGCGGTCTGAACATGGGTATGGGTACCCAGCACGCAGCTTACCTTGCCGTCAAGATACCACGCCAGCGCACATTTTTCGGAAGTTGCCTCCGCATGCATATCTACAATTATTACCTTGGCAAGATTCTTCAGATACGCCAGTTCTCTGTCCGCCGTCCTGAAAGGACAATCCACGCTGTCCATATATACACGGCCTAATAAGTTCAATACTCCTATTTTTGACTTGCCATTGCTGTATACTAATGAACCTTTTCCGGGGAGTCCCTCCGGATAATTGGCAGGTCTGATTATCCTGGGGTCTGTATCAATAAAATTCAATACTTCGCTTTTGGACCAGGCATGGTTTCCCAGGGTGATTACGTCCACACCCATTTTGTAAATTTCCTGGGCAACGACATATGTGATCCCTCTGCCTCCCGCAGCGTTTTCCGAATTTGCTATGCAAAAATCAAACTGCAGTTCTTTTTTCAAATCCGCAAGAACTTCCCGGACAGTTTTTCTTCCGGGATTTCCAACAATATCTCCGATAAATAAAACCTTCAAAATATCCTCCATTCTAAACACATCAGCCGGGTTCGGTTATGATTAATTAAAACTATAGGTGTTAAGCCGTATAACATAGCCGGCCATATCACCGTTGCCGGTTGAAGCAGTCGTAAGTCAACAAAATAATTATATCAGAAAATATATATCTAATATTCACTCATTTATACATATTTATATTCATAAAGAGAGAATTTTTTACTTGCCACTTTCGGGCATAATAAAAAGCGTGTTGCCACGCTTTTTATTATTACAATTTTATTATTTTGCATATTCAACAGATCTTGTTTCCCTTATAAGATTTACCTTTATTTGTCCTGGATATTCCAGTTCACTCTCAATCTTTTTGACTATTTCCCGGGCTTTGATAACCATCTCATCATCCGAAACTTCATCGGGTTTAATAATTATCCTTACTTCTCTTCCCGCCTGTATAGCAAAGCTCTTTTCCACTCCAGGGAACGAATTTGCTATCTCTTCAAGCTTTTCAATACGCTTGATGTAAGATTCCAGCGTTTCCCTTCTCGCACCAGGCCTTGCAGCAGATATCGAATCAGCTGCCTGTACCAGAATTGAAATTATCGATGTCGGCTCTACATCACCATGGTGAGCCAGAATAGCATTTATCACTTCATTTCCTTCTCTATACTTCTTAGCAAGATCGGCACCGATAGTAACATGGGATCCTTCCATCTCATGATCCACGGCCTTGCCTATATCATGCAGCAACCCTGCTCTCTTTGCAAGGTTTACATCCAGGCCCAACTCTGCTGCCATGAATCCTGCGAGGTAGGCAACTTCCTTTGAGTGATTCAGTACGCTCTGACCATAACTGGTTCTGAACTTCAATCTTCCAAGAAGCTTTATGAGTTCAGGATGCAGGCCATGAACTCCGGTTTCAAAGGTTGCCTGATCACCCTCCTGGCGAATGGTGTTTTCCACTTCCTTCTTAGCCTTTTCGACCATCTCTTCGATTCTGGCAGGGTGTATTCTTCCATCTACTATGAGTTTTTCCAGGGTTATCCTGGCAACTTCTCTCCTTATCGGATCAAATCCTGAAAGAATAACCGCCTCGGGGGTATCATCGATAATCAGGTCTATGCCTGTCAAGGTCTCGAGAGTTCTGATATTCCTGCCTTCACGGCCGATTATTCTACCCTTCATCTCATCGTTCGGCAGTGGGACAACAGAAACCGTGGTTTCAGACACATGGTCTGCCGCACATTTCTGTATTGCATACGCAATAATTTCCTTTGCTTTCCTGTCTGCTTCTTCCTTAGCTTTTGCCTCAATCTCCTTTATCAGTAAAGCCGCTTCATGCTTTACTTCATTCTCCACATTCTTAAGCAGATAGTTCTTAGCCTCTTCCACAGTCAACCCGGATATCCGTTCCAGCTCCTCAACCTGTTTTCTGTAAGTCTCAGAGATCTTTTCCTGCAGAGCATTTACCTCTTTGGTCTTCTTATTCAGAAGTTCATCCTTCTGCTCCAGGGATTCCATCTTCTTATCCAGGGATTCTTCTTTTTGAACCAATCTTCTCTCATTTCTCTGAAGTTCGTTCCTTCTTTCCCGGATCTCCCTTTCCAGCTCCACACGGCTTTTGTGGATTTCCTCCTTAGCCTCAAGCATTATCTCTCTCTTACGGCTTTCTGCCATTCTCTGAGCTTCACTGATCATCCTTTTGGCTTCCTGTTCGGCACTGCCTATTTCTGCTTCGGCTACTCTCTTCCGGTATTCTATACCCTTCTTGTAAGCTATAAATGAAGCAAAGACTGCAATTATCAATCCAACTCCCAAGCCCAATAAAATCATGATATAATCTGGTATAGCACACACCTCCTCAATATTCAGTTTTCAATGCTCAAATTACCAAATATCAAAATTTAACAAGCTTCTTAAGATAACGGATTTAAAATAACTTTGGTCGGATAACAATTTCGGTATTTCTTACCAAACCAAAACACAAAGTTAAACACATTATCTACAAGTGGGCAAGATTTGTTATTATAAAAATCCTGCCAACACAATATAGATTAATTTTAAACTCATTCTAATTTTATGTCAAGAATCATTTGAAACACGGCTTATTCCGTCAATCATACCGACTCGGTAACCCTTGTTGGCAATTTCACTTAGGTGCCTGTTATGGGTTACCATTATCACCTGCATGTCGAACATGCTGCTTACCTGCTTGAGAAACTCAGCTACCTGGATTATATAATCCTCGCTCACATGCTTTGCCGGTTCATCCAAAATAAGAGGTCCGCTTATCTCAAGGCTGCTGCAATGGAGCATCGCCACCCTTATCGCCAGGGATATGATATCAATAACCCCGCCGCCCCTTGCATCCTGGGGTTTTGTTTTAATTTCCTCCCCATTGATATTGCTTATTACATAGAATTCCGCTTCCGGCCTGCCCCGGACCTCCTCTATCTCTATTTTGAACTCTATATTCATATCAAATATGAACTGTAAGCAGTTGGTAACTAAAGACTCTATCTGCCTCCTTGACTGCTCCCGGGCATATTCGGATACCTTTTGAAGCAGTATCCTCACCTGTTCCAGCACATCGAGGTTGTTCAACACTTTTTGCAGCGCTTCTTCCAGCTTTGCTTTCTGATCAATCAGAAGGTCCCTTCTGCCCTTTTCATTGAAATAATGCATCTTCAAGCTGTCATACTTTCTTATTACCGATTCCAGTTCCGATGAATAATCCATCTGCTCACCTCTTCTTTTTTCTTTCTCTCAAGCTGCCTGCCCGGCTTTTACCTCCCGTTCTTCCGCCTTTCGCCTTTCCGGCAGCTTTTTTTCTGCCTTCTCCCGTTTTGCTTCCATGCCCCAAGCTGTTTTTTTCCTCCTGCCTTCCGGTTCCGTGCTGCTTTGGGGCTTTAGGAGGCTTTATTAGACAATCCTTGCCATATCCTATCAGGTCTTCCCTTCCTGCCAGCTTCAAAGCCTCATAAACAAGGTTGTAATTCTCCTTTTTTCTGTATTGCAGCAATGCCCTTTGCATGGCTTTCTCCTTTGGAGATTTGGGTACATAGACCTTTTTCATATCCCTGGGATCAAGGCCGGTATAAAACATGCATGTGGAAAGCGTTCCCGGTGTGGGATAAAAGTCCTGGACCTGCTCCGGGGTGTATTTTATCTTATTCAGATATACAGCCAGCTCTACAGCAGCCTTCAGATCGCTTCCAGGATGGCTTGAAATCAAATAGGGAACCAGATATTGCTCTTTGTTAAGCTTTTGGTTTATTTCATAAAACTTCTTCACGAACCTGTCATATACCTCTCTGCTAGGCTTTCCCATCCTGTGCAGCACTCTGTTCACAACATGCTCCGGGGCAACCTTCAGCTGGCCGCTTACATGGTGCTCACACAATTCGGTAAAAAACTCATCGTTTTTGTCCAGCATAAGGTAATCATACCTGATGCCCGAGCGGATAAATATCTTCTTGACTCCGGGCAATTCCCGCAGCTTTCTCAGAAGATCCAGGTATTCGGAGTGATCCACTATGAGGTTTTTGCAAGGCTCAGGGTATAAGCACTGCCTGTTTTTGCAAACACCGCTTTTATCCTGCTTTTCGCATGCTCTTCCCCTGAAGTTGGCTGTAGGTCCTCCCACGTCGTGGATATAGCCCTTAAAATTAGGCAGCATTGTCAGCTTCCTGGCTTCATTGATCACAGACTTCTGGCTTCTGCGCTGTATAACCCTGCCCTGGTGGAAATTCAACGCACAGAAGGAGCATCCGCCATAACAGCCTCTATGGCTTGTTATACTGAACTCTACTTCCTTTATGGCCGGAATTCCTCCATATTTCTCATATATAGGATGGTAGGTCCTCTCGTAGGGCAGAGCATATATCCTGTCCATTTCCTTTTCGCTGAGGGGCATTATCGGAGGATTTTGCACCACATACTTGTCGCCATGTTTTTGTATCAGCGTCCTTCCTGTTATGGCATCCTGCTCTTCATACTGAATTTTAAATGCTTTGGCATATTCCGCCTTGTCCTCCGAAACCTCTTCAAAGGATGGCAGTACAGCATATTTTCCCTTTTTAGCCCCGCTGTCCATATGCTCCTTTATCTCATCGGGCAAATCCTCATAAGATGCAATATAAGCAGTTCCACGAACTTCTTTTATTTCATTCACGGGTATGCCCTGTTTAAGCATGCCCGCAATCTCCAATATGGGCTTCTCACCCATGCCATATACCAATAAATTGGCTCTTGAATCCTGAAGTATTGAACGTCTTACCTTGTCATCCCAATAATCATAATGGGCAAATCTTCTGAGGCTCGCTTCTATCCCACCTATGATGATGGGTATATCCTTAAAGGCCTCCCTGACTCTATTGCAGTAAACTATTACGGCACGATCAGGCCTGTAACCAGCCTTTCCTCCCGGAGAGTACACATCGTCGCTTCTGACCTTCTTACTGGCCGTATAATGGTTCACCATCGAATCTATAACACCTGATGTGACAAGAACTGCATATTTAGGACGTCCTAATATCTTGAAAGCATCAACACTTTTCCAATCCGGCTGAGCAATGATTCCAACCCTGTAGCCTTCCTTTTCCAGGATTCTTGATATAATTGCGGTGCCGAAACTCGGGTGGTCCACATAGGCATCGCCGCTTATCAAGAGAAAGTCCAGCTGATCCCAGCCCCTCTCCTTCATATCTTCTTTTGATATAGGTAAAAATCTCATTCCTTCACCTTTTCCTTTTGTGCTGTATAGGCAATTTATCTGTTGACCGGTGTCTTTCATTTCAAAAATGCCATCATATTATCTTTTTTCCATTTATAACAGATAATAAACTCATCCGGCGTAAATTTAGTACTTTTTATATATCCACTTTAATCATATCCTCGTAATTCCGGTCTCATTATAACACAAAAACCGGAGGATTAAACTACCGGTTTTATTTGGTTTGCTATTACTAATGGCTTACGAAACAATCCGCTTAAACTCCGGACTTTTTTTGATGGGCTCAAAAGCTCTGTCATATCTGGCTTCTATCTTAAGATCATGGTCCAGTTGAACGGCATTTCTCAATGCGTCCACAGCTATATCATATTTTTTAATAAGGGAGTATACGGTGGCAATATCGTAGTAGATTTCACTGTCGGTAAGCTTCACCCCAAATGCCCTTTTAAAGCAGTTCAGAGCTTCATCATACCTTTTTTGCTCAATCAGCGCGCAGCCCATATGATAATAGATAATAATTTCATCCGGCTTGACATCAAGAGCTTTTTTTAGCATATCCACGGCTTCGGCATATCTCCCCTGCTCATACAGCTTCACACCGGCATTATACCGCGTACTCCAGTCCTCCGGCACAAATTTCTCAGCCTTTATGCTTAATGTGTTTTCCGGAATGTCGATTTTGACGGTACTTTCCTCAGCAATATCCGATGCGGTATTATCTATGAGCCTTTCAGCCGATTCCGGCTGCTTCACTCTCCTGATCATGCGGAAGTAATCATATGCAAAAAAACCTCCGGGCAGGAAACATCCAAAAAGCAAGTACAAAGCTTCCAGGGATTCCGATGCGCCTACATTTCCGACAAATCCCAGCGTGGCTATGGTAAATATGCATATCTGAAATCCTAGGGAAATGATATTTATCCATTTCCGTGTGATGTACAGGCGGTGGAACATATAGATTATAAAAAGCAGCATCAGAAAAATCACAAATCCTATTACGACAGTCATATTTATTTCCCCCTTTTATTCCTATTTATACTTATGCGTAAACGGGAGAAAATAATGACAAGCATTTGCCGCCTGATCAGGATTTCACTACGTATTCAGCCATTTCCCGGGAAATGACATCCCATACGCTATTCGCCATTGCTCATTTTCATTTCCTGGAGCTGCTGCCTTGTAATTAGCACCTGGCGGGGCTTGCTTCCCTCGTAACCCCCTACGATTCCTCTTTCTTCCATCTGATCTATTATTCTTGCAGCCCTCGCATAGCCTACTTTAAATTTTCTTTGGATGAGCGAAACAGAAGCCTGGCCGGCTTCGACCACCATCTCAATAGCCTGGGGCAGAAGCTCATCATTATCACCAGGGTCTTTCTCTTCAACTTCCTTTTCACTGTTTATCTTCTCAATAATATCCTCATTATACTCCGCCTTCTCCTGGGATTTAACATATTCCACCACCCGTTCTATCTCACCGTCTGATACAAAAGCTCCCTGAATTCTGATAGGCTTTGGCTCACCTACAGGATAAAAAAGCATGTCGCCTTTTCCCAGGAGCTTTTCCGCTCCGGCCATATCCAGTATGGTCCTGGAGTCTACCTGTGAAGATACCGCAAAGGATATTCTTGAAGGTATATTCGCTTTTATTATGCCTGTAATGACATCCACCGATGGCCTCTGGGTAGCGATTACCAGATGCATGCCTGCTGCTCTGGCCATCTGTGCCAGCCGGCATATCGCATCCTCCACATCATTGGGAGCAACCATCATCAAATCTGCAAGCTCATCTATTATTACAACTATATGCGGCATCATACCCTGCTCGCCCGACTCTTTTTGTATATGGTTGTATCCCTTTATGTCCCTTACTCCCTTTTCTGCAAAAAGCTTGTACCTGTTTACCATTTCCTGCACCGCCCAGTTGAGGGCTCCTGCCGCCTTTTTAGGGTCGGTCACCACAGGTATGAGCAAATGCGGTATGCCATTGTATACGCCCAGTTCAACCACCTTTGGGTCAATCATAAGTAGCTTTACCTCATCCGGTGATGCCTTATATAAAATACTGGTGATGAGGCTGTTTATGCAAACACTCTTACCCGAACCTGTTGCTCCGGCAATGAGAAGGTGCGGCATTTTTGCAATATCAGCTATTATGTTCTGCCCTGAAATATCCTTGCCTAATGCAAAGGCCAGCTTCGACGTAAAACTGGAAAACTCCTTGGAATCTATAACTTCCCTTAAGAAAACCGGAGAAACCTCTTTGTTTGGCACTTCAATACCTACGGCGGCCTTGCCGGGTATCGGTGCCTCAATCCTGACCCCGGAAGAAGCGAGGTTTAAGGATATGTCATCGGATAGATTGACGATTTTGCTTACCTTTACCCCAGGGCTGGGCTGAAGCTCATAACGGGTTACCGTGGGACCACGGCTGATATTTATAACCTTTGCCTCCACACCAAAGCTTTTTAAAGTGTCCTCCAGTTTTTTAGCGCCTTCAATAGCGGCATTCCTGATTTCCTTTATGTCTTTAATCCCATCCTTGTTGTCATTTAACAGCTCAATAGGAGGGTATTTATAAACAAATCCGCTGTTTTCCTGCATTTTTTGCTGAAGCTGTTCCTCGATTTCCCCATCCTCTTTGCTGTCCTTTTCCTTTAAAGCTTCAGCTTTATGGTTATCCGGCCTATTGTCTCCGGATATTTTATCCTCCGTCTTTATATTACTTCTGAAATCGCTTATTACCAGCTCAATGGGCCCTAATCTGTCCGTTTCGTCTTTCATAGCGTTCTTGGCATTATTTTTATTCTTTTCCCTCAACTCCCTGGAAGCCTTTTCACTCTGAAAGTCCAACAGCTTCGAATCCGTTTTGAAATCAATATCCGTTCCCTCCGGATAGCCTTCCAAATCTTCCTCTTGTTTTCCTCTTTTTCCTGCAAGCCTTGCCACAGCTTTAACAGCTGCTGCGAGCCTTTCAAACATCTTCACAAAAATATCTTTCACATTTCTCGCAAAATTAGCAATAGACATGTTGGTCAGTAAAATAATATCAATTATAGAAAGGGCGGATATGATTATTATGGTGCCCAAGGTTTGAAAAGCCAGCAAAAAGGGTGTGCTTATAAGGCCTCCCAAAATACCTCCGCCTTTCAATTTAATGCCGTCTTGAATAAACTTGTACAGACTGCCTCCGGGAGTTAAATTCTCATAATCCTTACGGTTGAAGAAGGCAGTCTGGATCAGTGATGATATTAAGGCCAACAGGATAAGTCCATAAAGGTATCTGGCCTTCAGGGTATTATCATTCTTCTTAAATATCATCATTATGCTGTAAAAAGCAATAGCTGGAGGCAGTATAAAAGCAGGCATTCCAAAAAGGCCAAGGAGGATTTCCTTCAGCAGCTTTCCAAATATCCCCACCGATTGGGTGTAGTAAAGGCTCAATCCTGCAAGCACCCCGGACGCCAACACCAATATTCCCATTATTTCATTGTTATATTTTTCCAACGAAATGCTCTCATCTTTTTTTCTGTATCTCTTCTTTTGTGTCTTTTTTACTTTCAAAATTACACCCCCGAAAATACCTACATGAGCAGTTATAAAGGATTGTTATACATACAACCGAACATCTTAGCCTTTTTCACAAATTGCATGCCGCCCAAAAAAATAAAAAAGGCCAGTGAATATCACTTTCAAACAGCTTCAAATCAATAGCTGCCATTATATTCACTAACCTTCAATATATCATATTTTTCATAATTTTACTATAGGTTTCTGCCGTCCAGCATAGCTCTATCGATAACCACTCCCGGCTGCAGCTTCGGATTCAGGTAAGCTTTTGGAGAGGTGCTTATGATCCGGTTTATGACATACCTGTTGTCCTGCGTCGGGGATACAATAACCTTCTCCCCTATGTACTCCATTTCCAAAAAAGTTGAACCGGAAGAGTCGTCATTTTTGAAGACTATTTCCCACGGTACAATTGAGTAAAGGATCATTGCAGACCACTCTCCGTTTTCCCTGAATTTCTTTTTCTTTGCCTGTAGATGCTTATCAGTTCATAAAGTTTCTTCAAAGCCTGTGACAAGCCGCCCATTTCGTTTATCAATCCTGTTTTTACCGCTTCCTCCCCGAAGAGCACAGTCCCTACATCATTTGCCAGTTCTCCAGTCTTCAGCATGAGGCTTCTAAAATCCTCCCTGGATATGTTGGAGTTTTTGGCAACAAACTGGACCACCCTCTCCTGCATTTTATCGAAATACTCATAGGTCTGAGGCACTCCTATAATCATGCCGCTTAAACGTATCGGGTGTATGGTCATGGTAGCCGACGGCGCAATAAATGAATAGTTGGTTGCAACAGCCATAGGAACGCCAATGCTGTGGCCTCCCCCCAACACAAGGGATACTGTGGGTTTTGACATGCTGGCAATCATCTCAGCTATTGCCAGTCCCGCTTCCACATCACCGCCCACCGTATTCAGCACAAGCAGAAGTCCTTCTATTTCTTCACTCTCTTCGATAGCTACCAGCTGCGGTATCACATGCTCATACTTTGTGGTTTTGTTATGGGGCGGAAGGATAATATGGCCTTCTATCTGTCCTATTATGGTAAGGCAGTGAATATTGCCTCTCGCACTTGATACAGTAGTATTTCCCAATTCCTTAAGGTTGTTTGTATCGTTGCTTCCTTCCTTTTCTTCCCTCAACCCTATATCATCGGCAGCATTTCTGCCGAAGGATACTTTGTTTTCCCCTTGCAATTAATCACATCCTCTTATGCTATAAAATTGTTTCCTCATATTTGATGTTCCTATGAATAGTATTTTATAAAATGTAAAAAAAATACGAAGGCATTGGGATGTAAAACACATATAAATATAGTGCAAGTTTCTGGAATGCTATCTTCCTGCTGCTTTGCTTATATAAATTATGTGCTGGCTTTGCGGAAACAGGGGTGAGTTAAGCTTGGAGATATAGAAAGGGTAATTTAAGGTTTCAAGCTTGTATATAGTCTAACGTATTTGTTATCGATTCTACCTCTTTACTCGGAACTCCGCCATCAAAAATGCCAGCACATCAAAATATTTTATTTTGTAAATATTTTTTTTATAAATATTGGTTCATCAATTTCATCTCTAATGCTCCGACAATTTAGCTATCCTTCTTGCCAGATACACTCCGTTTGCTCCCGCCTGCATGAGTCCTCTGGTGATACCGGCGCCGTCTCCTGCAACATAGAGTTTTTTAATGTTGGTCTCAAAATCCCTGTTGGTTTTTACCTTGTTGGAATAGAACTTGACTTCAACTCCATACAGGAGTGTCTCATCGCTGGCAATGCCTGGAACAATCTTATCCAAAGCCTCTATCATTTCTTTGATGTCCAGCATGATCCTGTATGGGAACACAAGGCTCAAATCCCCTGGAACCGCATCTTTAAGCGTAGGCACTATATTGTTTCTCATAAGCCTTTCCTCTATGGTTCTGCGGCCTCTTTTAAAATCTCCGTAGCGCTGAACGATTATCCTGTTGCCTGCCAGCATGTTGGCTAGCTTAGCAATGGATTTTCCATATTCTATAGGCTCATTAAAAGGCTCGGTGAAATGCTTTGAAACCAGCAGTGCAAAGTTCGTATTGTTCGTTTTCATATCCTTTGCCTTATAACTATGCCCGTTCACCACGGCAAGATTATCTTCATAATATTCGGTGGTCACTTCGCCGGAAGGATTCGAACAGAATACCCTAACCTTGTCGTCAAAAGTCGGTGTGTGATAAATCAGCTTGCTTTCATACATCGTCTCATTTAATTCTTTCATCACTTCGTTTCTGACTTCCACCCTGACTCCTATATCAATAATTCCGACTTCTGATTCTATCCCATATTTGTCGCACAGCACCTTAAACCAGTCTGAGCCTTCCCTTCCAACTGCCACAATTACATTGTCGGCATAGTATTCCCTGTCGGCAATAACTCCTTTTGCCACACCGTCCTCTATGATCAGGTCCTCCACAGGATTTCTGAAAAGTATCTCCACACCGCTGTCTAAAAGGTGTTTTTGAATTTTCACATATATGTTATAGCTCTCTTCAGTACCAAGATGCCTTATTGGGCACTCTACAAGCTTAAGATTGCTTCTTATCGCCTTTGTGCGTATCTCCTCGATTCTTTGGGGATTATCAATCCCATATACATTTCTGTCGGCTCCAAAGGACAGGTATATGTCATCAACATAGTTGATGAGTTCCTGGGTTTCCCTGTAACCGATATGCTCAGGCAGGGTTCCGCCCACATCCGGCGACAAGCTTAATTTACCGTCGCTGTATGCGCCGGCTCCCGAAAACCCGGTGGTTATATTGCATGGATTGCAGCCAGCACACCGGCCTGTTTTTCTTTTCGGGCACACCCTTTTTTCAATTGAGCTGCCCTTCTCCAGTATCAGAATACGGCTTTCAGGATTGATTCTTTTCATCTCAAGGGCGGCAAAGATGCCTGCGCTGCCGCAGCCGACAATTATTACATCATATTTTTCTGGTGTTTGATTTCTTCCATTCTTCATGCAATTTATACCTCCCTAAACATATTATACCATAACCCTTGGGCTATATAACGAGCAATGGTACAAGCAGGTTGTCTGATACATGCAAACCGGAGCATGAACTTTTCAGATAAGTTTCCGGGGCACACAAAAAAACCCTACAGAGTCACTGTTAAGTGACTCCGAAGGGTTTATCTTCGTGTAGGATATTCTCCCCATGCTGCTCGCATATGCTTAAGCATGCTCACTCCGAATGGTATTATGCCTCATTTATTTCATCTTGTCAATACCGGATTTGCATTTTAACTTTGCAGAAGACTTTTTTTTATATCGTTTAATTGAAATGTGCAAGGATATTATCTATTCCAATACCTTCCACACGTTATTCTCCTTACCCAGAGAAATTCCGGCGGCAAACTGGTAATTGAAATCACCACGCTCAAAGGTGGTTTCAATCAGGAACTCCTCGCTCGGCTTGACGTCTACTTTAAACTTCTGATCTCCTATATGCACAGTAACAGGTTTAAAAATATTCAGCATTTTTTCATTGAGCAGGATTGTGAAGCCTCCCTTTAAGTTGGCAGTATCTATGATAACACTGTTTGCTTTCGGGTCCAGACTGGCTTTTATCTCACCCTCGGTTTCCTCTTCCGGGTTGTTCAGGCGAAGCCAATAGAAGGAGTTTACATCCCGCAAAGAAGCGCGGGTAGACAGATCCCATACAATCTTCTCAGGGTATGGATTTCTCTTGAATCTGGAAACCCAATCTATGGCGTTTGTATTAGCCTCAAAGGTCAATCGGTTATTTTCAGTCCTCCATGCTTCCAGATCAGCTATTACCTTTTGGTTGTTTCTCATTGCGTGATTATCATAGAAATTGTGGGGTTTATTATAGTGGATGAAAGTTTGATGGTAATAACCTCCTTCCGCCTTCTCCAAATCTGATAATATACCGTCATATATAGCTGCCTGCACATTCCTTTCATATGCGGTGTCTTTCTCCCCAACCTGGATGGCAAACGGAAGGTTTCGAACATTCTTCATGGATACGCCATTGGGATGTCCGGCAGACATATTGGCTGCTGCGAAGCGGTCTGCCATGCGGGGAGCAATCTGATAAACTCCGTCGCCTCCGGCTGAAAAGCCTAAAATATATACACGGTTTGGGTTTACATTAGCAAACAGTATCATATTCTCTATGAGCCTATCATAAAGGGGATACGACTCATCATTGAAATGGGTATTCCAGGTGTCCCGCACTCCTCTGACTGCAACATAAACGCCATTTTCAACGCTGTTACGGTAATAGATCTTCATATGCTCCCACTGCTGGTCATTGACTTCCTTTGGGGCATTTCCACCTCCATGAAGAGTTATGTACAGAGGATAACCATCTTCAGGCGCTTCTCCGATGGTAAACATTTCATAACGCATGGTCACCTCTCCGTATTTCAGTTCTTTGCTTTCAAACTCATTTTTGCGTTCAGGATCTTCTGATACTTTTTCAACATATGAGTTCCATACCTTACTTCTGATATCTGCAATATTACCGGCCTTTATGGTTTTCTCGGCCTGCCCCGATGAACATCCCGGGATTGCAAGAGTCATTGCTGCAACGGACAATAATAGTTTTGAGTACTTTTTTATCATTGAGTATACCCCCCTGGAAAATAGCAAAATTTAATCTTTATAATTTTTCTAGAGTTTCTCCAGGTCTTGTGCTGTAGCCCATCTGGTAAAAATTGTATAGACTTCTGGAAACCCATACCTATACAATAGCATAGATTATGTAATTCGGCAATTATTTTCAAACTAAGGCTTTTTATCCATGTTACTTTCCCTGATTGCCGCATGACACAAAACCACCTGGCAAACGCCGGTGGTTTTGTTATCAAGATATGAGTAAGTCTATAAGCCGGGTTCTGTATTAGACAGTCATCTATCTAGGCATTACATTTCTGCAATGCTCAAGCCACCTACTCGGGACAGGCGGGCAACCTTTAACGTCCCTCTACGGTGTTGCTCCAGGTGGGGTTTACATAGACCGGCAAGTCGCCATGCCGCTGGTGAGCTCTTACCTCACCTTTCCACCCTTACGCTCCAGAGAACAGAAAACAGATGCCGGAAATCAGATTAAGAAATAGCTTTGAACGCATCTGAACTAAGAATTTTCTGCTCTCCGATCCCTGTTTTCTGCTCCCTGGAACGCGGTATATCTCTGTTGCACTTTCCTTGAAGTCGCCTTCACCGGGAGTTACCCGGCACCTTGCCCTGTGGAGCCCGGACTTTCCTCATATACGGCCTTTCGGCACTGTATACGCAACTGTCTGGCTTACTCATCAATATTAATTTTTATGTTAACAAAAGCACAATACCGTGGGATTCATTCCCATATCACATCCGGTACATGCCGAAAATTCAGTCATGCCCTGCGCACTCCGCACGCATTGGCTTCCTCATTATATGTTAACTGTGATTATCCGTTCGTCAGCTTTACTATTATAGCGCTCCGATATGTTAAAGTCAACTGAATTTAAATGGATCGCTTTCCACTTGGCTGGCAATGACATCTATATCTCTGAAAGTATCTTTAAACAGCTTCATAACTGCTGGAACAAAAATTTTTTCTGTATTAAAGTGTCCGGCGTCAACCACACACAATCCCATTTCCGTCATATCCACCGCTGTATGGTATTTTATGTCCCCGGTCAGCAGAACATCGGTTTTTTCTTTTAAAATACCTGAATAATCTTCATCAAAGCTGCCGCAAAAAACACCTACTTTTGATACAGTATCCGGCGATGGCCCTATCACCCTTACTGTGCTCACTTTCAGCTTCTCCTTCACCATATCTATGAATTCCTCAAGCTTTAGCGGCTGCTCCAGATATCCCACTTTGCCCATGCCGTACTCCATTCCCTTCAGCTCGGTCAGATATATGTCATATGCCACTTCCTCATAGGGATGGGCTTTAATCATCGCTTCCACAACCTTTTTCAACAGGCTTTCGGGAACTATTGTTTCAAGCCTGTACTCATTTACCTTCTCCAGCTTTCCCTTCGCACCAATATATGGATTGGTACCATCAAGGGGTCTAAAAGTGCCGATACCCCCTGCCATGAATGAGCAATCGCTGTAATTTCCTATCCAGCCTGCCCCTGCACTGCACATGGCGTCCCTTACATCGTCAACCTTATCTTCCGGTACAAATACCACCACTTTATACAGTTTTTCCTGCTTGTAGCACCGGAGGTTCTTAACATCTTTAAGATCTATGATTTCCGCCAGCCGGTCATTCAGCCCTCCATCGGCCACATCAAAATTAGTATGGGCGCAGTATACATTTATATTGTTTCTAATAAGCTTGTAAATGACCTTGCCTTTTGGGTCGTCCTCATTTATACGCTTCATGCCTCTGAAAATCAGCGGGTGGTGCGACACTATCAGGTCAACCCCTTTTGCAGCAGCTTCATCGGCAATTTTCGTGGTGACATCCATGCATACCATTATGCGCTTTACTTCGTTTTCCAAGCTTCCCAGCAGCAGCCCCACGTTGTCCCATTCCTCTGAGAGCTTCACCGGAGCCTGACTTTCCATTAACTTTGCTATATCTTTGCATTTTACAGCCAATCCAATTCCTCCTTTGCGAAGCGAATTTGAGCTTCCCTGTTTTTAGGTATCTATCTTGGGATTCGTATTCCGATGGTATTGATATCTACCGATCTATTACATCAACCGATGCCATTAAATTACCCTGAAAGTATTCAGCTTTTTCTTTCGTGCGAGCCTTTTGCTTCTATCTGATTAAAACTCATAACTATATCACGGTTTACTATTAAATTTATTGCTTGTTATCAATTCTATTGCTTAACTCTGAACTCCGCTGTCGAAAATTCCAGCACCACAAGCTAACCTAAAGTTTTTTCATCCAGCATACCGGATATTCTTTTCAACTCATCTCTCTGCCAGACATATCTATTGAGGATATCCCTGTTTCTTTCGCCGGACTTTAAAAGCTCGTTTATTGCCTTGTCCATCTGCATTATTTTTTTGTCAATATAAGGCTTCAACAGCGGGTCTCTTTTCTCTATGAGCTTTGCGCCTATATACAAGCTTATTGGGTCCATTTTCAACCTGTTGCCTGTCCAACGCACCGACATAACCGAATATATTTTTCCGCCGTCTTCTACCATTTCTTCGTCATAGATGTCAAAACCATTGTCATACAGCCATTCCCTAAGTATTTCATGGGAGTTCATGGGCTGAAGTATGATAAAAGCTGCCTTTTTGGCCTTGGTAATCCCTTCGGCAAGTATATTTTTTATCAGCTCTCCCCCCATGCCTGCAATGATTATCCCATCAGCTTCATCCTCAGGAATGGTTTCCAGTCCATAGCCCAGTCTCAACTCTATTTTATCACTTAAACCATAACGCTCAATATTCTCTTTAGCAGCCTTTAAAGGTCCCTTCCTGACATCGGAGGCCACAGCTCTTTTACATACACCATTCAGCACCAGATGAATGGGTATATATGCATGGTCGGTGCCGATGTCACATGCAATATCACATGAGGATACCTTTTTAGCAATTAATCCCAATCTTCCCTTTAACTCCATAATATGCTCCTTCGCATGCCTGTAGTTATGCAAAACCCGTACTATATTATATCAACCCTTCATCAATTTCAACCTAGCGCTTCGATAAACCGGAGCTTTGCATTGCAAAACTTTTGTACCGGCGCATAACCAGTCATCAATTATTTTTCTCTATTATGCGCATACTAATATAAATCTTTTAAAGAATACAATACTTTTAAGGAGTTGGCAACAGGATGTCAGGTAATTTAAAAGGAAAAAGGGCGAAAGATTTCGAAGCACCGATGGACTCAATAATACACAATACCGATTTTTGCAGCAGCTATATGAGCAAAACCGGCTTGATCGGTTCCGTAAGCATTACACCACAGCATTTTTCTAAAGATGAATATGACAGCTTTTGGCAAATGAAAAGGTATGCTGCTTCAAATAAAGCTTAAAGCTTCTCCTCTGATAATAACCTTTGGAGAAGCATCAAAATGTATTTGCGAAAAAAGCTTTTCAGCAGATTTTTTCCTGAGCATATAAAAATAAGGAATTCTAACGAATTCCTTATTTCTGGTGGGCCTTCAGGGACTCGAACCCCGGACCAACCGGTTATGAGCCGGTTGCTCTAACCAACTGAGCTAAAGGCCCGAATGGCTCCTCAAGTAGGACTCGAACCTACGACCCTGCGGTTAACAGCCGCATGCTCTACCGACTGAGCTATTGAGGAATATTTAATTAGTGCCGGAAACCTTGTTTCTCGCGAACACAAATAATATTATACTTACGCTCCGGCACCTGGTCAATATTTTTTTTCGCCTTTTGAGTCATTTATTCAAAATTATCTCCTAGTTGCTATATTTCACGCTCTTACATGAATTAAGGCTTTTATTTTCTACTCTTCAGGCTTATCCCGAATTAATTCTGATTGCGCTTTTTATACTCCAGAAGAAGCTCCCTCAATTTAGAAGCATGCATCCCCTCAGTTTCTGCAAACTGCTTGAATACTTCCTTTACCTTTTCATCTTCTATCCTTTTGGAGTACATTTCATAGTCTCTTACCAGTTCCATTGAATTTTCCCATGCTCTCAAAAGCCTGTCATAGGTCGTGATCTCTATTTCATTCCTGTTGGTTTCATCAATAGGCATCTTGTTTTCCTCCCGATTATTTTGCTTTTTACGGTCAACCAAATGTAGACCGATGCTATTAGTTAGTTTGCCAACAGCCGCTTTCTTTATCCATGTTATAATTTTACACAAAAAAAACTCGATTTTATATCGAGTTTTTTAATCAAGATAATCCTTTAATTTTTTACTTCTGCTGGGATGCCTCAGCTTTCTTAAAGCTTTGGCTTCTATCTGCCTTATTCTCTCTCTGGTAACATTAAACTCCTTACCCACTTCTTCCAAGGTTCTGGCCCGGCCGTCATCCAAGCCGAATCTCAGCCTCAAAACCTTTTCCTCCCGGGGTGTCAAGGTATCGAGAACATCTATCAGCTGCTCCTTAAGCAGGGTAAAAGCCGCTGCTTCCGCTGGTGCCTGGGCGTCATCATCGGGTATAAAATCGCCCAGATGGCTGTCTTCCTCTTCACCTATAGGAGTTTCAAGGGAAACAGGTTCCTGGGATATTTTCATTATCTCCCTTACCTTATCAACAGACATATTCATTTCCTTTGCAATTTCTTCAGGCATAGGTTCTCTTCCCAGTTCCTGAAGGAGCTGCCTTGAAACCCTTATGAGCTTGTTTATTGTTTCTACCATGTGAACAGGTATCCTAATTGTACGGGCCTGATCTGCTATTGCCCTTGTGATTGCCTGCCTGATCCACCATGTAGCATAAGTACTGAATTTAAATCCTTTTTCATAATCAAACTTTTCTACAGCTTTGATTAAACCTAAATTTCCTTCCTGGATCAAATCAAGAAAAAGCATGCCTCTACCTACATATCTTTTGGCTATGCTGACAACAAGCCTGAGATTCGCTTCTGCGAGCCTCTTCTTGGCTTCCTTATCTCCTTTTTCCATTCTTTTTGCCAGTTCTATTTCTTCCTCAGCCGAAAGCAGAGGTACTTTTCCTATTTCCTTCAAATACATACGGACAGGGTCATCAATGCTTATGCCTTCGGGGATAGATAAGTCGAGATCCTCCTCTGTAAGCTGTATATCCTCCATTTCAGACTCTATGTCCCCTACAACGTCAATTCCCATATTTTCCACTGTCTCATAAACTTTTTCGATCTGCTCCGGCTCAATCTCTATCTCTTCAAAGGCATCCATTATTTCTTTATATGTCAGCATGCCCTTTGCCTTGCCTCTTTGTATCAGATCCTTAAGCACTGCTTTTCTGTTCTCATTGGTCATTTTCATAAGCTCCCCCCCTTCTTATGGAAGGGTAGTGTCAAAAGTTTTGATATGCTTTTGACCTCTAACCCTTGGTTTTACTTGCTTTTATATTATTAAGGGTTTTACCCTCATTTAACTGGAAATTAAGAATGTATAGAAAGGCAAAGGTACTTGCCCTTTTTTTGGTATAATGTTGTTGCTGGACAACCCCCAAAGAAAGGAGTTAAGTACCTTTGAACAACATTATAACAGTTTTACTACTATACATTCAAATACAAGCTAAAATTATCATTTACCTCATGTGTGCACTCTTTAGTAAAGGATCCGTCCGCAAGTACTACGATGAGCCTGTTAGGAAGCCTTACCGCAAGCTTGTGGTGGATACCATGCCGATTATTGAGACACTTGAGAAGCTTGATTATAAGCAGCTTATTTCAAATCATCTCAAGGAAACCGGTAAGCTTATAACCCCTATTACAAGGAGAAAAGCTTCTACAGTCCCTGATACTATGGCCTGCCCAAGATGTGGAGCTCCTCATGAATACCTTTACGACAATACCGGTGGTAAAGGCCAGTACTTATGCAAAGTCTGCAAGTGCACTTTCAACAAGAAAAACCGTTACCTAAAAAATCTCATCTTCCTCTGCCCCCACTGTGGAAGGACACTGGAACTTAAGAAAGAGCGTAAGGACTTCAACGTACATAAGTGCACCAACTCCAAGTGCCCCTATTACCTTGACAGGCTCAATTCCATGTCCGAGGAAGACAAGCAGCGCTACAAGTCTTCTCCACATGATTTCAAGCTCCATTACATCTACAGGGAGTTTGATATTGACTTTGAGCCTTTGGTAAGAAAGCCTTCCCAGCCTCCGAGTGTAGATATATCAAGGCTTTATGTCTCTCCTCACGTCCTGGGGCTGATACTTACATACCATGTCAATTTTGGCCTTTCTACCCGGATGACAGCTGCCCTTATGCGTGAAGTACATGGTGTAAGTGTTTCTCATCAGTCGGTATCAAATTATGCCGATGCTGTTGCCACAAACATTAAACCCTTCATTGACAACTACAAGTATGATCTCTCAGATTCCATCTGCGGGGATGAGACGTACATAAAGGTTCTGGGCAAATGGCATTACGTATTCTTTATATTCGACGCAGTAAAGAAGATTATCCTCTCATACCCCGTCTCTGCCAACCGTGATGTTAAAGCTGCAATTTATGCTCTTGACGAAGCATTGTCCAAGTTCGATAAGCTTCCTGAGGATCTTACCCTGATCTTTGACGGGAACCCTATTTACATGCTTGCTCAACACTATTTCGCCCAGTACGGCATCCACTTTGACATAAAGCAGGTAATCGGTCTTACCAACGACGACCCTATCTCCGAAGAATACAGGCCTTTAAAGCAGATCATCGAAAGGTTAAACCGCACCTTCAAGGGAAACTACAGACCCACCAACGGTTTTAACAACTATGCAGGTTCAGTATCCTTCCTTACACTGTTTGTAGCCTACTTCAACTTCCTAAGGCCTCATTCCTCTCTGGAAGGCAGGGTGCCGGTGGTCTTAGAAGAGCTCAAAGACCGGCCTAATATGCCTGCCAGGTGGGTTACACTCATTAAAATGTCCCAAGAATACATCAAAGCCCAACAATCTGCTTAAGGAACGAAATTCATCCTCTTATTTTTGTAGCATAGCATAGCAAAACAGTCGCCGCCGAACCTGTGGAGTTTGTGGGTAACCCGCTGATTTGAGGGGTGTGGGTAACTTGTGTGATAAAGTGTTGGCAACACGCTTTTCGTTGCCAATGCTTTATCCACTTGTTATCCATGCCTCGGGCGGGTTATCCATCAAATCCACAGGTATTATATTCCCATGGTTTTTCTTGTTGCTTATTTGGTTTCCAATGTGCATATTTGGTAAATACTCTCATTTCTGGCGTCAAAATTTTATTCTTTCATAGAACTTTTGACACTACCTTATGGAAGTATATCTCTATATGCTTTTTCTCTTCATTACTAATGAATTCAACTCTATTTTTAATCTTTCAACATCTCCTTCATCTAAACTTTTATCATTTTTTAATATATCGAGAATTTCCTTCTGCCTTCTTTCTATCTTGTAAAGCTTAATACTCCTTATTTTCTCCATTATTGCACTTTTATTGTCATCACAGTGGCATTCTTCATTGATCAGCCTGGAAAAAACATTGGCCGTAGTTTCATCCAGCAGGTTGAATAATTCGGCAGAAACTATTCCTTTGTTGCTTTCTAGCTTTTCAAATACTATTTTTGCTACTTTAATGTTATTTTCATCAGTAAAATCATCAACAGTCAGCCTGTCTTTTACCAACTTATAAAGAGAGTTATCCAGGCACATAAGTGCCAATACGAACTGTTCATCATGAACCAATTTATCGTCCTTTTTACTACTCCCTTCCTTGACAGGCCTGTTTTCAAAAACACCACTATTTACAACTACTTTTCTAAAGCCGCCTTTTGCTTTAGTTTTTTTTGAAATTTCAGCAAACAAGGATTCTTCACTTATTCCATAATCCTTTGCAATCTTTTTTACATACATCTCTAATTCCACACTGTTATCTATCTTGGACAAAAGAGATGCCGCTTTATTCAAAAAGCTGATCTTTCCTTCTGTGGTACTGGTATCTATCTGATTCTTTAAAATCTTAATCTTGTATTCTATCAACGAAACAGCATTGTCAACCAGTTTCCTAAAGCCATCGACTCCATTTTTCCTGATATACTCATCAGGGTCCTTGCCCTGAGGTAAAAGCAGAACCTTGACATTACATCCTATATTGCTGAGCAAATCCAGGCCTCTCATTGTTGCTGCTTGTCCTGCCGTATCTGAATCGTAGGAAATCACTACTTCTTCAGCATACTTCTTGAGCAATCTTCCCTGACTTTCAGTCAATGCTGTTCCCAATGATGCCACAGTATTTATTATTCCACTCTGATGCAGGGATATTACATCCATATAACCTTCAACAATGATAATCCTTTTTTCACCCGAGTTTTTGGCAAAATTTAGCGAATATAAATTTCTGCCTTTGTTATAAACCAGCGTTTCAGGAGAATTCATGTACTTAGGCAGGGACGAATCCGTTACTCTTCCTCCAAAGCCAATAACATTCCCTCTTAGATCAAATATAGGGAACATTATCCTCCCTCTGAAACGGTCATAAAACCCACCTTTTTTACTCTGCAATATCAGGCCGCTTTTTAATATATCAGATTCCTTATAACCTTTGGATACGAGATATTTTAGCAGTGAATCCCATTCCTCTCCGGAATAGCCAAGGCCAAACCTTTTTATTGTCCTTTCATTTATACCTCTATTTTTAAGGTATGACACTGCTTTCTCATTATTTCCTAAATTGTTAAAGAAAAAACGTGCCGCATCAGTATTGATCTTTATAATTTCCTTCCTTAATTTTGCCCTCTCTAGCTCTTCCTCATCCCCTCCTTCGGGCAACTGAATTCTGGCCCTGTCCGCTAGAAGTCTGACTGCATCTATAAAGCTCAAATTCTCCACATTCATTACAAAATTTATTACATTTCCACCTTTGCCACAACCAAAGCAGTAAAATATCTGCTTTGCAGGCACTACACTAAAAGATGGCGTCTTTTCCTTGTGGAACGGACATAAGCCAAAATAATCCTTTCCCTTCCTTTCGAGCTTTACATACTCAGAGACAACATCAACTATATCGTTGCTAATTCTAACTTCTTCGATTACTTCCTCCGGATAGCTATTATACATCTCTTACCTTTCACTACCCTTTTTAATTACATTTGATTGTAATCGGGTTCTAGTTAATAAATACTTGTTCGACATATTTGTGAATATTCCTTCTTTTTTATTAAATTGATTAAGGTTTCTATGGCTAAAAGCCTATCTTCCCGACGGCACAAAACCTCCGCATGAAAACAAAGCATTTCTTAAAACAAAAAAACATCTCACAATAAATAAGAGATGAAATGCAAAATGTCTGTATGCTTTGGGTTAATTCACGCTTACGGGTTCCGCCGCTTTTATTTTATATTCTACATTAACTTATATTTTCCCTTCATAAATAATAATTTTTTTTGCTTATTGTATCATGTAAATTTTGCTGGATATGCTGCTGTGTATAATAACCCTCTACTATCTTTCCTTGTTTTTTACATTTTTATACATATGGTAGAAGGGATTGCTTTTCGACATCCTCTGGATATACCGATTTGAGCGCATAAAAAAAGCAGGTTATATGCCTGCTTTTTCTACTATATTAAAACACCCAGCATGTCATCCAGTACATATGGCATCCCGACAGGCGTTACTGTATTACATGCCAGCTTGTCCAAAATTCGAATCACGCTTTCTTTACAACATGATAAATTCTTGACAGTGCTTACTTCATCATTCTTGCCATCTACTTTCTTCACGATTTCTATGCCGTATGCAATTTTCCCTGTCAGTTCATCCATGTCGGATATTTCATTCTCCAATATGTAGTACTCCAGTTTGATTGGTGCACAATCGCCTGATAGGCCGTCATTCATAGAAAGCTCCAATGATTTTTCAAGACGTCTGTTTATCATGTTGAAATACCCCCTTTTCTTTTATAATTATAATTATATACCATTGCCTTTGTATTTTACATAAAAAAAAATCGAGCCAAATAACCGGAGTTTTATCCGTTTCGACATATTACATAGGTATCTTTACAAATTCTTTGTAGGGTTATGTCAAAGTGTTTCAATAATTAAGAATTTTGTAAATGAAATTTTCACTGTCGATGGTATGGATCAGTTGCTATATTTGCATAATCTATTTACTTAAAGCTCATACAGTCATTTTCCGGGAAATATACGGTCTGTATTGACATTTCTGGGGCAATACGCAGGCTCATATTTACTTCCTATGGCTTTCATAGTGTCAAGACAGGCTGAAAACACCTGAACTCCGGTAAAATGGTAATCTTTTTGCATTGATGCATTAGTTACATTATGTTAACATATAATAGTTAAATTTTCAGATTCGGGGGTGTCCTATAGGTGCAGACAGATAAGACTAAAAATTTAGAGAAGATACAGTCAGCCTTTAGCAAGCTGGATAAAAATACAAAAAGAGTACTTAAAGCAGGGACGATTTTGGCATTGGTTGTGCTGGCAGCGGGCACATTACTGCTTCTGTTAAACCACACCGCATTTAACTATGATCCTTATATAGAGTATGTTTCTAATTCTGTAATAAAAGCCAGCTTTACAATACTGGCAGAAGTGATAATAGGTAGTTTATTACTGGATTTTGTATTCTGCAATAAAGGCTGATTACAACCTGTTTAATAACAGGTCTTTTTTTTATCTTAAACTTAATGCAGCAAAAAAGAGGATGTTTGATTTTCAACATCCTCATTAATCTGTATTCTTACTAATAAACCTATCGTTTATTAATATCTTTTATTATTTAATATTCCTTACCTATAATATATCCGCTGTTTAAGTTGCTGCTGTTTCTCCACAGCTTACATTTCTTTGTGCTTCTTTAGGCTTTTGCCGGTTTTAAGCTACTTTCCTTTTAGTTTGGTACTCCTTCCAGAGCACCCACAACGGACCGGCTATAAATATCGTAGAATAGCATCCGCTGATGATACCGGTTAAAAGGGGAAGTGAAAAGTCTCTTACAGACTCGATATTATATACAACAGCGAAAATATATACGACAACCATGCTCATGAAAGTTGCCACACTGGTGTTTATTGACCTTGACATGGATTGCAGTATGCTCCTGTTTACCACCTCTCCGATGGGCACCTTTCTCATGGTCTTCATATTTTCCCTTATTCTGTCGTAAATTACTATTGTATCGTTTATCGAATAACCCAGTATGGTTAGAATAACAGCTATAAAGCCATCATCCAAAGGTATCTTGAAAACAATATAAGTTGCAAATACGATCAAAGCGTCATGCAGCAATGCTACAATAGCCATCAAACCTGCAGATAGTCCCATCGATCTGAATCTCCACCAGATATACAGCACTATCAACAAGCTTGCCCATACTACCGCTCTTATTCCCCTAGACAGCATTTCCTTACCTATGAAAGGCTCAACACTGTTAACGCTGATTTCAGCGTTTTCAGGCAAATTGAATTCCTTTCTCATAGCATCTATCAGTTTGGTCTGCTCTTCAGCCGTAAGGGTATCCTCCGCATTGGATATGTTGAGGACGAGCATGTTTATCATCTTATCGCCAGCTTCCACATCAATGGTTTGTGACTTCTGGGCATCAACTTCCTTGTTAACTGTTGCTTCTGCAATATTTGCAGCTTTCTCCAGATCAATATCCTCGTCGCCTATTTCCATTTGAATGATGGTACCACCCTGAAACTGGATGTCCAGCCTTATGCCGTTTACAAAATAGAATGCCAAGCCTACCAGCAGCAATACAATTGACAGGGCGAAAAAATACCGCTTATTTTTTATAATATCAAACATGTCATGCTCCCTCCTTAACTTCTTTAACACCATAAAGCCAATGCTTTTTGCCAAACTTTGCTTCGGAAGAAGCCTTTATCATTATCCTTGAAGCCGTCACACCGCACAGGAAGTTCAGCAAAACTCCTGTACCCAGTGAATAAGCAAAGGAGAGCATGGCTCCTGAACCAAAAATATACAGAACTATGGCTGATATGAGAACGGTTATGTTACCGTCAAACACTGCTGAAAAGGCTCTGTCGAATCCAGCATCGATAGCGGCTTTCAGTGTCTTTCCGGTTTTAAGTTCCTCTTTGATTCTCTCACTGGTAATAATATTGGCATCCACACCCATTCCTATGGAGAGTATGACACCGGCCATACCAGGAAGAGTAAGGGTTATGCCCGGCCAGGATATAGCCAGAATCTGTCCTACCACCTGTCCTAAAAGCGCTATGCAAGCCAGTGCTCCAGGCAGCCTATAGTACAATATCATAAACAGGCATACCAAAACGAACGCAATTGCTCCGGCTCTCAGCATTACCGCAAGAGCTCCCTTACCAAGGGTAGGGCTTATGGAGTTGGTGCTCTTTGCCTCCAGCTTGAATGGAAGTGCACCGGATTTGATGATACCGGCCAGTTCACCGGCTTCTTTTGCATCCCTCTGCCCGGTGATAACAGCTTCACCGTTAGTGATCTGTGTGCTTACAATCGGGGCATGGGAGTTTACCCTTCCATTGCTGTCCAGAACAGGTTTGTCATCCATGAATATTGCTATAGGCTTGCCTATAAGCCTTCCAGTAGCTTCTGCAAACTTCTTGGCGCCTTCGCTGCTCAGTTTCAGCGTGACTTGCACCTGTCCGGTCCTGGGATCCGTATAAACACCGGTATCAACCACATCATTGCCTTCTATAACAATCTTTCCTGTGGGAAGATAATTGCCTTGTTCATCTACTTTACTTTCATCCACTTCCTGAAAAGTCAAAAGGGAAGTCGCTCCAATTTCGCTTATAGCTTTCTGCGGATTGAAATCTGTTTCTCCTTGCTTCCAGGGGATACGCAAAATAATACTGCCACTTTCCACGTCGGTAGTGACATCCCTGTCGAGAATGTTCAAATTGTCAAGTCTTCTTTCAATAACAACTTTAGCTGCATTCAAATCCTTTTCCGAAGGTACTTTTCCATCTTGGGTTATTGCATAAAGCGTTGCATCAACACCGCCGTTAATATCAATACCGAATCTGATGTCTTTGGCCCCGGGTATTTTTATACCGAATAAATCCCCGGTAACAGTTATCCAGGTTAAAATTCCGATTATAAGAATAACCGCGAAAAATTTAACCCCGTTTTTTGAACTCATCTGTAAAATTCCCCCTTTTATTCTTGTCCGCATGAAGATATTATATAACTACAAAATTTGTGAGTCAATACTAATTGCCTTGCACAGCCATGCCATATACAGGTCTCAAAGCAAAGTTTAATTGAAAAAGTTATTTCCACCCCAAATTCATAGACAGTGGAATTTAGTTTTGCAAATCGCTAGAAATGAGAAAGGTGGAAGTTACTTTTGCAAAGATCACACTGTTCCTATTTTCTTGTGAAAGCTGGAATATTGTCTCTCAAAAAGCTATGATATATATGGTGGTGCCTCTGAAGGGGGTACATATATGCGTGGCTTTAAACATTTGAGTCAGGAAGAAAGAAATATAATTGAACAAAGGTTAATCAGCAGGAAATCATTCAAAAGCATAGCACGCGAGCTTGGAAAGGACCCAACCACGATATCCAAGGAAGTGAAGAACCATATCCAATTTAGGAAAACCGGCTGTTATGGAAGAGTGTTCAATGATTGTAAACATCGTATTGGTTGCCCTGTTAAGCATCTTTGCGGCAGTTTGCGTTGTAGCCGTTATTGTCGCGCTTGCAAGTCTCGCATGTGTTCATCACTATGTCATGAGTATCAACAGGAAATTTGTCCCAAGCTTTCGAAGCCGCCCTATGTTTGTAATGGTTGTGAAGACAAACAGTCTTGTACATTAGAGAAGAGGATTTATTCTGCAACACATGCACAAAGAGAATACGAGACAGTACGCTCTGAGTGCCGTCAGGGTTTACAAATCACTGAAGAAGAAGCGATAAGATTGGATTCCATTATTAGCCCGCTGCTAATTAAAGGCCAGTCACTCCACCATATATGCATTAACCATGCTGATGAAATCATGCTCGATGAACGCACACTCTACAACTATGTGGACAAGGGTATCTTTACAGCAAAAAATATCGATATGCCAAGAGTTGTACGTATGGGCAGACGTAAAAAGGGAAAAGACCAGTTCAAAGTGGATAAAAAATGCCGAATAGGCCGAACTTATCAAGACTTTCTTAAATTTATGCAAGAGCATCCGGACCTTCCCGTAGTGGAAATGGACACGGTAATAGGAAGAATAGGCGGCAAAGTCCTGCTGACACTGCATTTTACTGTCCCACAGCTCATGCTCGCATTCATTAGAGATGCTAATACCTCCCAATCTGTCATTGATATCTTTGATCAGCTTTACCTGGAACTAGGCCCGGATACCTTCCGCAAATTGTTCCCGGTATTACTTTGTGACAACGGCAGTGAGTTCTCGAATCCGTCCGCTATTGAATTCGATTCACATGGGCAACGCAGAACCTGTGTATTCTACTGTAATCCGCTGGCTCCTTACCAGAAAGGCGCAGCAGAAAACAACCATGCTTTGATTAGACGCATTATCCCAAAGGGTACTTCTCTTGATGAGTTTACTCAGCGGGACATAACTCTTATGATGAACCATATCAACTCGTACAGTCGACTGAATCTCGGGGATAAAACCCCTTATTGGGCTTTTGGATTGCTCTACGGGGAAGAAATATTAAGAAGGATGAATGTAGAACTCATCCCGACAGATAATGTCACCCTGCATTCATCCCTTCTTAAGAAATAAATATTAAATAACCAGAGGCACCACCAGCCACAACTCTATAAGCATTTACAAACAGGGTGGAAATTACTCTTGCAAAAAGTTAGTTAATCTTCACACCTCTAGTTTGATATACCCAAAAAAGGGCTGGCTTTGTTCCTCTACTTCATATTTTAACCTATTATTGACTGAAAAGCATTAAAAATTTGCCTAAATAAACTAATCCAAAACCCGCTGAATTACTATTTTTCTCAATGATAACAGCATCCATGGAATTTACTTTTGCAAAGTGGAAATTACCTTTTCAATTGACCGTCTCAAAGCAAATGCGTTCCATTGATTATCAGTTGGAATTTCAGTCCGAGAAACTCCGCAGCTTTACGGCACATTGTCATACGGACCAGAAAAATCTCGAAATAATCCATAACCGGACTTATTTTCGTATCAATCTCCAGCTCCAGCGCCGCAATTTTTTCTTTGCTGTCGACAGTTATTCGGGAAGACTCAACCGCATAATTTACCCGGTCATGAATATCAAAGGTTGAAAAATCCCTGTTTCTTACCCGACTCCTGTGGACATCAGACTTATCGGCAAGAATCAATGCTGCCGAAATGTTGCTCACTGCCGTTCCGGAGTTTTCGTCATGGTTTCCGATGGCCATCATGATTTTTGCTGCTTCCCTGTGATCCATGCCCATTTTGGTGAGCACATTGTAAGCCAATATAGCTCCGGTATGGGCATGATCCATCCTGTTTACTGCATTGCCTATGTCGTGCATGTATCCGGCAATTCTGGACAGTTCTATATCCCTGTCGTCAAAACCGAGATTTTCGGCTATCTTTCCTGCAGTGCCCGATACCAGGCCCACATGCCTGAAAGAATGCTCGGTATAACCTTTCACTGAAAGCTGCATGTCCGCAATTTCCATGAAAGTTTTTACCTCATCATTTCTTTTTACATCTGCCAATGTGATAAGAGCCATATGGAACACCTCTTATTATCATATAGGTTCTCTTTCTTAACCCCTGACTATTACTCCGTCTTCAGGCAGGCTTGTCCTTCCTTTGCTGCTTAATGCCCTATGATGCGGGAAATCCCCACCTCTGCCCATATATCCTATTCCTGGGTTTTTATCCAAAGAGCGCATTCGACTCTCTTCTTTTCCAGCTCACAGCCTACTTTATAGGGTACGTTTATATCTCCGTTAAACTGATATTCATTGGCTGCACATCCACCGCTGCAGTAAAATCTTGCCCAACACTGCATGCATTCTTTTTTGGTGTATACATTTGAGTTACTGAAATAATTCTGAATGCCGGTATTCAGCTTTCCGTCCATAACTGTTCCCATTTTGAAATCATCCATCCCCACAAACTGATGACAGGGATAGATATCCCCTTCCGGTGTGATGGCAAGATATTCATGTCCGGCTCCGCATCCCGTAATCCTCTTTGCAATGCACGGCCCCTGATTCAAATCGATCATGAAATGGAAGAAGTTAAAACCGTTTCCTTCCTTCTGCCTCTTGACATATTCATAAGCCAGCTTTTCATACTCTTCAAACAATACCGGCAAGTCCTCCTCCCTCAGGTCATAGCCCGAGTCCTTAGCTGCCACCACCGGTTCCACCGATATCTGCTTAAAGCCTTGATCTGCAAGATGTATGACATCTTTTGAAAAATCAAGGTTTTCCCGGGTAAAGGTGCCCCGGACATAGTAATTGGTCTGATTCCTCGATTCAGCCATATCCTTTATCTTCGGCAATATGTCCTTATAAGTCCCTGTTCCGTCTATCCGGAAGCGCATCCTGTCGTTTACCTCCGGCCTTCCGTCGATGCTGAGCACCACATTGCTCATATGCTCATTTATAAATTTCTTATGATCTTCATTAAGAAGCACCGCATTGGTGGTTATTGTAAACCTGAAATGCTTATTGTACTCCTTTTCCTTTTCCAAAGCATAATTCACAATTTCCTTGACGGTGTCGAAATTGAGCAGCGGCTCTCCTCCAAAAAAATCCACCTCGAGATTCCTTCTCCCGCCGGATTCCCTGAGCAAAAAGTCAATGGCCTTTTTGCCCACCTCCGGACTCATTACCGAACGGTGCCGGCCAAAATCACCGGTAGATGCAAAGCAATATTTGCACCTTAAGTTGCAGTCGTGGGAAATGTGCAGGCATAAAGCCTTCACCACCGGTTTTGCGTCTCCGACCGGAAGGTGATCCTTATATATATCCTCCGAATATAACTGCCCATCCTTTTCAAGGCTCTGGATTTCCTCCAGGGCTTCCTTTATTTCCAACTTGTCATACCTGTCGGAAAGCATTTCAATTATTTTTTCATTATCATACTTTTTATAATAATCCAGAATTTCATAGGATAAATCATCAAAGACATGTACAGCTCCACTGTTCACATCTACAACTATATTTGTGCCTTTCATTGAAAATTTATGTATCATACCCTTTGACCTCTTTTTAAAAATTTTTATGTCTATATAAAATCGGTTTGAATTCAGCTGACTGAAATGGGTGATTGCTATTCCGAAAGGATTCAAAGAACATAACAATCAATACATCCATCCTTTGCCGAATTCATGCCCAAACTATATAGCTGTAACGGAAAGCCTGACGCAAGCTTCTTCACCCGGCTGCTTCACCGGTATAAGTTTAATATATCTCAAAGCATAATGCAAGCCAAGCTTTCCAAAGCAACAAAAAAGTGAAAAGCGGAATTAAATCACTTTTCACCTTTTTATGTAATCAACAAATTTAAAGCTTCTGCATTCAGACAAAGCAAATTATTTCTTTTCGCAGCTCTGATTTGCTACGGTGCAAGAAGTCTTGCATGCGGACTGGCAGGATGTCTGGCATTCTCCACATCCTCTGCCTACCAAACTGTCTTTTAAAGAAGCTCCGTTTATAGTTTTAATATGTTTCATTTATCTTCCTCCTATGGACATAATTTCTTCGCTGCAAATCACATCGACAACGCATTACAGGTCAGGTGTTACCCGCTAATCAGTCATCGATGAAATTTCTGCAGATTGCATTATGTAAATGCTAAAAATTAGCTATGCACATTATAACATACACAAAGCTTTTTGAAAAGATTAAATCATATGAGCAATGGGCCTATCCGACAAAATTCGTCACCGGGCTATCTTTTTTACCGGCTTGTATCTGGAATGGGACCCGTGTCTAAAATTAATCCCAATAATTCCACCGATGGAACCTGACAGCACGCCGATCAGTACCATGGAAATCACATGCCTGTTAACGGAAAAATCCCTTATAGCCAAACTTCCTGCGACATACAAAAAAAGCATGTAAATAAATCCAACAAGAGCACCATTCAGCCACCCTTTGCTCTTCAAATTCCTGGTAGCTGTCGAACCTGCGAACAGTATGCTGATGACTGTAGTAACAATCACGGCAGGAGCTATGTAATCCTCCGGGAATGAAGTGTATGTAAGTATCACCGAGAGTATTACAAATATCGGTATGGTTATCAGGTATGATATCCCTATACCCTTGCATATTTTCAGCAGGTTGATGCGTTCACTTATTGCCGACTTGAAATTTTGGCCCATCTCTTTCACCAAAAGCACCCCCAATAAATTACCCTTTGATACTATAATTTATTGGATATTCCATTAACTTAGAACATAAACCTAAAAAAACCTGAATATTGGGCCAGTTAACCGCTTATTTCGGAAAATTCTTATCAAATTAAGCCTCGATGAGCTTTTCCACTTCCTTGATAGCCCATTTTTTAAGCCTTATTTGAGTCTTTTCCACACTGGTCTCGATAACCACCTCGTCATCTTTAATATTGATGACTTTACCTGCAATACCACCGATGGTGACGACATTGCTGCCTACCTTCATGGAATTTATCATTTCTCTTGTCTTCTTGTCCCTTCTTTTCTGAGGCAGGACAACTATCAGGTACATAAGTCCTATCATGAATCCAAGATATAAGACTATCCCTAGTATTCCTTGTAATTGTTCCATACTTTATCCTCCTGTTTCCTAAGTAGTTTCAGTATCATAATATAAATAATAACATTTTTATTTTATATAGAAAAGCATAATTTTCCTTCTTCAGGCCAAAATCGCCCCATTTTGGTGCAATCACGCTTTTTTACTGTATCCGTAATTTTCAAAAAACTCATCCCTGAAGTCTCCCAAGCGGTCCTCCATAATTGCCTGCCTTACCTTCTTCATAAGGTTGATAAGGAATCTGAGATTGTGCCACGTGGTAAGTCTTATGCCAAGAACCTCATCAACTTTTAAGAGATGCCTTATATAAGCCCTGGTGAAATTTCTGCAGGCATAGCAATCGCATTCAGGGTCAATGGGAGAAAAATCCCTGGCATATTTTGCATCCCTGACGATAATCCTGCCCCTGCTGGTCATTACGGTGCCGTTCCTTCCAATACGGGTGGGCAGGACACAATCGAACATATCAATTCCCCTTATCGCACCCTCTACGAGATAATCGGGGCTTCCCACTCCCATAAGATAACGGGGCTTATCTTCCGGTAATAGAGGAACTGTGCATTCCAGCATTTCATACATAAGCTCTGCCGGTTCCCCAACGCTTAAGCCTCCGATGGAATAACCCGGGAAATCGAGTGCCACCAGTTCCTTTGCGCTTTGCTCCCTTAAGTCTTTGTATACTCCTCCCTGCACTATACCGAAAAGCGCCTGCCTTTCAGTGTTTTTGTGAGCTTCCTTGCATCTTTTGGCCCACCGGGTGGTTCTCTCGAGGGATTTTTTTGCATAATCATATTCAGCAGGGTAGGGAGTGCATTCATCAAAGCACATTATTATATCGGAGCCCAGGTCATTTTGAATTTCCACTGCCTTCTCCGGGGAAATAAAATGCCGGGAGCCGTCAATATGGGACTTGAAGGTAACACCGTCCTCCTCAATTTTCCTGAAGCTGCCCAGGCTGAAAACCTGGAAACCTCCACTATCGGTCAATATGGGCCTGTCCCAGTTCATAAAACTATGAAGCCCTCCGGCCTCCCTTATAATCTCCTGGCCTGGCCTCAAATATAAATGGTATGTATTGCTGAGTATAATTTTTGCATCAATCTCCTTCAATTCATCCGGGGACATACCCTTGACTGTAGCCTGGGTTCCAACAGGCATGAATACAGGAGTATCAAAAGAACCATGCGGGGTATGCACCCTTCCGAGCCTGGCTCCTGTCTGTTTGCATTTTTTAATGAGCTCGTATCTTATTGCTGCCATTTTCCACCTTCCTCATTACATTTCAATATTGCTTGCCGATGCCTATAGCCTATTTTATAAACATGGCATCCCCAAAGCTAAAAAAACTGTACCTTTCCTCAATTGCCACCCTGTATGCTTCAAAGATCTTGTCTTTGCCTGCCAAGGCGCTGACAAGCATCAAAAGCGTTGATTCGGGCAAATGAAAATTGGTTATGAGGGCATCTACCACCTTAAATTTATAACCGGGATATATGAAAATATCAGTCCAGCCATTGTGAGGAGTCACAAGACCCGTTTCATCCCCTGCCGTTTCCAGTACCCTGCAGGAAGTAGTACCAACAGCTATCACCCTTTTGCCGCTTTCTTTTGCAGCATTTATCTTTTTGCAGGCTTCTTCATTTATATTGTAAAACTCACTGTGCATTTTATGATCCTGGATGTTCTCAGTTTTCACCGGCCGGAAAGTGCCAAGGCCGACATGCAAAGTAACGTAGGCCAGGCTGACACCTTTCTTGGCAATGTTGTCCAAAAGCTCCTCCGTAAAATGAAGACCTGCCGTGGGTGCTGCCGCCGAACCATTATATCTCGAATAGACCGTCTGATATCTTTCCGAATCGTCAAGCCTTCGGGTGATATAAGGCGGTAGGGGTACAATACCCACCTTGTCCAATATTTCTTCAAATATCCCGTCATATTCAAATTTTACAATCCGGTTGCCTTCCTCCACAATATCAATGATCTCAGCTTTTAGGAGTCCTCCCCCAAACACAAACCTGGCTCCCGGTTTTGCACGCCTTCCGGGCTTTAATATCACTTCCCAGACACGTTCTTCTATCCTTTTTAAAAGGACAAATTCAATCTTGCCCCCGGTATCTTCCCTTGTCCCAAGAAGCCTTGCCGGAATTACCCGGGTGTCGTTCAAAACAAGGCAGTCCCCTGCGTCCAGATAATTTATGATATCTTTGAATATCTTATGCTCTATACTTCCCGTCGCCCTGTCCAAAACGAGCAAGCGAGACATCGCCCTCTCCTTTATAGGTTCCTGGGCAATCAATTCTTCGGGCAAATCATAGTAAAAATCACTAAGCTTCATCATTAATCCCTGCTATCCTTAAGTATTTATTAAGAAATCTTCGTTCCTTTACAAAATATCATCAGCAGCAAACCTTACTTTATAGAAGATGAAGTTGCCTGCATGATGCATGCGGTTCTTTCCGTTTTGATTGAAATGATCCTGCTTTTCCGCATCAAAACAGAATACATCAATCTCATAAGCAACTCGCACTTTTTTACCTGCTCTTTCAATTCCGTAAAGGGTTACATTTTTGCGAAATTTGGAGTAATTTAAACTTACATCAATTTCGTCCATTTCAAAATCATACAACAAAGCGGCTCCATTTACAATGCCAAAGGCAAAAAAATACTCCATGACTATTCACAGAGTATTTTAGGCCAAATTTTACATTTTATTCAACATCGACACCGGTAAAGTAATGCTTTAAAATCTCATCATAGGTAAATCCGGCTTCGGCCATACCTTTTGCTCCTTCCTGGCTCATTCCTACGCCATGGCCCCATCCTTTGCCCGTAAATGTGTATGTTGTCGGCACCGCAGTGATAGGCTTTAATTTATTGTCCGCACCTATCACCATCAGTCCGCTGCCCGATCCTGCGCCTATGGTTTTTACTCCGTTGGCTGTCATAACCTTGCTGCCGGACAATTGTACCTTCGGAGAGGTCTTCCCGGCACCCTTTACCGAAACTCCGGCGTCGGTGGTTATGGTAAAGAGCTGGCTATCCAGCGAAAACGCAGACCTGCATTTTGCCTTGGTGAACACGGCTTCACCTTTTGTGCCGCGCACCACCATCTCTATTGCCCTCCCGGCTTCGGAATACTGGGTTATGACGATGTTCAATATGTCTCCGGTGTCATAGCCCAATTGCAGCATACGATCCTTCACTTGTTGAGAGGTCATGGTCACTTCCCAGTTGTATTTCCATGAGTCACCGGACTCATATTTATCCTCTACGCTCTTCAGATAGGGTACGTCTCCTCCCCATACATTCTTTGAATCCTCAGTCCTTCCTCCGCTGGAACTGAAATAGAACACTTCGGCAAGACTTCCTTTATACAGAACCTTTTTGCCCGCAGTATCATCGACTGCTTTGTTGGAGCGGGCATCTTCGGTACTCAGGCCTTTGTATACCTGACAATGGGTGGTGGAACACAGATCAAACCCAAGAGTTTCGTGCCGGTTCAAGCTAGAAAGGGTGTATGTACGCGCAGCCACTGCCTGAGCTTTCAAAGCCTCAGGATGAGACGAAGCTTGTATTTCTGCCGGAACAACACCATATAGGTATTGCTCCAGAGGCAGTACGTTTGTCACTGTCATGTCGCTGTCCTGCAGCCGCCTTACTTCCAGATCCCCCCTGTAGCTGTTGGTGTTGTTTATGGTCAAAGAATAGGGATCATTTTCTGTCCTGGGTTGTATCTGCAGTACTCCTTTGCTGCTGCAATAAACCATGGCAGCTTCCCCTTTGCTGTTTTGAACCACAATGCTTTTTGAGGACTGAGATACGGTGCTAACTGTGGTATCCCCATTCCCCAATGCCGGTTTCAGAGTTTCAGCCATATATTTTTCAGCAGTTGCCTCGTCGGTAAAGAATCCGGTCCATACCTGCCAGCAATCTGCATATGCGACATATGCGTCTATGCCTTTCTTTTTCAAAGCGTCTGCCTGAGCTCTGGCAGCCTTGGCATCTTTGTAATCTCCCCCTATCCTCACATGATAAGGTCCAATCTTCTCTCCCTGCTTTGCAGGCTCCTTTCCGGGAGTATATTCTGTCAACACTCCGTTTGTATTAATAAAGAAGGAATCTTTTCTTATAGTAACAATATTGTTTGTCGTTTCTTCAAACAATAAGACAAGCTTGCCGTCCTCCAGGGAGTTTATGGTCAATCCTTTGGCAGCGTTTACATTAAAGCTGCAGACAGCCGTGTTGATACCGGACGCCTTATCTGTAAAGTACAATCCGATCCTTATCTTTTCTGGTACATTTATGGCGGCGCTTGCCGAAAATCCGGAATTTATAAAGATGCTAAGTACAAAAATGACAGTAAATATTATTTTAATATGTTTTTTCATAAGCTCCTCCAATTTATCCTATGTATAGACAGTACTGCATAAATTAACAGTTAGTTATTCGACAGCAATATCGATTTTCCCTACTGATTTTGATTTTTTAATAATATTGTAACAATTTACCTTTCGCAATGGAGACAATCATCAAATCACTGGATGCGAAATATAATATAAAAGATAGCTGTAAAAGCAGCAAATTTCATTTGACATTAGAATCTTTGGATGTTATTATAAATAAAATGAATATGGTAAAAATGATAGAGGTGCGTTTTTCAATAGTACGTCCGCTGAAAAGAAAGGGCTTTAATGATGCTGACGGAAAGGGTCAAACGCCGAAGGATGATCATCCCTTTTGTGGTCCTTCCTGGTTATATGGTTAATAGCCATATAATTGTCATCAGTAAAATGATGGAGCGCTATCAGTTCAATTTACAGGATCATAAACAAGATCCAAGACAATTTTTACAGAACTGCTGGTACTCCAAACCAGCTTTTTTAATTTACATTAATTTATAAGTGTAAAGCAATAATAAAGTAAAATTGAAGAACAAGGGGGTTCTCGATATGAAAAAAGTGAATCTGGCGGTAGTAGGCGCAACCGGAATGGTGGGAAGGACTTTTATCAAGGTACTGGAAGAAAGAAATCTACCTATTGATAATATATATTTCTTTGCTTCAAGCAGATCGGCAGGATCAAAAATAACTTTCAACGGAAAAGAGTATACGGTGGAAGAACTGACGGAAAATTCTTTTGACCGCGGGATTGACATTGCTCTCTTCTCCGCAGGAGCCAGCACAAGTCAAAAGTTCTCACCCATAGCCGCTTCAAAGGGATGTGTTGTTGTCGACAACAGCAGTGCATGGAGAATGGATCCCACTGTGCCTCTGGTAGTTCCCGAAGTCAACCCGCAGGATATAGAATGGAACAAGGGTATCATAGCCAATCCCAATTGTTCAACTATCCAGGCGGTTGTGGCTTTGAACCCGCTTCACAAAAAGTATAAAATAAAGAGGATAGTCTATACCACCTTCCAGGCTGTATCCGGCGCTGGTATGAAAGGGTATATGGATCTTGAGGAAGGACTTCGGGGAAAGCCGCCGGCTAAGTTCCCCCATCCGATAGCAAACAATGTTTTGCCCCATATAGACGTTTTCCTCCCCAATGGCTATACCAAAGAGGAAATGAAGATGGTATTTGAGACGAAGAAAATCCTGGGTGACCAGAGCTTAAGGATAACCGCAACAACTGTAAGGGTTCCTGTTTTTAACGGCCATAGCGAATCCATAAATGTGGAGTTCGAAAATCAGTTTGATGTTGACGAACTGAAAGAGGTTTTGAAAAATGCTCCTGGTATCGTAGTGCAGGATGATCCTGAAAATAACGTCTATCCTATGCCAATAAACGCTAGCGGAAGGGATGAAACCTTTGTTGGCAGAATCCGTCGTGATGAAAGTGTTGAAAGCGGAGTTAACCTTTGGGTAGTCGCCGATAACATAAGAAAAGGCGCTGCTACCAATGCTGTTCAGATCGCACAGGAATTGATAAAAATGTGGAGCAAATAGTATATATTGCAGTTGGCAGATTTAGTCTGCCAACTGTTTTAACTAACGGAAGTTCATGCATGATCGTTTATGCCTGTTGATGCATAAACTGATATGCGAGTACATATTTTTGAGGAAAGGATGTATCTAAATGCGTAAACCGTTGTTCAAAGGTTCAGGTGTAGCAATAGTAACCCCATTTACCGATGATGGAGTTGACTTTGGAAAACTTGAAGAGCTGATCGAATTTCAGATCAGCGAAGGTACTGATGCAATAATAATTTGTGGTACTACAGGTGAAGCTTCAACTATGCCCGACGATGAACACATAGAGACCATCAGATTTACCGTTGAAAAAGTCAACAAAAGATTACCGGTAATTGCAGGTGCAGGAAGCAACGATACACGGCATGCGGTAGAGCTCAGCAAGCGTGCTGAAGCTGCAGGTGCTGATGCAATCTTAAGTGTAACTCCTTATTATAACAAAACTACACAAAAAGGGCTTTATGAGCATTTCAAGGCCATAGCCGGCAGTGTGAAAATCCCGATAGTACTTTATAACGTACCTTCCAGAACCAATTTGAACATCAATCCTGAAACCATCCAAGCCCTGTCGGAAATTGAAAATATCTTAGCTATAAAGGAATGCAACCTTGCCCAGGTGGGTGAAGTAATCAATCTCTGCAGGAAAGATTTCTATATTTATTCCGGCAATGATGAACAGATACTTCCATTTATGGCCTATGGAGCATGTGGAGTTATTTCAGTTATGGCTAACATCATACCGAAGGATACCCACGATATAGTAGCCAAATATCTGGAAGGCGATGTTGCCGGCAGCAGGGAGCTGCAGCTTAAAGTCCTCGATCTTATAAAAGCTCTCTTTGTTGAAGTAAGTCCCATACCGATAAAAGCAGCAATGAATCTCATGGGCATGAACGTGGGTAAATGCCGCATGCCTTTGGTGGATATAAGCGAAAAAAATCTGGAAATACTAAAAAAAGCGATGAGAAACTACGGAATTATAAACTAATAACAAAATAAATATATTAGAATTAGTCAAAGCAGTAATCGATGAAATTCGCGCAGTACGATCTATAAAGCTTTATAATATACTACGTTCATTAAAGGAAGAAAGTGTGATATCAAATGATAAGAATATTAATGAGTGGATGCAACGGAAAAATGGGCCAGGTTATTACCAGGCTGTCATCACAGTTTGATAACTTGAAAATAGTAGCAGGTTATGATAAAAACGATGCAATAAGCAATCCTTATCCGGTTTTTACAGATTTGAAAAGCTGCAATGTTGAAGTGGACGTCGTAATTGATTTTTCTCATCCGTCTGCTTTTAATGATGTGCTTGACTTTGCCGTATCCCGAAAAGTTGCTCTCGTAATGGCAACAACAGGATTGTCCCAGGCAAATGTAAAGGCGCTGGAAGCCGCCTCCGGCTCTATTCCGGTGTTCTTTTCAGCAAACATGTCCCTGGGCGTGAATCTGATGGTGGACCTGGTCAAAAAAGCAGCAAAAGTTCTGGAAAACAACTTTGATATAGAGATTATAGAAATGCATCACAATCAAAAAATTGACGCTCCCAGCGGTACCGCACTGGCAATTGCGGACGCCATAAATTCGGTTTTGGAGCAGAAACGTGAATATATATATGACCGGCATTCCAGGAGGAAAAAGAGAAGCCCTAGTGAAATCGGTATCCACGCCATACGCGGTGGAACAATTGTGGGGGATCATTCCGTCATATTTGCCGGTAATGATGAGATAATAGAAATCAAGCATACTGCTATGTCAAAAGAGATTTTCGGAGTTGGCGCCCTTAAAGCAGCCGGTTTTATCAAGTCCAAAAAGCCCGGCATGTACAACATGAACGATCTGGTAGAAAGTATGTAAGCAATAACCTAGGGAGGTGGATGCTTTGTCCCAAAGTCCGGTTACAAATGTGTCAATAAACTATAATGTAGCTCTGATAACCATTGACAATCTACCGTCCGACAAAATGCATCTGATACCTGACATTTTTAACGCAATAGCGGAACAGAACATAAATATCGATATGATAAGCCAGGCGCCTCCATATCGTGGCGTTATCAACCTGTCTTTCACTTTGCCTTCCGATGACCTTGTGAAAGCCATAAGCGTACTGAACAAATTCAAGAAGATAGTGCCTGGTTTATTCATAGAAATAAATGCAGAGAATACAAAGCTATCAGTTTATGGTGAGCAAATGAAAAATATTCCGGGAGTAGCTGCGAAGCTCTTCACCATTTTCGCCGGAAACGGGATTGATATAAAGCTGGTAACCACTTCCGAAGTGGATATATCCTATCTCATCGATGAGAAGGATGTGGATAAGGCGCTCAAAGCCATAAAGGATGAATACAATATAAATTTACAGGAAGGCTGAAACTTAAGCTAACTATTTGGGTCAACGCCATGCCAATAATGCTCTATAGCATTACAAAGAGCTAAATTTACTGTTCAAAACGAATCATATTTTAGTCTTTTATAAGATAATCAGCCATCTTGTCATAAGATGGCTGATTATTCTTTAGCATCGCATGCTTTCCCAGCATTTCTGAAACCCTTCATCTTCATTAAAACCTTGGAGGCTTTGGTATTATAGCCCATGCTATCAAATACGCAACAATGCCTGTGCCGGCGGATGCAAGAGTTAAAATAACAACCAAAAGCCTTATAAGTGTAGGATCTACCCGGAAGTATTCACCCAATCCTCCACAAACTCCACCGATTTTTTTATCCGTTTCAGAAAGATATAATCTTCTATCCATAAGTAATCTATTCCCCCTGCCAATTGTATATATCGTAGTTTAATCTTTATTTCTGATAATATATACGCAAGCCCAAATATTTTGTCTGAAAAACTAATACCATTAAAATAAAGAAATAATTCCCATCAGATCACCAGCCGGTTTTGCCATGCTTCTGTGGGAATTTTCCGGATCGCATCCGGTGAAAGCCTTAATCGGTCTTTTTATAGTTTATATACATCACTGGAGGGAAGTACCTTTATGCCTGATTCCGTCAGCAGCTTTATTGCCTCTTCCGTATGAGGGTCATCAACCCTTAGGATTACCATAGCCTCGTTGACAGCTTTCCCTACAAAGGCATACATGTACTCGATATCCAAGCCGGCATCCCTCAATATGCACAAAGCCTCCGATAAGCCTCCTGGTTTATCTGCAACAGCAATAGCTATCACGTTTGTCGTGCTTACTGCAAAATCATTCTCCTTAAGGATTCTCTCCGCCTCCTCAGGTTTATTTACAATAAGCCTTAAAACTCCGTAATCCGTGGTGTCGGCTATTGATAGAGCACTGATGTCGATGTTGTTGCTGCCCAGCAGCTTCGTCACCTCTGCCAGTCTGCCTGATTTGTTCTCGAGAAAAATGGAAATCTGCTTTACATGCATATTTTCCCCTCCTTAAATTTTTCTTTTATCAATAATGCGCTTTGCTTTTCCCTCACTTCTTTCAATACTTTTGGGTTCCACCAGCTTAACCCTGGCGCTGATGCCCAGGGTAGTTTCTATATCCTTGTGCAGCTTGCGCTCAATATCTTCTATACGCTTTACTTCATCGGAAAACATGCTTTGGCTCATTTCCACCCTTACTTCCAAAGTATCGAGGTTATTCACCCTGTCGACTATCAGAAGATAATGGGGTGCAGTTTCACCCATGTTGAAAAGCACTTCTTCAATCTGGGACGGGAATACATTGACTCCCCTGATGATAAGCATGTCATCGCTTCTTGCAGATACCTTTTTCATCCTTACGGTGGTTCTTCCGCATTCACATTTTTCATAGTTCAGTGAGGATATGTCCCTTGTGCGGTATCTCAACAGCGGCAGGCCTTCCTTTGTGATTGTACTGAAAACCAGCTCGCCGGTTGATCCCGGAGGCAGCACTTCCTCCGTATCGGGGTCGATGATTTCCGGAATGAAATGATCCTCCTGTATATGTAAACCACATCGGCATGTGCATTCACTGGCCACACCAGGACCGATGACTTCGCTCAATCCATATATATCTATAGCTGTAATGCCAAAACGTTCCTCGATCTCAGCACGCATCCTTTCCGACCACGGTTCCGCTCCAAAAATCCCTGACTTGAGCTTGAGATCTTCCTTTTTTAATCCTATTTCCTCCATTTCCTCTGCCAGGTACAGGGCATAAGAAGGAGTGCAGGCTAATATCGTCGTGCCAAAATCCTTCATTATCTGCAGCTGTCTTTTAGTATTACCGCCTGAAACCGGGATAACAGTCGCTCCTACCCTTTCTACTCCGTAGTGGACGCCAAATCCTCCGGTAAACAAGCCATAGCCATATGCCACCTGTACAATGGAGTCTTTGTCCGCTCCGGCATTTACAAGGGTTCTAGCCATAACCTCAGCCCAAGTATCCAGGTCTCTTCTTGTATATCCCACTACCGTCTGTTTCCCTGTCGTACCTGAAGATGCGTGTATCCTTACAATTTCGCTCATGGGTACGGCAAAAAGCCCGTAGGGATAATTATCTCTCAAGTCCTGCTTATAAGTAAAGGGAAGCTTTTTCAAATCATCCAGGGATTTGATGTCACACGGCTCCAGTCCCGCCTTCTGCATCTTGTCCCTGTAAAAAGGAACATTGTGATATACCCTTTTTACCGTTTCTATCAATCTTTCAGTTTGAACTTTCTCTCTTTCTTCTCTTGACATGCATTCATAAGTTGGATTCCAACACTGCATACATATGCCCTCCCTAAAATTATTCAATAGTGCAGAGCAGGCAAAGCATTGATGCATAGCATTAATGCGCTTTTTATGCCACTTTTTGCGCCGCACTATAAATATAATATAAGCCTTTATCTTCCCCCCACAGGAAAGGCTTTTAGGGATTACGGGATTCCCGCCCCACGCAAAAGCAAATAAGGCTGTTATTCACTATATGTTGCTAACTAGCATACGTAAAGTATCACTTTTTTAATTCAATGATATATCTACAAGCCGGGATCTTCCTGATCTTTCTTCCTGATCCCTTTCTACAATCTTTTTCTGTATTTTTATGTATTTCTCTACTGTTTCTGCTTTTTTTATTAAAGCATTATGCAATTAAATCTTTCTAATGTATTTTTTTACTGTGTCCGCAAACTCAAACTCTATAAACTCTATATATTATTATACTATATGGCATAGCCTGCTTCAAAGGCTTTGAGGTTTACATCAACAAATTTGGCAGGCACAACCTCTTTTATGCTTTCTATCCATGTTTCCTTCGCTATATTCGTGGATTTGGCCAGTACACCCAGCAAAACCGTATTCACTGCCTTAATATTTCCGCACTGTCTTGCTATAGATAAGGCATCCAGCGAAATGGTATTGGCATACTTTTCTTTAATCCTCGGAAGTATGTTTTCAGGATATTTCGCCTTGCGAATGATGACCGGCATCGGGTCGATTTCCTGATCGTTAACTATGAGCTTGCCGCCATCCTTAAGATATTCCAGCCATCTCAAGGCTTCGAGCTTTTCGAACGCCAGTATGATATCCGCTTCTCCCTTTTCCACCAGCGGTGAATAAACTTTTGGTCCCAGCTTTACATAGGTTACAACGCTTCCACCCCTCTGGGACATGCCATGCACCTCGGATACCTTCACATCATAGGACTCCTTCATTGCCACATGGCCTAAAACCTTGCTGGCCAGCAAAGTCCCCTGACCGCCTACTCCAACTATCATTATATTAAGCTTTTGCATTATTATCACCAGCCTTTTCAATCGCATCAAATCTGCACAGCTTGCTGCACAATTTACATCCTACGCACAATGCCTCATCAATTTCCACATGATCGCCTCTGTCCACAAGGGCGGGGCATCCAAGGGATAAACACATTTTGCAGTATCTGCACTTATCGTTTATATGCTGTGTTCCTTCATATTTCACATTCTTTAGAAGCGCACAGGGTCTTTGAGATATAATAACTGAAGGCTCATCCGCATTTACTTCTTCTCTGATCACATTTTCCAATTCCTTGAGGTCAAAGGAATCCACCACCTTTACCCTGTCAATTCCAATCGCTTGGGCTAGCTTGACAAGGTCAACCTGTCTGGTAGGCTCACCTTTAATGGTAAAGCCTGTAGTGGGATTGTCCTGATGCCCTGTCATTCCTGTGATGGAATTGTCCAGAATGATGACCGTAGAATTTCCTTTATTATAAACAACATCGATCAAACCGGTTATCCCTGAATGGATAAAGGTTGAGTCTCCCAGTATTGCCACAGTTTTCTTTCCGAAATCACGGCCTCTCGCCTTTTCCATTCCATGGGCCATACCTATGCTGGCACCCATACATACACAGGTATCCATGGATTCCGTCGGAGGAAGAGCTCCCAACGTATAGCACCCTATATCCCCATTTACCCTCAGCTTCAGCTTTTTCAGAACATAGTAAGTCCCCCTGTGAGGGCAACCGGGACACATTACCGGAGGCCTTCCGGGTATATTCTCCTCTATGGCAGGTGCTTTTGGCAATTTCTCTCCCAGCAATCTTTCCTTGATAAGGCGGGCACTGAGCTCTCCTGTAACCGGAAGCAAATCTTTTCCTATCACTTTGATGCCTAGGCTCTTTACAAAGTCTTCTATAAAAGGTTCCAGCTCTTCTATAACATAGAGAGTTTTTACCTCGCTGGCAAAATCCCTTATCAGCTTCTCCGGCAAGGGATGGACCATTCCCAGCTTCAGAAAGGATGCATTATCCCCAAAAACCTCTTTGGCATATTGATATGCTATGCCGCTGGTGATGACGCCTATATCCTTGCTTGTTCCCTCCACTCTGTTCAGGGATGTGCTGTCGGAAAATTCCCTCAGCTCCTCCATCCTCTTTTCAACTATCTCATGGCGTTTTCTTGCCATTCCCGGCATCATCACATATTTGTTGTAATCCTTTATGTAATCCTTTAGCTTATATTCAATTCGGTCTTCTACCTCCACCAGACTACGGGAATGGGCAATCCTGGTCGTCAGCCTGACTATGACGGGACAGTCGTACCTTTCGCTTATTTCAAAGGCTGTCTTGACGAAATCCTTGCACTCCTGACTGTCGGCGGGCTCTAGCATAGGCACTTTTGACGATCTGGCATAGTACCTGCTGTCCTGCTCATTCTGGGAGCTGTGCATTCCGGGGTCATCAGCAACCATTATCACCAGACCTCCGTTCACACCTGTATAAGATAATGTAAACAAAGGATCCGCGGCTACATTAAGACCGACATGCTTCATGGAGCATATGGATCTTGCACCGGCTATCGAAGCTCCTATAGCTGTCTCCAACGCCACTTTTTCATTTGGCGACCACTCGGAATATACTTCATCATACTTTGCCAGATTCTCTGTAATTTCCGTACTTGGTGTTCCAGGATATGCAGTCGCTACGGTAACTCCAGCTTCAAATGCACCTCTGGCAACGGCTTCATTGCCAAGCATCATTTTTTTCATTAACATGACCTCCAAATTGATATTATGACTGTATGCAGAATGTTAATACCCCTAGCATGCAGTTTACTTGCAATCAGCTAATTTTATCGGCAAGAACACCGAAAAAATGCGTATGTGTTTAGGTTTGCGCAACATTGCCATGTGCACCTGATGCGCATACGCGTATATGCCCATGCAAATTGATTATGATTTTTGCCGGTCAATACGGCAAGTCGCACCTTTACTTTAAGTGCGACCTGCATAATTCAATCCGTTGTACCGGCTATCAAAGATAGTGCTGTGAAAATAATTAAAGTAAGAACAACACTATCAAAGCTTCGTGTTAGCGAGTCAACTTACTATTTATTATATTTTAAACTTATATTTGTAAAAAGTAAATCTTTTATGTCATATCCTTCCGTCAATCCTTGTCCTTTAATTAAGCTTCTACATTTCTCAAGGCAGCTCTTCAGGCAGCCGGGTTCTAATTTTATTTAAGTTTAATTATAATTTCTTCATTAAAGCTTTTTGAAGGCCAATTAAGCTAATTATGCTTATTAAAGTTTATTAAAGTTTATTAAAGCTTATTAAAGCTTATTAAAGCTTACTGAAGCTTCATTGAAACCCCATTGAAGATCTATTTATGAAGCTGCCTCAGTACTGCTTCGTATTGTATCGAATACTTTGTCCACATGGCGCTGAGGGAGCTTGGAAGTAACGAAACTCACCACCGGCACTGCTATAAGTGAAACTATCATCGACACAGCTCCGATTTTAGGAGCTAATGCAGCATTCATTCCAAAGTAAATCGTACTTCCTATGGAGCAAGCAAATCCGGCAATAAAGCCTGCCCATGCACCGGCTTTTGTGGTTCCCTTCCAGTACAGGCCGTATAAAAAGGGAGCAAGAAACGCACCGGCCACCGTACCCCATGAGAACGACATCAACGTGAGTATGGCGTTAGGAGTTATGGCTACTATAAAAGAAAAGGCAATAAACACTACACACAAAACTCTCATAAGCAGCATAACTTTTTCTTTTTTCATTTTGGGGAACAGCACTCCCTGAACCAGATCCAAGGATATTGCCGAACTGGAAACCAGCACCAGAGAAGATAAAGTGGACATTGAAGCCGACAGCACAAGAATAATTATAATCCCCATCAATGCATCAGGCAGGGCAATATCCAACATATTGGGCATTATCATATCGTAATTCGGCTTCCCATTATATAAAGGAACGGTATTGTCAAGGAACAATCTTCCGAACGCACCCGCAAAATATGCCCCTCCGGCTATTATAACAGCAAATACCGTCGATACTATCGTTGCCTTTTTTATGGCATCATCATTTTTAATGGCATAAAACTTATGAACCATTTGCGGGAGTCCCCAGGTACCCATGCTGGTGAGAATAATTAAGGAAAGCAAATCCAGGGGCTGACCACTGAAAATTTTTACCAGGTTCTCACCGTCTCCGGGAATCTCCGACAGCTTTCTGATACCCTCGCCCAAGCCCCCAACCATAGGATGGGAAACCACAAAGAATAGCATCAGCGCAAGGCCGATCAGCATGATTATACCCTGTACAAAGTCATTAATAGCCGTAGCTACATATCCTCCCAGAAGCAGATATACTCCTGTGAGTACCGCTATAGACAACATGCAGTAAATAAAAGGGATTCCAAAAACCTTTTCAAACAAATAGCTCAATCCCTGATACACCGATGCGGAATAAGGCACCAGGAAAACAAAGATAATGAGAGCAGTCGCTATTTTCATGGCTTTGCTGCCATATCTTTTTTCAAAAAATTCCGGCATTGTGGAAGCATTCAGCTCATGGGTCATTTTTCTGGTCCTTTTTGCCAGCACCAACCACGCAAGCAAGCTGCCCAACAAGGCATTGCCTATGCCTATCCAAGTGGCGGAGATACCAAAGCTCCATCCGCTTTTACCTGCATACCCGATGAAAATGACCGCTGAAAAATATGTCGTGCCGTAAGCAAAAGCCGAGATCCAAGGGCCCATTTGCCTTCCACCCAGAAAAAAATCCTGAACTGTGGTTACTTTCTTTTTGCTGTACAGTCCGACTCCGACCATAAGAGCAACAAAAAGCAAAAGAAATGCATACTTTAACATGTCCTACCATCCTTCCGTAATTGAATTCACTACCTACCATTCTACCTCTCTGCCCAAATTCCGGATTGAAAATACAGAACTTAGTTCCAGTCCATCCCAAGCTGTCCGGAAAATAAGCAAAAGTTGTTAATTACAATTTATATTTTAAAGCATTATCAAAGAAAAGAAAAGGGGTTTTTCAACCCCTTAGCATTATTTGTCATACTAAGATTTAAACAAATCCGATCAACACAAATGTGATAATAGAGAAGGCTTACCCCATTTGCTTTAGTACGTCCAGTATCTCCGATTCCAGCTTTTTAAGTCTGGCTCTGAGTTTATCCACTTCCTCATCCTCTTTATCCTGCTTTAAATCATTGATAATTTCATCCGACAGGAAATCGAACTCTTCCTTGAGGGTTTCAAGAATGTCGATAACAGCCAGACGCTTGAAGGATACGTCGGGAATGAGCTTTTCAGCCTCATCCATGGCACCTCTGGCGCCTATTACGAAGGATTGTCCCCTTTCCGGAATTACGGTTTCCACTCCCAAGTTCTCTTTTACCGCTTCGGAGAAATCGGCCATCACATTTTCTTCGCCATGGACTATGAACACCTTTTCCGGTTTCTTTTTGAATCCCTGCAGCCAGGACATCAGCCCCTCTTTGTCGGCATGGCCGGAAAGGCCTTCCAGCATCTCTATGCGCGCATTTACGGATATTTCTTCTCCGAATATCTTAACTGTTTTTGCTCCGTCCAAAAGCCTTCTTCCAAGTGTCCCCTCTGCCTGATATCCCACAAACAGGATGGTGGATTCGCTCCTCCACAGGTTGTGCTTTAAATGATGCTTAATCCTTCCGGCATCGCACATCCCGCTGGCTGATATGATGACCATGCTCTCTTTTTTCTCGTTTAAAGCCTTTGATTCTTCTGGAGTTTTTGTAAAACGGAGGCCGGGAAAATCCAGGGGATTATCTCCGTTTTCTATATATTCCCTCGCTTCTTCATCATAGCAGTCCAGATTTCTTCTGAACACTTCGGTAGCGCTGGTAGCCAGGGGACTATCCACATATACGGGTGCGTTGAAAAACTTGTCATACCTCGCATCATACTTCTCCCGCTTCTTATTCAGGTCATATATTACCTCCTGGGTTCTACCCACCGCAAAGGAAGGAATTACTACATTTCCACCCCTGTCTATGGTTTCGTTTATAATGTTCACAAAATCCTCCACCCTGTCCTTGCTTTTTCCATGAACCTTGTTTCCGTAGGTGGACTCAATGACTAAATAATCAGCATCCTCTATGATGGTCGGGTCCCGCAATATAGGGATGTTTTTGTTTCCGAGGTCTCCGGAGAAAACCACCTTTATCTCTGATCCCTTTTCCCTGATCCACAGCTCTATTATTGAGGATCCCAATATGTGACCGGCATCCCTGAACCTTACTCTTATATCCTCTGTAAGGTTCCGCATCTCGTCGTATTTCACGCTTCTAAAAAGCTTCAGACAGTCGACGGCATCCTTATAGGTATACAGGGGTTTTACAGGGGGCTTCCCTGCCCTTTGCCTCTTCCTGTTCTTCCACTCGGCTTCGGACTCCTGTATATATCCGCTATCCGGCAGCATTATTTCACATAGCTCTTTTGTAGCCTTTGTGGCGATGATCTCCCCCTTGAAACCATCCACATACAGCTTTGGTATGCGGCCGCTGTGGTCTATATGAGCATGGGTCAGCAACACATAATTCAGTTCCGAAGGATTAAAAGGGAAATCTTCTTCATTCAATGTCTCTTCTTTTGAACTGCCCTGAAACATGCCACAGTCCACAAGCATCTTGCAGCTGCTGGTTTCAATAAAATAGCAGGAACCGGTCACCGTTTTTGCAGCTCCTAAAAAGGTGATTTTCATTCCAGACACCTCCTGTTGTTTGCTTGTATTTTCCCACTCACAGTCATGGAGCATCCAGTCCTACGGCTGTTAAAACTGCGTCCTGGATTCCTCAAAATTACCGCACCTTGGGAAGCAAACTTAAAATCTTTAAAACAAACTTTACCCTGAAACAAGGTGGAGTTTTCTTGCAGCAGCATTCTTAAATCCTTGTTTCATTCTTATCAATGGCTCAATCGATAACCTCGATGTTCTATTTAACCGCCTGAACCAATAGCTTAACTGCATTTTCCATATCGCTGAGGCTTGCCGTCTCCACAGGGCTGTGTATATATCTGCATGGTATGGATACAGCACCGGAAGGGACTCCTCCCACTGCCGTATGAATTGCTCCTACATCCGTTCCACCGCTTTCCAGCACTTCATACTGATAAGGTATGCCGATTTCCTTTGCAGCATCCTCCAGAAGCCTTTTAACTTCAGGATGGCAGATGAGGGAGCTGTCCTTTATTTTTATCGTTGGTCCGGCGCCGCATTTGACAGCCATGGGATGGCACTCCGGCGTATCTCCCGTATCTGTAACATCTATAGCTATAGCTATATCAGGCTGAATCTGGTATGCCGCAGTTCTAGCTCCTCTCAGTCCCAACTCTTCCTGGACCGTAAATACAAAGTACAGTTCATTGTCAGTCTCAGGTAAATTCTGAATTACCTTTATGAGGACGGCACATCCGCTTCTGTTGTCCAGAGCCTTGGATATGATCATGTCTCCGGTTTGAACAGCATCACCTACAAAGCATGCGGTATCTCCTATCCTTACCTTTTTTTCAGCCTCTTCTCTGCTTTTTGCTCCAATATCGATATACATTCGGGAAAGCTTGAGGTTTTTCATATCATCCAGCTTTTCCTCATAGAACACGGAGCCTATTGTTCCGTTTTTGAATCTGACCTTCTGTCCCAGGGCGAAGTACTGATATACCCATCCCAGATTGGAAAACCTTATGAAACCATTGTCATCAATAAAGGTTGCCATAACCCCTATCTCATCCATATGGGCATCCAGCATTATCTTTCTGCCTGTTCCCTTTTTTACGGCAATCAGATTTCCTAAGGTATCTGTATATATGTCATCGACTTTATCCTTGATTTCCTCCGTGATTACCGCTCTTATTTCCTCCTCATTGCCCGATACTCCGAAGGCGTCGGACAATTTTCTCACTAAATCAAACATATGCCATACCTCCTAAAACAGTAATTTATTAACACGATATTCTAAGAAAAGAATCAGTACCGGCCGCATTTTGCAGTCACAAAGGGCAAAATACGACTCATGTAAAGTGAATTATAATACCGGGCGTCCTTCCTTTATCGCCTTTATGACATCCAGGTTTTGGCTGAATTTAGCCAATACAAGGTTTGTTATGCTCTTTACGCTTTCAAAATCCTTCCTGCTCATCACCGATACCGGCGAATGGATGTATCTGCATGGAACAGATATGGATGCAACCTTGACGCCGCTTCTTGACTTGTGTATCGATCCTGCGTCATTCCCTCCGGAAATGGTCTGTTTGAACTGGACTTCAATATTGTTTTCCACTGCCAGATTATAGATATAGTTTACAAAGTTCCTGTCCACATAGGTGGTCGCATCGGCCAGGGTCAAAGCCGCACCTTTTCCCAGGATAGTTGAATATTCATACTTTTCAGCTCCGGGAACATCGGAGCAGGTAGTCCCCTCCAAAACCAGTGCCACATCCGGGTCAACAGTATAAGCCGCAACCTTTGCTCCCCTGAGTCCCACCTCTTCCTGGGTGGTAAAGCAGGCGTACAGATCAAAATTATAATCATATTTCAGTGCATCCAGCAAAACAGCACAGCCCACGCGGTCGTCCAAAGCTTTTGCCTTTATGCAGTCTTCCCCGAACTCCGTATATTCGCTGTAAAAGGCTATATATTCTCCCAGAGGAGCAAGCTTTTCGGCTTCCTCTTTTTTATCGACTCCAATGTCTATGTACATGCTGCTGATTTTCAGGTTGGAATCCCTTTCATCTTTGCTTTGCAAATGTACAGGTTTGCATCCGATCACTCCGGGAATCTTCTTTTCGCCTACAAGAACCTTTTTCCCCAGCAATATTCTCGAATCTATACCACCAACAGTGCTGAACTTTATTGTTCCGAACTCACCGTATCCTGTGACAATAAAGCCGACTTCATCCATATGGGCGGAAAGCATTACCTTATACCTGGGGTTTTTACCCTTTTTGAATACTATGAGGTTTCCCATGGAATCCGTTTTTATATCGACATCATACTTCCCGGCTTCCCTTTTAATGTACTCCCGGACTTCATATTCATTCCCTGATACTCCGGTCAGTTCCGTAAGTTCCTTCAGAAGCAAAGCAATCCCTCCATTTCCTTAGCCGGCATGCTTACAAAGTCTGCAGCCAGTTTGCCAGTATTTTTTACGTCGTTGACATCCAAAGTTTCCACCGGTGTATGCATGTACCTTACAGGTATTGACAGCAACGCGGTGGGAATGCCGGATCGGGATACCTGAGTTTCCCAAGCTTCAGTCCCCGTGTTTCCAGGTTCCACATCGATCTGATAAGGTATGTTTTCTTCCTTGGCGACATCCACCAGCTTCCGGTACAAATTCCTGTGGAGAACAGGTCCGACACCAATGGCAGGCCCTTTTCCCAAAGAAAAGATGGAATCTTTCGGGCAGTCCGGCATTTCGCCATGACAGGCATCTATGACAATTGCGATATCCGGATCAATATTATATGCCGCAATCTCCGCTCCAGCAGCCCCTACTTCTTCCTGTACGGTGGCCACAAAATAAACATCCGCATCGTGCTTCCTTGTGGAAAGCTGCTTCATCGTTTCCACCATGGCCAGCACGCTGGCGCGGTTGTCCATAGCTTTGGAGCTGAATCTGCTGCCCTGCAGCACCGACGGCGATCCTTTTAATGTTATTGTATCCCCTATGGACACCATCTCTTTCAGCTTGCTGGTTTCAATTCCTGTATCTATATACAAATCCTTGATCTTAACTGCTTTTTGAGCTTCTTCAGGCTTTAACAGGTGCGGCGGTTTTGCACCTATAACACCATACAAATCCTTTTTCCCATGTATTACAACTTCCTGCGCCAGGAGTATTCTCGCATCGATCCCTCCTACAGTGGTAACCCTTACAAACCCATTATCCTCAATATCCTTTACCATGAGGCCTATTTCATCGCAATGGGCGGTTATCATTACCTTCTTTCCATTACCGCTCCCTTTTTTAAAACCAATTATGTTAAAGAATTTATCGGCTTCGACATGGTCGCAGTATTCTTCAAAAATTGATTTTACAAAGGAGAATATGCCGTTTTCCTGACCGGACACTGCGGAAGACGTGCTCAATTTCTTCAGCAATTCGGTATAGTCCATACAATCACCTCTTTGATGTAATCTACTATTAGATTATAACAGAAATTGAATAAATATAGAAAAAAAATAAATCCATAGCTCGAGTAAAATTACTGTAGGGAATCAATTGGAATAAATATCCAAAAAATTGAAAAGAAGATGACATCCTGTTAAGATATAAGTCGCCAAATCAAAATACTCAACGAAAGGATGCATCTTCTATGTACAATAGTATACAACATTTTATTGGTTTTGGTGTAAAAAAGATTGAAGAAAAGGTAAAAAAATTTGTTGAAAAGCCTACGGACCTAGCTGACCTTGTTTTGGGATTGCATGAAGAACTTCTTGAATTAGGTAGAAACATTGTTACAGAAGTTCTTGAAGATATGGATGATTATCTGCGGGAATCGGCTTCTCGCAAGCAGAACTGGGAAATTGTAAGAAAGGATAGAACAGGACTTTTAACAAGCTTTGGACCCATCAGTTATGAACGAACATATTTTAAGCCTAAGAAAGGCGGAAAAAGGCAATATCTTGTGGATAGAATAGTTGGTATCAATCCTCATGACCGAGTAAGTGCTGATGTTGTCATAAATGCTGTGGAAGAGGCTGCGGAGAGCAGTTATAGAAAAGGTGGAGAAAAAGCTGCATACATGGATGAGGTAAGCAAACAGGCTGTAATGAATAAAGTACATGAACTTGAAGTTGTTCAGCCATCGGTGGAAAAGAGAAAGGATGAGACACCAAAGATTCTGTATATTGAGGCTGATGAAGACCATGTAGCGCAGCAAGGGAAAAAGAGACATAAGACAGAAGATGAATGGGGAGCAAGTAGCACACTAATGCCTAAGCTTGTATACGTTCATGAGGGAATTGACCATGATGTCGCTGTTCGGCCTCTTTGACCGCAATCTGCTCATTCTTTTTGACCGCTAGTTTTGCTCATTAGCCCTGTCCGCAGATGTATACGGACAGGGCATATTAACTACCAGTTCAATTCTTCCTCAACAATAAGCCTTACCACATGATCGTCTATGATTTTTTTCTGTACCTGTGCCCCATGTAAAAGGCAAGCTGTACACGCCCGGTTGATTTTTCGCGGTACTCCATGAGAATATTCATATATCTCGTCTACCGCCATATCCGTAAATATCTCCCGGCTTTCTCCTGCATACTCCAGGTGCTTTCTTATGTATTCACCGGTTCTTTGCCGATCATATGGCATCATATGATATCGGATATCTATTCGCTGGCATATTGCCTCATATATCTGCTTCTTCAGGATGTCCTTCAACTCACTCTGGCCTACCAGGATTAAACTCATTGGGTTATACGAATCCATCCTGAAGTTTAGTAAAAACCGGATTTCCTCCAGCATCTCCCTTGAAAGTAGGTGTGCCTCATCTGTGATGATTATAGGAATACGTCTCTGTATTTCAATCAGGTTGCTGATCTCTCTCGTTAGTTGTCGTTTTGCATCGCTCCTGTAGAATTTCGCTTCACATCCCAGCTGGTTCAATACTTCCCAGTAAAAATTCCTCGGTGTCAACGCCGAATCGCTTATGTACATTACCTTGTACCGGTTGCTGTCCAGCGCCCCAACAAACTTCCTTATGGCTGTGGTCTTTCCTGTACCAACATCTCCCGTTATCACTGCAAACAACCGGTTCCGGGCCGCATACTCAAGCCTGCTGCAGACCTCTTCCAGCTCCGGATTGCTATACAAATGCTTCTCCGGTATATCCCGGGTGAACGGCGTGTGCAGAAAGTTGTAGTACTGCTCAAACATTTCTGTCACCGCCCTTCATGCTCCTGAAGGTTAATGCTCCGGTCTGCCGTTTTTGCCTCTTTTCATTCTCGCTCTCATATATTTTTAATAGCCGTGAATGAGTCGCCGATTTCGTTGCTGGTGTTTTTTCAACCTTTGAGCAGTATTCCCCAACCTTCAGCGGGGTTGCTGTCTTTCGGCGCTCACCATTGTACCATATCTCCAGAAGGCTCATATCAAAAGGATCATACCGCACATCCACTTTTTTGCCTATGTATTCGATTCCGGCTTCATATTCTATCCCTTGCAGCTTGAAACAGCCTGTGTTGTCAACTTTCCTTGTATCTTCCCATAAAAATGCGTCCCGGCATTCTTCAGGAGTTGCAAACCGCACCTTCTTTGGATCACTTGCATACGCCTGCGATGGAGAAACCCCTTTTAAACTGCTATGAGGCTTCCCGTTGTACCCTTCATCCAGCCATACCCGAAATTTGCGGTTAAGTTCCTCCAGGCTTTTTGCTTTCTCCAGCGATATCTCCTGGAAAAACTCTTCAACTGTGGCATTGAACCTCTCAATCTTGCCTTTGCTCTCCGGAGAATACGCCTTTGTGTTCATGTGACGGATTCCCAGCTTTGCACATGCTACTCTGAACCATTTCGAGATAAATACCTTGCCATTGTCAACGTATACTGCCTCCGGCTTGCCGTATTTCAATATTGCCTTGCGAAAACTGTCTTCCAATATCGGAAGCCTCTGATTGTCGTAAAATTCTGCATGACACACCAGCCTCGTCGCATCGTCAATAAATGCCACCATGTATGTCCGTTTCTTACCGCCGTCGGCAGTCGGTATGTACGGACCGTATTTGATATCTGCCTGCCACAATGTGTTCCTTCCGTTTTTGACGAACCGGCGGGCTGTCGTTCCTTCTATACGAACATTTCTGAAGTCTTTTGCACCAAAGCCCATCTTCAAAAGATGCCTGGACAAGGTGCTTCTGGAGACACTTCCTTTTTTGACAATCCCTTCGCCTTCAAGGATCTTTATGATCCTCCTGACACTTCTCTCCGGCAGTTCCTGTTTTATTTCGATTGCCCGATCTAATATTTCCTGAGATATCGCTCTTTGTTGCCCTGTATCTTTTCGTATCTTTGGTAATAGCCCTTCGTAACCATTCTCCCGGTACGCTGCAAGATACCTCCGAAGTGTCCTTTCCGAAATTCCTTCCCTCTCAAGTATCTCCTGCCGTATTCTCCGCTTTTCCGCCTCATCCAGATCCGGCTGCAATAGCGGCGATATGATCTCATGTTTCTTTAATGCTTTTTCCAATACTTCATTGTTTATCATTTCGATCCCTCCTGTGCTTTTTCCTAAAGCCTATCAGAAGGGAACTCCGGACAGCTACGCAAACTATGTGGGAATTTTCTATACAAATACTCCTGCCAGATGATTTGTTAGCCACATATTCGTTTCACCTATGGCAAGATGGCTGCTTTCTATCTGCGGCAGTAACCCAAGCAGCCGCTCAATCATGTGGAATACCTTTGTTTCTATCATCTCCAGCTCATTGACAAACTTGCCATAATACCTGTACAGTATAGCTCTTAATGCTCCTGCAGCTTGCCGCCCCCGTTGCCTGAATTCTTCTACCCACCGCCTTAATGTGGATATGCTGGCGGCAGTCTCAATCTCCTCAAGAGGTATACCGTCCTCCTGGTCCCGAAGGACCAGCTCGCTATCACAAGCCGAGTAATGCTTATACGGCCTGATGAAATCCGGTATGATTGCATGTGTCTTCCCACACTTGCTACAGATTACACGGAATATGTTAATCCATTCAATTTCCTCGCCCATATGCACATGACGTGCATATCTGTCATGAAAGGTTGTTTTCCCGCCGCATTTCGGGCATATCAACTCCAGCCTTTCCAAAAATTTTAAACAATTTCTGCGATACTCCTTAACATTCCGCCCCAGATATGCTATTATCATATTACAAATGTGTTAAAGGGCTTTGAGGGTTAGGTGCTGGAACACTTAACATATATATTCAAAGCTCTTATCATATCCTCCTTTTTTTCTTCCAGGAAGATATTAGCATACGTGCAAACGGTCACGCAACTTGAGCAACTCCGGGACATTTATCCGGGGCAGAAACAGACCATGAAAAAAGCACGAAGAAGAGAAAAGTATTGAAGAATCCCCGTTATTTTGGAGGAATCAGAGATAGTGAAGAACTGTGGCTAGAGGTTTCCCAATACATAGATGATACTTATGATGTGGATAAGATTGAAACTGTATATATATCTGGAGATGGAGCAGCTTGGATAAAACAGGGATTAAACTGGATTGGTAAAAGCAAGTTTGTATTGGATAAGTATCATTTGAGCAAATACGTAAAAGTAGCAACGGCACACTTGGAAGACGAAGATATCGAACAGGAATTAGATGATGCCTTGAAAGAAGCTGATAAGGCGGGGCTTAAGAAGGCATTTGCTAAAATTCTTGAAAAGACAGAATCGGAGACAAAGAGGAAAGCGGTTAACGATGCAAAAAGATATATATTGAATAACTGGGCAGGAATAGAGATAAAGGTAGATAACTATGAAATTGTAGGATGCAGTGCTGAAGGGCATGTAAGCCATATTCTATCCGATAGGTTAAGCAGCAGGCCAATGGGTTGGTCAAAAAATGGTGCGGACAAGATGGCCCAACTCAGAATTTTCAAGAAAAACGGAGGAAAAGTATACGACTTGGTAATGGCTCAAAAGAAGAAAGAACAACGGGAGCAGGCACAGCAGCTACAAGATGAATTAATTCGTGAATTGAGAACAAATAGGAATAGATATGATGGTGTTTGGGACAGTAATCTAACAATAATCAGTAAAGGCCATAAAACACTGCTTTATAGAGCGCTAAGAGCCTTTGTAGGGTAACAATGAACGAAGGGAACGGCGAAGCGAACCCTTTACAATAAGAGGGACCCATATGGTATAATGGGCTAAAGTGGCAGCCAAAAGCTCCAGAGACATTCCCCTGTTACAAGGGGTGCCGCCCTGGCTGACAAACCATATGGGAGATGCTTGTTGTCAAGGGCGTGACCGGAGTGGACTTATTTTAGGAAGTCGTCTTATCTTCAATTCCCTACAGTAAATTGACTCAATCAAATCCATAATTTTCTCTTGACATTTGGGAATATTTTTATTATACTAGTTTTTGTCGCTTGACGGGCCTTTAGCTCAGTTGGTTAGAGCAACCGGCTCATAACCGGTTGGTCCGGGGTTCGAGTCCCTGAAGGCCCACCAAATGCCCAGATAGCTCAGTCGGTAGAGCAAGGGACTGAAAATCCCTGTGTCGCTGGTTCGATTCCGGCTCTGGGCACCACAAAAGCGATGGATGATGAAGGATAAGCAAAGTTGAATGTATTTAATTATCATTCATTGTTCATTATAATTTAATATATGGGGAGATTCCCGAGTGGCCAAAGGGGGCAGACTGTAAATCTGTTGTCACTGACTTCGATGGTTCGAATCCATCTCTCCCCACCAAACGGTTAACATCAAGTTAACCGTTTTTTGATTATTGGTATGATCATACCCAGGCATTCCACAGTTTTTATGAAAAATGAAATAATGCAATGGGATAATGATTTGCCATAATTAAGGCACTTAAAAATAACATTAAAAATGGAACGGGATATCCATAAAAAAAATAATACTAAAGATTATATATGAAAAGCTGTATATGATATGCTGCTTTTAAACCCCATATAAAAACTGCATATAAAGAAGCTGATCGTAAAGCTTCATAACAAAGGCTGTATTTGATGATCCTCACATAAAAAGCTGTATATGATGACCCTCACATAAAAAGCCATATATGAGCTACATATAAAGAGTCGTATATCTTAAGTCACACATGAAGAGCTGTATGTGAAAGGCTACATATGAAGCGTAGCATATAAAAAGCAAGAAGGCAGCACTGCTCACCGGATTATATTCAGCAGGCTTTCCTCTTGCTTTCCTTTTATCCTTCTATTACAGACCCATTACCAATTCTTTGAACTTTCTGCCTCTTTCCTCAAAGTTTTTGAACATGTCAAAACTTGTGCTGGCCGGAGACAAAACTACAATATCTCCCTTTTGGGCTTTTGAATAAGCGCTTTTTACCGCTTCCTCATAGGTGCTGCAGTGTATTCTTTCAATATCTCTTCCTTTGCCTGTTCTTTCGATGGCATCGTCCAGAGATTTTTCTATCTTGGAAGCTGTCGCTCCTATCAGCACAAGGCACTTTACTTTTTCTATTATAGGCTCGCCTATGGCATCATAAGGTATCCCTTTGTCTTTTCCTCCTGCAATCAGTATGACCTTTTGCTTAAAAGTATTAAGGCAGGCTATCGTCCTTGAAGGGCTGCTGTCAATGGAGCTGTTGTAAAATTTGACACCGTTAAGCTCTCTTACCAGCTCAATCCTGTGCTCTACCCCTTTAAAAGTAGTCGCAACTTTGTATATGGCTTCAGGCTTGACGTGATTAATTACTGCAGCACTGGCAGCCAGATAGTTTTCAATATTATGGGCCCCGGGGATGATTATTTCATCCGCCTTTACCAGATCAACCGTTTTTCCCTTGGCCTTATATACCAGCATACCGTTTTCGAGAACCGCTCCTTCTTCCAGCTGGCTGCGCCTGCTGAAATATACCGCCTCACCCTTTGCCTGGCCGGCAAATTCTCTTGTTATGCCATTATCATAATTAATAATGAGCCTGGTTTTACCCCATTTGGTTTCCTCCGGCTGGTGTATAAAAATATTCTTCTTTGCTTCCACATATTCTTCCATGGATTTATGTATGTCCAGATGGTTTGGTGAAATATTGGTTATAACAGCAGTCTGAGGGCTTTTTTTCATTGTATGCAGTTGAAAGCTGCTAAGCTCAAGCACAACCTTGTCTGTCTCTTTTATGTCTTCTATGCTGCTGAGCAGTGGAATTCCGATGTTGCCGCCAAGCCAGCAGTTGTATCCAGCTTCTTTCAACATGTTGTAAATAAGGGTGGTAGTGGTGGATTTTCCGTCACTGCCTGTAACAGCAAATATTTCTGCCGGACAGAGATCAAAAAACACTTCCATTTCCGAAGTTATCTCCGCACCGTTTTCCTTTGCTTTGACAAGCTCCGGAAGATCGTACCTCATTCCCGGAGTCCTGAATATCAGGTCAAAACCGTTCAGATGCTTCAGATAGTTTTCCCCAAGGCAATACCGGATGTCAAGGCCTTCAAAGCTTGCCAGTATGGGCTCCAGCTTTTCTTTTTCCGCCTTATCAAAAGCAGTGACATCCACCCCCATGGAAGCAAGATACTTTATGAGGGGTGTATTGCTTATACCTATCCCCAGCACTGCAACTTTTTTATTTTTGACCCATTTTTTGAATTCCTCTATTTTATTATTCAAAGTCCTTTCCTCCCAAATCGATAAACTTCATGCAATCACCGCTATTTATGTAAAGCCTATAAAATATCATATCACCTGATTTTGGCATCCTACTGCCAATTAGCATTCATATAACTCAGCTTAATAATATATGAAATTTGCATTAAAAATTTTACAAATTTTGCATTATTCAGAAGCTCATAGCCTTTGTCAGAGCACTCATAATGTCATGCCGGACTATAATAACTCATATCCTTTGTCAGAACGCTCATATTGTCATGCTAACCGGCATAGTTCATATCTTCCTCATAATGCTCATATATCAAGCCTATCTGCAAACTCATATCCAATATCAGAATACTCAAAACGTCTTGCGCTTTATGTATAAAACTCATATCTAGAGTTAAAATATTCCCAACATTTTATAATTATAGACCTCCAGCAGGCCATTAGCAATAAAAACTTCCCAAACAAAAAAAATATAAAATTTCCTCTTGCAAAATTTAAAGATATCTAGTATACTTAATACTGCGCCTGAGAAATGGCAAAGAAACATGCGGGAATGGCGGAATTGGCAGACGCGCTAGATTCAGGTTCTAGAGCTCGCAAGGGTGTGCAGGTTCAAATCCTGTTTCCCGCACCAGGCAAATAAAATCCGAACCTTTTATCGATAAGAGATGGGTTCGGATTTTTGTTGTTTTCTCATATTTTGAGGACATATGCCTTCGGAACAGCTTCATCGAACAGCTCTAGTCAAAATCGGGAATCCCGTTTAAAAAGCATATATGTCAAAGATACAAAAGCATCATAAATGTCAAAGCGGGCAAGCTTAAAACGCCCTGCCCACTCTTGTGAATTATTCGCCATAACATGGCTTGGTGCATAGTATTGTGGTATTTCTCGATATTTGCTACTGCGCAACGGTGTACAAGGCATAGAAATACCCCTTCTTTGCCATCAGCTCGTCGAACGTGCCTGTTTCCTCGATGCTGCCATCCTTCAAAACGACAATGCCGTCATAACGCCGCAGAAGAGTTTCATCCAAAGCGTGCGTTACCACAATGCGTGTCATGCCGCTCAGATCAAGTATATCATTGGCCACCTGATAGGCAGTCTTCGCATCCAGAGCTGATGTTACCTCGTCAGCCAGCAGCACAGAGGATTTTTTCAACAGGCTCCTGGCAATGGAAATCCTTTGCTTTTCTCCGCCGGACAGCCCCTTTCCGTTTTCCCCGCAGAGATAAGAGCTGCCACATTCGGCAATCAACCCTTTCAGGTGTGCGTGATCGATTGCCTCTTTGATTTCCTGCTCCGGAAAGCTTCGGAACATAGTGATGTTGTCTTTGATAGACGCATTGAAAACAAACACATTCTGCTGTATAACGGAGATAAGGCTGTACAGGGATTCACTGCTGATATTCCGAAGCTCCGTTTCATCAAAAAAGATTTTCCCTTTGTAGTTCGCACTGGATGCCATGAGAAGATACAAAAGAGTGGACTTTCCACTGCCACTGCCTCCCACGATAGCATATGCCTTGCCGGAGTCAAAGGACACGGAAATATCGTGCAAAACCTCTTTGCTATCGTCATAGCCGAAGGATACGTTTTCAAGACGAATCCCGGAGGAAATCTGGGCAATATCAACGCCGCCGGCAGCTGAAGGATTCTTCTCCAGCGCAGATGCCAGTTTGTCGATCAAGCCCACAGCGGCCTTTCGGCTTGCCAGCAATCCCGGCAATTCTGCGATTGGCTGGATCAGAAAGTTCATCAGATTAACAAATACGATCACAACACCGGGGGTTAGACCATAGCCTGACAGTGCAAGATATGTACCTGCAATGAAAACTCCAAGCTGTGCAAAGATACCAGCTATCGCGCCGATCATCCCCACAAGGGTCTTGATGCGCCGCTTTGTAAATTTTTCCTTTTCAAGGGACCGGTTGTTAGCTGCAAACAGCTGGAAAATTTCTTTCTCCGCTTTGAAGCTCTTTACCACCGTAAAACCTCTGAGACAATCGCCCAACGCCGCCGTAAAATCCTTATTCCGGTCTGAAACTCTGCGTTCCGCAGCTTCCAGCTTATTTCCCGTAAGAACAGACGCAATGAGAGGTAATATCGTCAAACCTATGGCAATCGCGGTCATGATGGGAGAATACCAAAGCATCATGACAAGAGCTCCAATAAACATGACAGACTTTGTGATGAGGGAAAGCTGCTGGTCGAGATAAGCCGCTTCAATACTGGAAGCATCGTTAGTAAGTGCTGACAGATAGTTCGCCGTGTCCTCATCATTGAAGGACGAAATGCTCTTTTCCGTCAGCCTTTTAAAGGCAAAGTCCTTATACTGTCGCATCGCCCTTTCTATAAAACGGGGCTGGGAAACATAGTCCAATAGAAATGCTACAACACACAGCAGGACGAAGCCTATGTTTATTTTGGTAAGCACATCAAGGGGCAGCGCACTGGGAACACCGGAAGCAGCGTCGATCAGCTGCTGCAATATCCACGACAGGATCAGATTGAGGGACCCGGAAAGAAGCGCAGCGATAATGGCAATGCATAGAAAGAAGATATTTTTGCGGTAAAACTGCGCGACAAGCTGCCTTTTAAGCGATCTATCCTTCATGCTCGTTCACCTCCTTCCACAACGCAGAAAGACAATTGTCCTTTATGGAATCTATTGCTTTTTGCACTCCTTCCATCGCTGTAGCTCCGAGATTGTCATGGGCGCTTGCCATCTCTCCGTAGGTGATATAGCGAACTGCATTTACACTATAATCAGGCGCGGCATCAAAGTCTTCCGCCATTTGCTTTGCATGGCATAAAGAGCGATATGCGTCATCCTTGCTGCCCATCTTGATTTGCGTATAAGCAAGAAAAGCGTAAAGGACCGCGTTTACTTTTTCAAAAAAGCTGCGTTTTCCTGTTTCTCTCAGGCCGCCCAGGATATCTATTGCCCAAAGCAGCATATCTTGTGCGTCTTTATATTCGTTTCGCTCAAAAAACACGTTCATATACCCTATAATGGTGCGAAGGAGGGAGGTTACATTTTTCAGCAGCGCTTCGGACAAAAACGGTATTGCTTCGTCGCAGCACTTGCAATCTGAAGCCAGTGTAAGACCGATCAGATCGTTGTAAATGCCACCGGAATTATGCTTTTTCAAAAGCTCCACAGCCTGATCAACCTCACCCAAGGATATATATACCTCTGCCATGTCGCCGTAAATGGTATGCTCGCTTATCTTTGGATCACTGTTCTGAGCCAGCAGCAGACGGGAATGCTCCAGAAGTTCCAAGGCACGGCGCAGTTGCCCTTTATCTTCTTGTTCCAGACCGAACATCTCATACATTATGGCGCTGTTATAAACGATTTCAAAGCTATTAGGATATTTTTTCAGCGCTTTTTCCGCCTCAAGAATACCGGCGCGGTCTTTGCTCCGGCGATATTCTTTCAAGCGTCTCACAGTTGCTGCCTGCCGGTTATCTTTCATTTCGTAGCCAAGCAATACGTCCACCGACGTGTCAAAGAAATCAGCCATCTCCACTATCAAGCTCAAATCCGGAACAGATAATTTAGCCTCCCATTTATACACCGCACCGACCGTCACACCAAGCACCTCGGCAAGCTGCTCCTGCGTAAGCGACCGCTGCTTTCTGAATGAGCGGATGTTTTCTGCGAGAGCTATGTTCATGTAAGGGTTCCTCCCTTCGATTTTTCAACTCTATTATATTTGATTTAAGGTAAGCAAGTGAACACACCGCTAATACCAATGAGGTGTTATTTAATTATACCGACAGTATGTATCATGGCGCACCGTTTTTACGATTGATTTGTGGGCGATACTGGCATAACAAAATCGAGTAGGTGTGAAGCGTTATTCCCTTTCCAGCCTACTCGATTGAAATTCCATTAATTTTATTGCAGATATACATTAGATGCTGCAAAAACACCATACCGCTTTTTTACACATGTAAGAGGTTCCCTTAAACCGACATAGGTCTTAACCGGATACTCCGGCACCATTAGCAATCATTTTCCTTCATGTAGAAAAATGTCCTCACCGCTTTCAGATTGTATCTGTTTGCCATAATTATTTGCTCGGTGCTTCCGACAAACAGAATACCTTCTTTTTTCAGTGCGCGGTTGAACTTCGGATATATTGCCGCCTTTGCCTCCTCCGTAAAGTATATGAGTACATTTCTGCATAATATCAGATCACAGTCTTCCGGATAATCGTCCTTCAAGAGGTTCAGCTGGCGGAACTCAACACAGTTTTTTACCTCATCCTTTATTTTATACAAATCCCCGCTCTTTGTGAAAAACTTGCTTTTAAATCTTTCCGGTACATTCTCCAGGCTCTTGTATCCATATATGCCGCTGATGGCCTTTTCAATCGCATTCTTGTCGATATCGGTGGCGAGGATTCGGATACTTCTTAAAGGCAGAAAATCGCTCAATACCATCACCAAGGTATAAGGCTCCTCTCCCGTAGAACAAGCCGAACTCCATATCTTCAATGTCCTTGACCTTGAAAACAGCACAGGCAATATATCCTTCGCCAATACCTCCCATTGCTCGGGATTCCTGAAAAACTCAGAAACATTAATAGTGAGGTAATTGATAAATTCATTAAAAAGTTTACTATTAACTCTGAGAGCATTTACATAGGAGTTATAATCACTAAAATCATTTTTCCTGATCAGGGAGTCTATCCTTCTTTTCATCTGCTTTTCTTTATAACAGCTCAAATCTATTCCGGTCATTGCATATATTTCTTTCTTAAAACCTTCGTAGTCCATCATATTAATGCAATTCTCCTGTTTACATATTTTTTTATCTATTGTATCATCAAAAGACAATAAAAAAAATAGAACACTTGACATGTTCTACTTTTTTTCGTCCCTTTTTTGCTTAACCTGATGTTCCTTTATTTCACAAGGCAAGTTTTGCGTTTGGGGCCGATAATATTTTTAAATATTTGAAACTGAGCTTTTTAAGCCTTTTCTTCCGTAGCCTCGGAAGCCAGATCGCCTATTGTAACAGTCATATCCTCAACGTGCTCCGTAGGAATCTCCTCAGCTTCCTCAGTTCCTGAAGCTTCTGCTTTTTCTTCGGTTTTATTCACCGGATCTATAGGATTTACCTCTTTTATGCTGAGGCTTATCCTCTTAGCTTCCGCATTGACTTCAATAACTTTTGCCTCTACGGTTTGTCCTACTTTCAGTACGTCACCGGGTTTTGCTATTCTGACATTGGATATCTGGGAAATATGAACCAGACCGTCTACACCTTTCTCCAGTTCGACGAAAGCACCAAAAGGAACAAGACGAGCTACATTGCCTTTGACAACATCTCCGACTTTATATTTCTGCTCAATGTTATACCATGGGTTATCTTCCGGTTTTCTGTAGCCCAAGGAAATCCTCTTCTTTTCCCTGTCCAAGTCAAGAACTGTAACTTCAACCGGTTGTCCGATCTTTAAGACTTCGGAAGGATGCTTCACCTTTGTCCATGACAATTCGGATACATGTACCAATCCGTCAACACCGCCAATATCTACAAATGCGCCAAAATCAGTGAAGCTCTTAACGGTGCCGGTATATTTCTTTCCGATCTCAATATTTTCCCATATTGCCTTTTCCTTGGCTTCTTTTTCCTCTTCAAGAATTACCCTCTGCGATCCTACTACTTTTCTTTTCTGCTTATTCAACTCTATTATTCTCAGATTGAGAACTTGTCTCATGAACTCGTTCAAATCCTTAACATATCTGTCGCTTACCTGGGAAGCCGGTACAAATATCCTTATCCCGCTGGTGCTGGCAATCACACCGCCATTTACTACTTCTACAACCTTTGCCCTGACGGGAGTTTTATTCTCATAGGCTTCTTCTATCTTATCCCAGGCTTTTAAAGCATCCACTTTCTTTTTGGAAAGCAGCACATTTCCTTCTCCGTCGTTTACTCTCAGTATATAAACTTGTACGGTATCACCAATTTTCAATGATTCTTCAGGATTAAAATCCGGATCGTCGGTAAATTCTTCCATGGGGATAATGCCGTCGGACTTGTAGCCCATATCAATAAATACCTCAGTATTATTGAAGCCGATAATCTTTCCCTCTACGATTTCTCCACTTCTCAATGTTACCAGAGAGCTTTCAAAAGCTTCTTTGAAGCTCATTTCGTTTTCTTGAGTATTGAACTCACTCATTTTCTCAATAACCTCCTTGATTATCCAATCCGGTGTTGATGCCCCTGCAGTCACACCGATTTTTTTTAAATTTTTTATATCTTCCAGTGGTAATTCACCGGGTGTTTCAACCATATATGTTTTTGTACAGTATTTCTTGCTTACTTCATACAACTTCTTAGTGTTCGAGCTGCTTCTGCTTCCTACAACTATCATCGCATCCACATCCCGGGCTATCTGTGCAGCTTCCTCCTGCCTTCTTCCGGTAGCGTTGCATATTGTATCGTATTTTACTATGTTGCTGAAATTCTTATCAAGATAATCATTGATATCATTCCATTTTTCCCGGGTTATCGTCGTCTGGGCAACAACACATATCTTATCTGTGCTTTTATCAATCTTTTCAGCATCTTCAATAGTATTTACAATATATGCGGTATTATTGCACCACCCGTTTACACCTTTGACTTCAGGATGATCTTTATCCCCGACAATCACTATCTGGTAACCTTCTTTATATTTTTCCTCAACAAGCTCATGAATCTTTCTGACGTACGGGCATGTTGCATCCACCATATGCAGCCCGCATTCCTCTATATACTTGTATACATCCGGTGCAACACCATGGGCTCTTATCACAACAGTGCCCTTGCCCTGTGCATCACCAGGATTTGCAATCACATTAACTCCCTTGTCCTTTAAACGGTTTACGACCTGTTCATTGTGTATTATGGGGCCTAAAGTATATAATGATTCTGTATTTTGTTCAATAAGCTGGTTTACCGTCCTGACAGCCTTATCCACACCAAAACAGAACCCGGCTGTTTTTGCCAATATTATTTCCAACTATTTCTCCTCCAAAAGACCGTATATGCTATCCATAACCTTTTTACTATATTCTGACAATTCCTCTTTTGAGTATTTTTTATCTTTATCGGTTCCGCTTCCCAGGTAAAAAGGCTTTCCAAATATCACCTTAACCTTGCTGAACCATCGGTAACTTCCCTCTAATGCCACCGGCAATACAGGAGACCCTGATTCCAGAGCATACCTTACAAAAGCCGGTTTTACAACAATCTTCGTACGATCCTTGCCTCTTGTCCTCGTTCCCTCAGGAAATATCCCCACTATCTCGCCTTCATCCAAAAGCTTGAATATGTTTTTTACAGAGGAAACATCGGTTTTTCCCCTGTTGATTGGCACCGCTCCAAGCCATGTAATCACTGCCGACAACAGCGGATTTTTGAAAAGCTCTGCTTTGGCTACCCACCGGACAAGCCTGTTAAGCTTGTAGCCGATAAAAAACATATCCATCTGTCCCAGATGGTTCGCGCACAAAAGTACCGGACCTTTTTCCGGAACATTCTCCAGTCCTTTTACCTCAACCCTGTAAAACAGCTTAAAATAGGTTGTTACCAGTATCCTGACTATTCCTAACATTTGCTCTCTCCTATATGAACCATGATCTTATCGGCCACTTCCTCTGCGGTCAAGCATGTCGTATCGATTTCAATGGCATCTTTGGCCTTTACCAGAGGCGCCAGTTCACGACTCGCATCGTTCATATCCCTGTATTCTATATCTTTTTTCACTTCTTCCAAAGAAATGTTGGTGATACCCTTTTCGACCAGCTCCTGATATCTTCTTTTTGCTCTTTCTTCCACAGAAGCTGTAAGGAAAAATTTATATTTGGCATCAGGCAGGACATAAGTACCTATATCCCTTCCGTCCATTACCACGCTGGAGCTTCTCGCAATCTTGCGTTGAAGGTCAACCATCTTTAGCCTTACTTCAGGAATTGAAGCAACATTGGACGCACCGACTGAAACCTCCGGTATTCTGATCTTTCCGCTGACATCCTCTCCATCCAGATATATAACCTGTTCGTTTCCGGCATGCTCGATTTTTATATCGATGTTATTGACCATTTGGGACACTCTTTCCCTGTCTTGCGTGTTTATGCCTTGTCTTATCGCTTTTAAAGCAACAGCTCTGTACATGGCCCCTGTGTCTATGTATATTATTCCCATCCGCCTGGATACCAGTTTTGCAATAGTGCTTTTTCCAGCTCCGGCCGGGCCATCAATAGCTACCTGGATATTACCCAAAACTTACTCCTCCATAAACATTCATCGGACAACCAATATGCATGTCCAAAAATTATGTATCTTTAAGTAATGAATCCTTAAATCATATATTTTAATTTATATCAATTTTAAATCTATTATTTATATTTTTAATTCCATACCGGGCACCACACCTTGCGGAATCCCGGCTTAATATCATAACCACCCGTCCAACGGGTGGTTTGCTCTACCCCTATAAGGGGATGTTACCGGCCAGCGCCTAAAGACGCTGGCTTTCACTTTGTTCAAGCCACTATGCCCTTAACTCGTCGCCGCCCCTTAAGGGACGTTTGTACTACCAGCTACCCCTTGAAGGGGTCCTCATATTCTTTTACACTTAATTTATCTAACATAATGTCGTGTTTCTCTTGCTCTTGTATATATTTTCTAATTGTTGCTTCATTTAATCCTACTGTACTAACATAATATCCTTCTGCCCAAAAGTGACGATTTCCGAATTTATATTTAAGATTTGCGTGCTTGTCAAATATCATGAGTGCACTTTTCCCTTTCAAATATCCCATAAAACTTGATACACTTATTTTGGGAGGTATACTTACTAGCATATGTATATGATCTGGCATGAGATGTCCCTCTATTATTTCTACTCCCTTATAGCTGCATAGCTGTTTTATGATATCTCTTATACTTTCCCTGTATTGATTATAAATTATTTTTCGTCTATACTTAGGTGTAAAGACGATGTGATATTTGCACATCCATTTTGTGTGTGACATATCGTTGCTTTTGTTAGCCATGAAATCACCTTTCCTCTCGTTATGATAGTAGCCTGAACAACTCTATTATAACGGAAAGGTGATTTTTTGTATAACAATCGTTTCCGCACCCGCATAGCGGGTGGTTTTTTGTTTCGCATGGCTCATTTCTCTGCAGAGAAATTCGCTTCATGCTCAACAGGCTAAAGCCCATAAATATTATGTCGCACCCTTTTTCTAATTAATACAGTGCGACACCATACTAATTATTCTATAAAAATCCTCAAAATCCTTTAATATGGCAATATTTATTTTTATATCCAGCTTCTTAATCTGCAATATCAGGCCGTAATACTTTGGCACCCCGCAGGTAAACATGCTTTAAGTCGGAATTCCTTTTTTCTGTGTTTATATGCATTAGAATTCTAATACATTTTTCAAGGCTTCCCTTAACATGCATTTCATTAGTACACATAAGAGCAACATCTGTAAGTCCCATTTGACGCGCTGCCACTGCAGGAAAGGCTGCATCCAGATCTCTGGTAACTGTGAATATTATACTTATTATGTCATCCCTATTGATATCATTTCTCCTGATAATCTCATTCAGCAATTCTGCCGTAGCGGAAAGAATATCCGATGCGTCATTATTGTCCACTGTTATTGCTCCTCGCAAAGCTCTTACCAAGCAAAAACACCACCTTAAGTTCGGTCATCATCCGTCGATTTTATACGATATCCTTGCCCTTTCAGCCTGAATGCATCATACAACCCTGTGACCCAGGCCCATCGATACCTCGTTAAGGTGCAAAAGCCCTATGCCAAAGAAAATGGCCACACTGACATGATCCCGGTATCTGGCTATTCCGATTTTCCCACCGACATTCAAACCGATAGCCTTGGGCATAATTTGAGACAATGCTTCCCTCGCAGCACCGGCTACCGCGCCTTCTTCAGAATGGCTGTCAGAGATAACGCCTTCGCGTTTTGCCGATACCACCGACCGTTCTATAATTTTCATAACAGATGTAATAAACTCGCCGCCATAATCGACAGCAGCAGCACGAATCCCTGATTTTAAAAGCTCTGCCTGCAGGGATTTCTCTTCATGCCTGTCCACTGTCAGAGCCATTTTTATGGCAGCAGCTGCTACATCTCTGCTACCATACTGTTTTTCATTATCCATATGTTGGTTCTCGCCTTCTGTAATCTTTTCATTGACTACCTAAAATATTATATAAGAATAAACGATTTAAAACAACAAAAAAATATCAATCAAATTTTATTTGTGTCAGTATTTTGACCCCGGAATCAATTTTTAACCTTTTATTGGCACAGGAATCACTTATATTATCGCTTTTGGAGACTATTGCCACCTCAGCAGTGCGGGTAGCTTCGCTTCCGTCTATCTCTATTATGTCGCCATCCCTTACGGTAATGCTGACATAATTATCGCTAAAGGCAGCAACCTCCTCCCCGTTTACCAGTATTTTTATGTTTTCATCCGGTGCGGATTTTAACAGTTCCAGACCGATTCTTCCTTCGTCATACAAATACTCCTCCAGGCCCAAGGGCTTTCCTTCGATTCCGGCCGCTTTGCCTGACGAAGTCCTTATGGAAGGCCCTATTAGAGTCGTCTGGGCTATGATCACCACAGCAAAAATAAACATCAACAACAGCATGAGTATTTTTTCGATATCTAATCTGTTCTTTTCCCTCTTTTTTGCATAACGTCCGTTGCCGACTCTGAAAATAACAAACCTCATTTACCGCACCTCGCATATAATTCATCATAACAACGGGATAATTGTGCAAGCTGTTTACCCACCGATTCTCTCATCAAGTGAGCACACTTGCCCCATTATAAATTATGCATCTGATAAAGAGTCCTTATACCGGGGCATTTATGAATGCCCGTCGGAATTATTATATGGAAAGCTATTGCACTTTTATCTATCCATAATGAATATATATGCACAATCAAAAGCAATAATACGCGGAATTGATGAGGCCCATGCCCTGTTTAACAATTCATTCCGGCAAGATGTCCGGTGGAAAAGGCTATGGTCATGTTAAAGCCTCCTGTGTATGCATCCACATCTATCACTTCCCCGGCAAAAAACAAGCCTTTTATGAGCTTTGACTCCATAGTGGAGGGGTTGATCTCGCCGGTTGATACTCCTCCGGCGGTGACAATCGCCTCTTTTAGGGGTCTTGACCCCACTATTTCTATTTCCAGATTCTTAAGAAGCCTAACCAGGCTTCTTCTCTCATCCCTGGTTATCTGGTTTACAAACTTGTCGGAAGGTATTCCGGAAAGGTCGACAATGACCGGTATCAGCTTTTGAGGGAGCAGCTCATCCAATGAATTTTTGAACTGCTTTCTGGAATACTTCTCAAAATCCCTCTGAAGCCTCGCATCAAGCTTTTCTTCAGTCAATGCAGGTTTTAAATCTATTATAAGCTTAACGTCCTTATAATCATAATCCAGCAGATGGCGGCTTGCGCTCAATATCACAGGTCCTGACACACCAAAATGGGTGAACAGCATCTCTCCAAAATCCGTATACAGTTTTCTACCACTTTTGCTTTTTACTGTTATCTCCACATTTTTAAGCGAAAGCCCCTGCAGTTCCTTCACCCACTCCTGTTTCGCCAATAATGGAACCAGAGACGGCTTGAGGTCCACTATGGTATGTCCAAGCTTTTCAGCCATTCTGTAGCCATCCCCCGTAGAACCGGTTCCCGGATAGGATGCACCTCCTGTGGCAATTATTACCGAGTCGCACTCCATAGCTTTTCCGTCCTCGGTAACCACACCCCTTACACAGTTGTCTTCCGTGATTATATCTTTCACTGCGGTGTTGAGCATGAGCCTGACACCGCTTTTTTTGATGAATTTCAGCAGCACATCCACCACATCGGAGGATTTATCCGATTCGGGAAATACCCTGCCTCCCCTTTCCACCTTGGTTTTTAAGCCATATCCCTCCAAAAAATCAATAAGATCCTGGTTTGAGAAGGTATAAAAGGCGGAATATAAAAAGTTCCCATTTCCGGGAACATTCTCAATCAATCCTTCAATATCGGTACTATTGGTTATGTTGCACCTTCCCTTGCCCGATATAAGGATTTTTTTCCCTACGCGGTCGTTTTTTTCTGCAAGTATTACATCAAGTCCACGTTCCGCAGCCCTGCCCGCTGCCATAAGCCCGGCCGGACCTGCTCCTATCACAACAACTTTTTTGTCCATCTTACACCACCGTCTTTTCATTCATTGCAGCATCAAAGGATGTCTTTATCATACCGTCCTGTTATGTCCAGGAAGGCACAAAATCTTTAGGCTCTTCGCTGTTAAAAGCCTAGTAGTCCTTATTCTTGCGGGACCCCACATTATCATATTTCTCATATACTTCATACTCATCCCATATTTTCTCCAGTTTCTCAAAATTATCGTATACTTCCTGTTTTTTTCTCATGCCTATGGCAACTATAAGAGCATTGATAACGCTCAACGGAGCCACCAGCGAGTCGGCAAAAGATGCCATATCGCTTCTGGCTGTAAGTAAAAGGTCCGCATGAGCTGCCAGCGGCGATTCCTTGCTGTCCGTGATGGCAATGACCGTAGCTCCCTGGCTTTTTACATACTGCATAGCCTTTATCGTCCTTTTGGAATACCTTGGGAAACTGATTCCGATCACCACATCTCCTTCAGACGCTTTCATGATCTGCTCAAACATTTCGCTTACGCTGGTAGTATGAACCAGCCTTATATTATCGAAAATTATGTTGAAATAGAAGCCAAGGAAGCTTGCCAGCGTAGCAGAACTCCTTACTCCCAAAATATAAATCTTCCGGGCATTGATCAGGCTTTCAACCACCTTGTTGAATGCTTCCTGGTCAATCTCCTCCAGAGTTACTTTTATTTTTTCCATATCTGACTGCAATACACTTTTAAGAATATTCTCCTCACCTATTCTGTTGGAGGAAACCTCCAACCTCTGCACCGGGGTTAGCTTGCTTTTGATCAACTCCTGAAGCATCTTTTGCAGCTTCGGATAACCGTCAAAACCAACCTCGTTGGCAAACCTTACTACCGTGGATTCACTTACACCAACAACCTCGCCGAGTTTCGCAGCCGTCATAAAAGCCGCTTTATCATAATGCTCAATAATGTAATTTGCTATCAGTTTTTGCCCCTTGCTGAATCTCCCAAGTCCGTCCTCAATTCTTGCAATCAAATCATATACTTTGTTTTCCATATGTCACTGACTCCTCGCAAAATGTGAAATTCATAGTAAAACCACCGGAATACAAACAAAACCGGCAGCAAGGCTGCAGGAAATACTAAAAAGCCCGAGTTTTTTACTTCTTGCCTGCTTATACTAATATTACAATTTTGCATTCTAAAAATCAAGCTGATGCATTTTACATGAATTTTAGATGTGCCGGGCAATTATTTTCACGGATCGATAAGCCAGAACCGGAAATATCGTTATCTGACCGGAAATACCATCGCCCGGTAATATATTTTTATTTTACGCATATAATATTCTACTATACGGCAATAAAAGGTGGACCAGATGATACAGATAGACGATTCAGGAAGCGGGAGCTTCGTTGGAGGAACTTGCATAGGCATCTACCGGCCGGAAACCAACGAGTACTTCTTTGACATAATACCGGTAGAGCTGTATAACAAAGAAAATTTCAAAAAAAAACTCTATCTTGACGAAGTTGTAAATATAGTGTCACGGGCATTTATTAATATGAATGTACGCAAGACGGAGACCATCGAAATTTGCAGAGGTTATATGTTCGAGAAGCTCAAGACATGGCTTTCCGAAAACAACTACAGCTGGTATTGCACCCATATAACCGGGCGCGTGCAGGATATCGTTGAGAAAAATTTTGAACTGTATGCCATAAATCTTGGCCTGCCGGAGGCTTTTATAAAATACACCAGCTATCCCTTCCACTTCCATAAGCTTCTGCGTTGGGTCTTTGCAGACTACGACAACAGGATCAAACTTTGCAAGAGCGGATGGAAAGCTTGGCAGAAGGTAGAGGGTACGCAAACGGAGGAATATACGGAAATCACAAACCTGCCGAACCTGTTTTGCTTAAAATGCGGCAATCATATCAAAAAAGGAAGCAAGGTCAAAGTGATAAAATATGTCAGCAACAAGGTAAATTATGTATATCTTCATTATAAGTGCAAAAGCTGAAAAAGGAGAACACCATTGATGTGTTCTCCTTTTTCATTTAACAATATTTCATCCTTATACCGGATGGACCATTTCATTATAGTCTACCTGGCTGCTGTCTATTTTATATTTCTGTGCCTGGCGGAACTTAAAGAACTTCTCTGCAACCTGCGGGAACAATGCGTAGGTCAATACATCCTCATCCTGTTCCATATATACCTTCATCTGCTCCTTGATCTTTTCCAATTCAGGTTCAATCAGGTCTGCAGGTCTGCAGGTTATGCGTTCTTCGTCTCCCAGGATCTTCTTAATTATCTCCTCAGGTATTTCTGCAGGAGTTTTGCCGTATTCACCTTTTACCAGGGCTTTTGATTCCTTCGGAACCATCTTGTATCTCTCACCGGTTATAACATTCATAACCGCCTGAGTACCAACAATCTGGCTGGTAGGCGTTACGAGAGGAGGATAACCGAAATCTTTACGCACTCTCGGAACTTCCTTGAGCACTTCCTCAAACTTATCTTCCTTTCCTGCCTGCTTCAGCTGCGAAACCAGATTGGAGAGCATACCTCCGGGTACCTGGTACTTGAGGGTATTTACATCAACACCCATTACCTTGGTATTGAGCAATCCGCTTTCAATATATTTTTCTTTAATCGGTCTGAAATAATCTGCTATTTCAGTCAACAATCCAAGATCCAGTCCTGTGTCATAAGGCGTATCCTTTAATGTCGCTACCAGAGGCTCTGTAGGCGGCTGGGATGTGCCCAAAGCCATGGGGGATATTGCACAGTCTACAACATCCACGCCTGCCTCAATTGCCTTCAGGTATGTCATGGAAGCCACACCGCTGGTATAGTGGGTATGCAGCTGTATCGGTACCTTCACATTCTCTTTCAAAGCTTTTACAAGATCATAAGCCACATATGGGGTCAGAAGCCCGGCCATATCCTTAATACATATGGAATCTGCGCCCATATTCTCAAGAGTCTTTGCGTCCTTTACAAAAAGCTCCAGACTATGAACAGGGCTTATGGTATAGCAAACACAGCCTTGCGCATGGCCACCTTCCTTTTTGCAGGCTTTGATGGCCGCTTCTAAGTTCCTTGGGTCATTGAGGGCGTCGAAAATCCTTATAATGTCCATTCCATTGGCAATACATTTCTGTACGAAGTATTCCACCACATCATCGGCATAATGCTTGTAACCGAGTATGTTCTGCCCTCTGAAAAGCATCTGGAGCTTTGTCTTTTTAGCTTTGCTCCTTATCTTTCTGAGCCTTTCCCATGGATCCTCATTCAAAAATCTTAATGATGCATCAAAGGTTGCACCTCCCCATGCTTCCAGGGAGTGGTAACCTACATTATCTAGCTTTTCTATTATAGGGAGCATCTCTTCAGTCTTCATCCTAGTGGCTATAAGAGACTGGTGCGCATCCCTTAAAACGGTTTCTGTAATTCCAACCTTTGCCATAATAATATCTCCTTCAATCAAAATAATTGTGATTGGTGTTAGTTTGGATCAATCCGAGCATCTTCACGAGATGACCGTAATTGCCAAACTGCGATTTTAAGTCTTCATTTTAATTAAGTTTACACCATTGATACGAGAACATCACCGGCATTTACGGAAGTACCTTTTGTTACATTTACCGATGCAATTTTGCCATCGCTAGGAGCGACTATCTCATTTTCCATCTTCATGGCTTCAAGTATTAACAGTACCTGTCCCCTCTTAACCTGATCCCCGGTGTTGACATCAACCCTGAGAATAGTACCGGGCATTGGTGCTGTAATTGTCTGCGCTCCAGCAGGTACGGCAGTATCTCTCTTGGGCTCTGCCGGTTTTGGAGCAGGAGCTTGAGCTGGTGCTGCGGCTGCTGCTGGCTTAGGAGCGGCTGCCGGAGCCGGGCTTGCAGCAACTGCAGGCTGCACTGCTGCGCCTTCACCTCTTATTTCTTCCACCTCAACCTCGTATTGGCTTCCGTTAACTTTTATCAAAAATTTCTTCATGGCAAATCCTCCTCATTTTTCTTTATTGTTGTTAGGATATCAATACCGCATCATAACCTGCTGCTTACGATTTCTTCCCTTCCTATCGTGTTCCACACAGGTGATGTCTGGTTTACTCTTCTATACGATCTTACGACCAGTTTAACTTCCGGCGTGGCGTTCAGCATGGCTACCGCTGCTGAAATTACAGCCAGAATTTCATTTTCGTCATGCATAATATATTTCCCTCCTGCAATCCTGCCAGTTACGGCGGTATGCACATATCAAATGCCATATGCAGTTTAACAGGTAAAATCCCTTCAAATTACAGTGGTATATTTCCATGCTTCTTGGAAGGTCTGTTCTCCCTTTTGCTTGCCAACATTTCCAAAGCATCCGCCAATCTTATTCTCGTCATCGAAGGCTCGATAACATCGTCTACATAACCTCTTGCTGCCGCGATATACGGATTGGAGAACTTATCCCTGTATTCCTGGATCTTTTTCTGCCTTTCTTCAACAGGATCCTGAGCGTTAGCTATATCCTTTCTGAAAATAATGTTTGCAGCTCCCTCCGGACCCATTACAGCGATCTCTGCCGTAGGCCATGCAAATACCAAATCTGCGCCCAGATGCTTGCTGTTCATTGCAATATATGCTCCACCATAGGCTTTTCTTACAATAACATTTATCTTCGGAACAGTAGCCTCGGAGAAAGCATACAGAAGCTTTGCCCCATGTCTTATGACACCGCTGTGCTCCTGACCGACTCCAGGGAGATATCCCGGTACGTCAGTGAAAGTAACCAACGGAATATTGAAAGCATCACAGAAACGTACAAACCTGGCCGCTTTGTCGGCTGAGTTCACATCGAGAACTCCGGCTGAAACATTGGGCTGGTTCGCAACTATACCTACCGACCTTCCGTTGATTCTGCCAAAACCAACTATTATATTGCCTGCAAAATCCTTTTGCACTTCCATGAAGTCTCCGTTGTCCACTACCTGGCGGATAACCTCCATCATATCATAAGCCTTGTTTGCCTCATCAGGAATCAGCTCATTGAGTTCGTCGCAGACACGGTTCAGATCATCATCGGTTGCATAAATCGGAGCATCGGAAAGGTTGTTGTCAGGAAGGAAGCTTAAAAGTCTCTTTATTCCTTTTATGCACTCTTCATCGCTTGCATATCTAAAGTGAGCAACTCCACTGGTGGAATTGTGTACGCCGGCACCTCCCAGTTCATCCGTTGTCACCTGCTCACCGGTCACAGCTTTTATAATCTCCGGTCCGGTTATGCACATATAGCTTGTCTTGTCCACCATAAATATAAAGTCTGTTATTGCAGGGGAATAAACAGCGCCTCCTGCGCAAGGCCCCATTATAGCGGATATCTGAGGTATAACACCGGATGCCAGGGTATTTCTGAAGAATATATCACCAAAACCGCTTAAAGCATCTACACCTTCCTGGATTCTTGCTCCGCCGGAGTCATTCAAGCTTACGTAGGGAGCTCCCATTTTAACCGCCATGTCCATTACTTTGGTAATCTTTTTTGCATGCATTTCGCCAAGGGATCCGCCGATTACTGTAAAGTCCTGGGCTGACGCGTATACAAGCCTGCCGTCTACAGTACCATAGCCTGTAACTACTCCATCTCCAAGGACCTTCTTTTTCTGCATATCGAAATCAGTAGCTCTAGTTTCTACATAGGCATCAATTTCGACAAAGCTCTTTTCATCAAACAGCATTTGAAGCCTTTCCCTGGCAGTGAGCTTTCCGGAAGAATGCTGCTTTGCAACACTGTCTGGTCCTCCGCCTTGCTCTACAACTGCTCTCTTTTCTCGCAATTCGTTAATTTTGTCACTTGCTGCCATTTGCTTTCCACCTCATATTCTATAATTTTATAATGCTTTGGAAACTTTTGTTCAGTTTTATATATCATCCCAACCTGCCATGACAGCATCGCTATGTAAGGCTGCAACTTGCCTCTCCGGCAGGCTGCATTATGTATAATTTGTGATGCGGTCAAACAAGTCTTTATTATAAGATGTTATTACCTGGTACTAAATAAATATTATATTACATAAAAAATGGTTAATCAATATTTGTGCTATTGCTATTATTTTAACAATAACTATTTTATAAAATTATTCCTTGTTTTGCAATTATATTTTGGCAAATATTAATAATCCTTGCCCTTCTCTCCCACCATAATTTTGAAGCTCTGATACATCATCCTCTTGCCATGCAAATGTGAATAATGTTTGATAAAATATACATACCCATCTGCAGGCAAATTATTCAAATAATTTTTCCATGCATACTAAAATCGGAGGACAGTTAGGCTGGTTTACAAACTCAGTTTTCATAACGTTAAACTGTCTGAATTCAATTCCTTTTATGAACTCCATAACAGCCTCTTTTTCATCAAAGCCGCTGTCGCCCCCATAATATACTACAACTGTGACTATGCCATTGACCTGTATAAGCTGCAGAGCTTTTTTTATGGCAGCAATCGTAGTATCAGCCTTTGTCCCGATGCTGTGGTCGCCTCCCGGAAGATAGCCAAGATTGAACATGACTGCCTTAACCTTTTCTTTCACATACAAATCCATATTCTGGTGCCCGTCTTTTATCTGCACCACCCTGCCGGCCAGTCCTAAATCCTCCAGCTTCTTTCTGGTGTTCAATATAGCCTGCTCCTGAATATCGAAAGAGTATACCCGTCCTGTTTCGCCCACAAGCTTTGCTAAAAAAACCGTATCATATCCATTGCCTGCCGTTGCATCTATCACTACATCACCGGGTTTTACCACTTTCTCAATAATTTCATGGGATTGCCCCAGAGAGTTCTTTATAACATCCTTGTTCCTCACTTAAATCCTCCATCCGTCAGCTGCTTATTTATCCGTCGACAGTATCACATCTCTTATGATCTTGGCAGCAAGAAGAGCTGTCCGGTCTGAAGCATCATATGGCGGTGAAACCTCAACTATATCAAACCCTACTATATTGAGGGAGCAAAGGAGATTCACAGCCTGTATCAGTTCTTTTGAGCTTATCCCCCCAGGTTCGGGAGTTCCGGTTCCATTGGCATATGCAGGATCCACAACATCAATATCCAATGTTATATATATCGGTTTGTCCCGGAAATTATCCATGACTTTTTTTACAGGTTCCAGCACCTCAAAGGGATACAGGTGGGTATTTTTCCTTGCAAACTTAAATTCATCCCTGGTTCCTGAACGTATCCCGAATTGATATATATTGCCCGCCGGCATAAATTCCGTCAGACGCCTGACTGCCGAAGCATGGGAATTGGCGCAACCTATATACCCTTCCCGCAAGTCGGCATGAGCGTCAAACTGAATAACAATCAGATCGTCACCGTATTTTTCATATACTTTTCTTATCACCGGTACGCTTATAAGGTGCTCTCCTCCGATGAACAAAGGAAATTTTCCGTCCTTTATGATCTCACCGGCTGAATCCCCAATCAAGGCAAGGCTGCCTTCCACATTTCCGAAAGGCAGGTCAAGATCTCCGCAATCAAAGTACTTGAAATCTGTGAGATCTTTATCCATATATATGCTGTATTCCTCGATGCCGATGGACACCTCTCTTATCTTCTGAGGCCCGAATCTGGTCCCCGGTCTGAAACTGCAGGTAAAATCCATCGGAACACCAACCATGACCACTGACGCTTCCTCATAGCTATCACAGCTGGCCATGAATTTCGTTGTTAAAGTAAAACTACCATCTTTTAAACCCATTTGTACCTCCGCACATTCCTACCTTTTGGCTTTATTTTACGCATTTACGCTACCGATATTCCCGGATTTCAGCAAAGCTTGATGTCACATACGGCTTTTTCAGAACAGCTGCTCCAGTGCTGAAACCCCGATTCATCAATATTATTGTAATTAGGAATGCAATTTTTGTCAAAATATTTCATCTATGTACATAAGCTTTGGCAACTGTTTTTTAAGCTATATAGCAACTTAATACCCCATATGAAAATCTGAATTGGTATTGCAATTTTACACAAGTTAGAACTGATAAGCTGGTTTTGCATTATGTTCTTGTGCCAGGCAGTGTACTGCAGCCGAAATATATGATAAAATATAATACGATTTTGATTTTTCCTTAATTTTCATATAAATCCTGCCATTCATAATCGATAGAATGTTTACAAACTATCGGTAAATTTGCAGATTGTGAACTTAAGGAAATATGAGACTTTGAATTTGCGTGTGACAATAAAGGAGGTTCCCTCATGGACGAAAACAACAGCCAATTTAACCCAGGCGAGATGCAGCCTTATCCGACTCAACCTGAACAGAGTCAATCATACTCATCCTATCAGCCACAGCCACCAAGCATAAACTTGCCTTTTCTCAAGAGTTTTATTGGTTGGGCTACCTTTAGAGCCATAATAGACATCATTTTCGGTTCCTTATCCTGCCTTGGAATAATAACGGCAGTATATGGGGTACCCATGATAATAGCAGGGGTACGGCTGCTTAATGCAATTGACCAGTTGAAGATGTATGTTGCCACCAATGATTTAAGGAGAGTTGAAGATACTTTCAACAGTTTGAACAAATTTTTCAAACTGAACGGCGCTGCAACTATTATCAAGATTATTTTTGCCATAATAGCTATAATACTATACGTTACAGTTATCATTTACTTTTTCAGCAACCTAGGCAATTTTGATTATGCTCCCATACCCAATTTAGACGAGTATTATAAGTATGAGTACAGCTTCTAAAATAGGCACAGCTTTTAGTAATAAGCGAATTTTTATGCTTCAATTGAGCCTCAATCCGGTTATTACCTTAGAAACGCTGAAATTGCAGATACTAAAATGCTGGGCTGATCAGCCCAGCATTTTTATTTCCTCCTCCTTCAAATACCTCCATTGTCCTTCGGGCAGGCCTTTCAAGTATAAGTCTCCTATAGCAATCCTTTTTAAGCTTATCACCGGATGGCCAATTGCATCGCACATTTTTCTGACTTGCCTGTTTTTTCCCTCATGAATAACCACCTTCACCATGGAAGAGCTCTTCTTCTTTTCCAGAACAGTCAGCTCTGCCGGTGAAGTGACATAATCCTCTATTCTAAGTCCATTTTGAAAGCTCTCTATGTCATTGCTGTCGGGTACGCCTTCCACCTCGGCTATATACGTCTTTTTCATTTCATGCTTGGGATGGGTTAGTCTGAAGGCAAAATCGCCGTCGTTGGTCAGGAGCAAAAGGCCCGATGTGTCATAATCCAGCCTTCCTACAGGATATATTCTCTCCTTTACACCTTTTATAAGGTCCACCACCGTGTTTCTGGAAAATTGGTCCCGGACCGATGAAATATATCCCACAGGCTTGTTGAGCATTATGTATACTTTTTTTTGCTCGAGGCTTATCCTCCTGCCATCCACTTCTACAACGTCCTCATCCGAAACCTTAACTCCCATTTCCGATACTGGAATTCCGTTAACCTTAACTCTCCCCTGTTTTATCAGCTCCTCCGACTTTCTTCTGGAAGCGACCCCACATTCGGCAATATATTTCTGCAATCTCATTTTATCCATTCAACCCACCCATCCATGATATAAGCATCCAAAGTACACCGCATAGTCCTGCGCTCCTTAAGCACAGTCGCAGATAACAGATATCTTTGATTCTGCCATTAGTGATTTTTGGATATTTTCCAGCTAATATATATTCCAGACAATATTATATACAAAAAGTGGGTGCTTTCACATCCCACTCACTCATTTTCTACTTCTTCTACAACTTTTCCGTTTTTATCGCCGGTTTTTATCTCTTTTTTGACTGTGATCTTTTTTCTGAACGTTTCATTTGCCTTTTTCATGAGCTCCGGCACCAGATCTATCACCTTTTCAACCGTATAATTGGTATTTACAGGCAGCAGCTTTATCTGATTCTGCCCTACCACCATGAATGCCACAGGGTTTATGCTGACACCGGCGCCACTACCTCCTGCGAAAGGAAATTTGCTGTTTGTCCTGCTTTGGGATGAGCCTTCCTCTTCTTCATCACCATTATCATCATCAACCCTCATTGCGGCTTTATACTCCCCGCCTCCGGACGCAAAGCCGAAAGTCACCCTTGAGATGGGTATTATAACTGTACCATCCGGCGTTTGCACGGCATCGCCCACTATAGTATTGACGTCAACCATTTCCTTTATGCTTTCCATAGCCGTTTTCATCAGACCTTCTATTGGATGCTGAGACATTGTTCATACCACCTTTATTTGTCATTTTATTTTTATTTTTAGCTTTTTTCTGCTTTTTCTTTTTGGAGATTTTATATTTTAAAGCTACTACTATAATATGGACAAATTTGATATCAAATATGCAATATAATTCAATAATAAACTTTTTTTCCACAAAATAGGGGTTTACTGCTATATCCGTATTAAAAGCTTTAGATAGCCTGAAGGAGTTTATGACATATGAGACGGCCGTTCCTAATATTGTCCATGCAAATCCGCTTAAGATACCTGTTTCACATGCATCGCCCGTACCTATATGGACTTTCAGCCGGAGCATGTCCAGTATTATTTTCTTGCCGAGATATTTTCTGATCTCAGCAATCGATTTATACACTTCTTTTATATTATTCAATTTGTCCCGCGGAGCGCCTTCCCGGCCCTTTTTTTCGATGCTGTCCCCGGCATCCTTCCTTTTTCTTACAGGCAGCTTTATATTATACTTAAGCAGCCCTCCGAATGCGGAAAAGGTAACCGTTCCCCAGTCATCCTTGCCGCTCAGCTTATAATCAACAATGACATTGAGTTTTGTAACAAACAGCACCAATAATAACAAGGCGACAACAAAAAAAATAACTAAATAAAGCATCCTTCCACCTCATCTAGTTATTTTTTCCTTGTTAATCAAATATTACACAGAAGTTCCGGAAATTTAAGAAATAATCTTAAGAATCTTATTTTTATCAGTAGGGCTTCCCCTAGATGTTTTTTTATTAAAGGTTCTGTTTGATCATGAATTTTAATACAAAATTAATATATAATAAAAACGGTAAAACCAAAAATATTTACTGGCAATATCATTGTGAAAAAGCAGAAATTGAATGGATAAATGATGAAATTGTAATAATAAACGGTGTAGAATTAAATGTAAAAAGTGAAATTTATGATTACAGAAGAAAATAGATTGATATTTTTAATTACCTAATTAGAAATATTAAATAATTACGTGTTAAAGACCAGTAATTTTACTGGTCTTTTAAATTAATAGAAAAATATCAACATTATCTTAAAACAGAGCCCAAATAAAAGAATCACTCTTTAGGTGGATTGCCTTCAGAAGAAATTTCATTAGAGGCGCTTTCATCATGAGTATTATCCCCGGTAGGATTTTCTCGGGAAGAGCTTTCCTGTGCCGGCGGCACCGACTCAAGCTCATTCATTTCCGTCCGGGGCAGATCGGCCAAGGATCGGAAACCAAAACACCTCAGAAACTCATCGGTTGTCTCGTATAGCACCGGCTTTCCCGGGCTGTCCATCCTTCCGGCTTCCCTTATAAGATTTCTTTCAATAAGCTTGGCTATTGCGCTGTCGGAATTTACCCCTCTTATATTCTCAATTCCCGCCCGGGTGATGGGTGAATTGTATGCGATTATCGCCAGAGTTTCAAAAGCTGCCTGGGATAATCCCTGCTTCTGTCTCGGTTCAAACAGCTTCTTTATGTAATCATGGTGCTCAGGCCTTGTGCATAACTGGTAACTGCCGTTAATTTCCCTGATGATTATGCCTCGCCTGGAATTCTGATAATTTATCATCATATTGCTTAAAATCAGTTTTGTAGTTTTCCTGTCCACGCCGGTTATATCGGCTATCTTCTCCAGGGGAAGCGGGTCCCCTGCCGCAAAGAGCAAGCCTTCCACCACTGACTCTATTTCCCTTATATCCATCTCCATATCCATTTTCTTCACTCCGCTGCATTAATTCTGCTTTTCTGCTGAACTGTTTTTCAGTTGTCTGTAGTTTTGTAAATGAGAATCTCGTCAAATTGCTTCTTTTGCTCCAACCTGACCTTTTTCAGCTTAGACAGCTCCAATATGGCCATAAAGCCGGTGACCACCTCTGCCTTTGATTTTCTTCTGGGCGAAAACAGATCGGTAAAAGCTACGACCGCCCTGTTTAATAGGCTTCGGATCACTTCTTTCATTTTGCTTTTCAGCGAAACTTTTTCACCCTGCATAATCTGAGCCATTTTAACTTCCGTATTGTTAAATCTTTTTTTATTTCTGCTGAGAATTTCCCCGTAAATCCGCTTTAGCTCGTCGGGAGACAACTCCAGTGGCTCCGGTTCCCATTTGAAATCATATACTTCGGGCAGCTTGTAGAAAGCTTTGTCCCAGTATTCCTCCCTCTCCTTAAGGGTCTTGGAAAACTCTTTATACTTTTTGTATTCGACAAGTTTGAGTACCAGCTCTTCCCTGGGATCAACCTCTTCTTCCTCTTTTTGGACTTTCTTTTCGGGTAATAGCATTCTCGATTTGATGTGGAGCAAAGTGGCTGCCATTACCAGAAATTCACTGGCAATCTCCATATCAAATTCCTGCATGGCAAACAAGTAATCCATGTACTGATCAGTTATCTCATTGATAGGTATATCATATATGCTTACCTGATTCTTTTCAATCAGGTGGAACAGCAAATCAAAAGGTCCTTCAAAATTCTGTATTTTAATTTTACACGCCTTTGTGAGAGCACTCTCCATAAAACCACCAATCTCAATAAATACCCATAAAGTTCCCAAAAACCACTATTACTATATAATAGCATATGGTTGAGCAATTTTACAATATGGATATTCCGGCGGCTAACCCCTGGACAATGAGAGGCTTGTCTGCTAAACTTTTATTAATATTTGTTGAAAAGTTGAATAAAAATTATATAAAAGTTTCGGGAGATGCTTATGTTTGATTTTGATATTGAGAGAATTCTGTTAACATTGCCGGGCATTTTGTTGGCTCTTTCTTTCCACGAATTTGCCCATGCGCTTGCTTCCGATCGATTGGGAGACCCTACACCCAGGGCCCAGGGAAGGCTTACACTGAATCCTCTTCCCCATATAGACTTCATAGGTTTCATGCTATTGATATTTGCCGGCTTTGGCTGGGCAAGACCGGTGTCTGTGGATTCCAGGTACTATAAAAATCCAAGACGCGACAAAGTTATAGTATCCGCCGCAGGACCGGCAATGAACCTGTTTCTTGCTGCGGTATTCGCTGTTTTTCTAAAAATTCTTGTCGTATATGGTGAAAAAACATCCATGAGTGTTACGTTGTTCGGCACTGTGGCAAGCATGTTTCTCTACACCATCAATATAAACCTTGTCCTGTTCCTGTTTAATCTTCTGCCCATCCCACCCCTTGACGGTTTTCATATTCTGGCTGAAATCATTCCGCCAAGAAGGTACAAGATAATTTACATTTTGCAGCAGTATAGCACGATAATACTGATCATCATAGTCATAACTCCAATTGTTTCATTTATCATCAGGCCTCCCATCAGATTTATATTCAGTGCTCTTATGAGGCTGCTCAATATGCCTATGTTTATATGACTATACCTGATATTATCTTCTTCCTATGCAAAACCACATGGACAGCATTTTTATCAGCAGTCTGGTGAAGGTTGTTTTCTCAACACCGTACTGAGCAACTATATCTGCTTTGTTGATTTCTTTTCCGTCCATCAGATATACTGCCTCTCCAATTTTCTGGCCTTCGGCAACCGGTGCAACCAGTTCTTCGACGGCTCTCACTTTTCGCTCGATTTTGCCCTTATACCCTTTTGGAAGCAAGAGCTGAACATCGCTTTTTAACACACCCACTACATTTTTTGATAAACCTTTTTTTACTTCGATCGTCAAAAGCTCTTCACCCTTTTTGTTCACATCTGCCAATTCATAATTGGCGAAACCATAATCCAGGAGTTTTGCCGACTCCCTAAACCTTGTGTTGGAATCCGGTTCGCCAAGAACCACCGATATGAGCATAAGGTTGTTCCTTTTAGCCGCAGCAGAAAGGTTATAGCCTGCAGCTTCCGTGTAACCGGTTTTAAGGCCGATTATACCGTCATAACTCCTAATCAGTTTGTTGGTGTTGTCCAGAGATGTCTTGCCGTCCCTTATGGTATCATGCCATTTGGTAGTATATTCAATTATTTCAGGGTATTTGGTCAGGAGTTCCCGTGACATTATGGCAATATCATAGGCAGTGCTGTACTGGCCTTCATCAGTGAGACCGCTGCAGTCCATAAACTTGGTATCCTTCATTCCAAGCTCGGCTGCCTTTTCATTCATCTTGGCAACAAAGGCCTCCTCGCTTCCGGCAATCTTCTCAGCAAGCATAATTGCAGCGTCGTTAGCCGAACGGATAGTAACAGCCTTTAGCATATCCCTTACTGAAAACTCCTCGCCTTCCTTCAACCATAGCTGGGTCGTACCAATCGAAATGGCATGCGGGGATGCCGGAATCATATCATCATAGCTTATCCGTCCTGTGTCTATCGCCTCCATGGTCAAAAGCATAGTCATTATCTTTGTAACGCTGGCCATGGGCAGCCTTTCACGGCTGTTATGCTCAAAAAGGACTGTTCCCGTAGTACCGTCTATCAATATTGCTCCTTTAGCCTTTAAGTTCAGAGCATTTCCACTACCCGAGGTTTGCGTAAATACTTCGACATCACTGTCGGCTCCGGCCAGAACAGTTGATGCTATAGGCATTGTAAAAATAATAGCAAAAAGCAGACTATATATTATAATTTTTTTCAACACGAGATACCCTCCCGTCATATCATCTTACTAAATGTTATGCCGGGAGTTTCCATTATATTCTTACCATAAAAACAGTTAAAATTCATATGCCGCGTAGGATTTCTACCTGTAACGGGAGTACTGACATCAAAGTTATTTTAAACTTCTGATTATGCGATACTGTTGTAGAAGCTTGTACCATTTCCGGTAGACTTAATCCCAAAGAATTCAGCTATAGTTGCGCTTATGTCGGCAAAAGTGCCCCTCGTGCCCAAGTTTACGTTTTGCTTAAGCTTTTTCCCATATACAAGCAGGGGAACATACTCTCTAGAATGATCTGTGCTCTCCGTTGTCGGATCACATCCGTGATCGGCAGTGATGATCAGCATGTCGTCTTCCTTCAGCCTGTCAAGTATTTCAGGCACTCTTCTGTCAAACTCCTTCAAGGCTCTGGCATATCCTTCCACATCATTCCTGTGCCCGAACAGCATATCAAAATCCACCAGGTTGGTAAAAATCATACCTTCAAAATCTTTCTCCATATAGGACAAGGTCCTGTCCACACCATCCATGTTGTCATGGGTATGAACCGCTTCCGTTATACCTTGCTTATTAAATATGTCCTCTATTTTACCTACTGCTTTGACTTCATACCCAGCCTCCGACACATAATCCAGTATCGTTTTGTCAAAAGGGCTTAAGGAAAAATCCCGCCTACGGTCGGTCCTTTTATAATTTCCTTCTTCGCCGGCAAAAGGGCGGGCGATAACTCTGCCTACGGCATGCTCCCCACTCATTATCTCCCGGGCTTTGGCGCACATTTCATACAGCTTTTCTACCGGAATCACTTCTTCATGAGCAGCTATCTGGAACACGCTGTCCGCAGAGGTATATACAATCGGATATCCGGTTCTCACATGTTCTCTTCCCAGTTGCTTTATAATCTCCGTCCCGGATGCTGCTACATTTCCAATTATCTTTGTGCCTATGGCTTTTTCAAACCTTTCAATTATATCTGCCGGAAACCCTTCAGGATACACAGGGAAAGGCTTTTTCAAGATCAGCCCTGCGATCTCCCAGTGTCCGGTGGTCGTATCCTTCCCCGCAGATTGCTCAGCCATTCTCCCATAGCATCCTTCCGCCTTATCTGATTTCTTTATTCCCTTCATCCCGTCGATATTTCCCAACCCGAGCTTCTCAAGCTCAGGAAGACTGAATCCTTTTATCCTCTCTGCAATATTGCCCAGGGTGTTGCTGCCTGTATCTCCATATTTGCCTGCGTCAGGCAGTTCTCCCATACCTACGCTGTCCAATACTATCAAAATGACTCTCTTCATCACAATTCTCCTTGCCTATGATTTTTACATGAATATTTTAACATATCTACTTATGATATATACCCATTTATATCGGCATAAAAAAGTAACTGTCTGTCCCTAGCAGTTCACCTATTTTTTCAAAACACTCTATTCCCTCTCTCATTTGTGATACTGTAATACGCCTCATGAAAGCCGGGCGATCTTCGACGCGAAGTATGTTATCTATAGTGGTTTCAAGAGCATCAGATAAGGCGCCCAACAATGATATATCGTGTAAAGTCTCGCCTCGTTCCCATTTCGACACTGTTTAAAATGACACCCCCAGCCTTTCACCCATATCTGCTTGCGTCAATCTCTTAGCCTTTCTTAAATAGCATATTTGCTGCCCTATTTTTTCAATATCTATTATTATCACGCTCCTTTATGATTTTATAATACTGGGAGCATCTGGGAAGTTTAAAACCGTGTCGTTGAAATCAATGCTCACTAATTCAACTAAAATTAAGGCATCAAACCCCAAAACTCAGATTCACAGAACACAAATTCACTCCTCCGTTGATCGCTAAAATTATCGATGGGGTAATTGCTTGGAATCAATTCAATCCGGCGCTTGCTGTTATCATCATAACCATCAGCACAGAAAGTGCCTCGTGAAAAACGAAAAGCATTTTTAATCATATACTGTCTTTGAAAATCCAAATCGAATCTGCCTCCATTATATGATGCTTCCGAGTTGGGATAGTACACTTCGCCGTTAATTAGCATTTTACGAAGCCTCTGCAGTGAAACATATTCACCGTTAGAGTCCCTCAAATATAATCTATATGTAGGATCAAACATGATTCTTGCTCCGGAGGGAAGAATGCAGTCAGTAACCACATGGCAATCGTCAAACGGATCTTCATAGGGCATACAAGTTACGTGTGATGCTTTTATCCCGTTCATACGCAGCAAGGCAGCCAGAAGAATGGCAAGTCCCCTGCAATTTATCTTTCCGTTGTGGTTTTCGCAGTAAGCAATAATATCTTCTACCCGGCATCCCTTCGGAAATCCGCTCGTGCCGTCATGACCAAAGTGATCACACACGAAATCAAGTAGAGAAAAAGCCAATCTGTCATCAGTGGGGGTATAACCTTCTATATACTTTTTGTAATCGTATTTCTGAAGTATGTCGGGGACCGGTTCATAAAGCCTGTATTCAATGCAACAGGGATTTGATGATTGTCTATTGTCGTATTCAGCGTATTCTTTAAGTATTTCAATGCGTGGCACATCGGGATATGGAACAACCATCTGATGAGGATTGAACTCGAACTGTCCGTCCTCAGGTATCTCGGAGATCCGTTCGTATGTTGCAGGTATTTCCTTTCCATGATATATATAATATCCTTTTAAAAAGCCGTCTACGTATCGTACGTGATACACCTTACGCTGGTCTCCATCGTTTATTTCAAAGCATAGATAGTCATCTTTTTCATAAACTCGGTTTGGTTCAAAATTATAATTTCCGGAAAGTGAAAAGGATATTTTCATTCGTAACGGTTCTTCATCAAATATGTTGATTGTTTCACCCCAGTCAGCTGTATACCATTTTCCTACCAGCCTTTTATCCATTAAAAATCCTCCTTGACAATTTCAAGAATATCCTTTCAAGTTTTTATTTATGGAAGCAAGCTGCTTACATCACTTCTTGTCATCTGATATTCCGTCCAGTCAAGAATATGTCCTGCATATTTCCTCCCTTCCGGATATTTTTCTCTATTTTTCAGAAGTGACAGGAAAAAGCAATGATATGTCCATCGAAACGGAGCCACTATATTGTAGTACTCGTTAAAAGCTTCCCTTTCTTCATCGGTGAATTTATAGTGCTTTCCAATCCATGCCAGGCGCTGTGCAGTCCATGCATCACGCTTTTTCAAAGCTTCAGTGTCAAGAAGCACATCGATTTCCGAATCATCCTCTAGGCAGCAAAAACTTTCACAGAAAGCATAGTTTAAAATTGTTTCCGTACCGGAGAGGTTGAAATCAATCATTCCCTTGAAATCACCTGCTTCATCGACAAGGATATTTGAATCGTTTATGTCACCCTGAAAAACCGACTTAGGGAGCAAACGGTATATAGGCTCAAATTTCTCCCTTCGGCGGCAGTATTCTTCGAAAAGCTTTTGTGCCCGCATTGCATGCTCAGGTATGTTGTCTCGATAATAATCCCGAAGCTCCATAGCACACTGGTAATTTTCATCATATTCATCTGTTATGTCAAATTTATCATAAATGCAGTATGCCGTATGCCATGGCACAAGTGGTGCTGGATTTGCTGCAACAAGACCTATTGATTCATATAGCTTTCTCTCGTATTTCTGATCACCGGTAAGACTCTCGTTCCTTCCGGCAGCCGGCTTGTATTTCATATATTCTTCGGCGAAAACCAGGTATCCGTCAATGTTTGAGCAATATTCACCATTTTTATTACGCACTATTTTAGGACAATATATACCGAGATTATTGTAGTGCTCGATAAGCTCTGCCCACCCTTTTACACGTTCTGGCGTTGTAAAGGAATTTTTAGTTACCTTGACCGCAAGCTTATCCATATTCGGGAACTCAACAATATAAGTCATTCGAATATCATTTTCACCGCGGGAACTGTTATGCAAAGCTATTTGCTTTGGAGATTCCGACCCGTAAAGACTAAATGTTTTAATATGATCCATAATTATTTCTTTCCCCTTTACAATCCTTTATTCAATTTTTCATCTGTCCAGCACCCTAATCGGTGCAAATTCTATGTTCACATAATTCAGGCCACTTCAATACATTGGGACAAAAGTACACAGCAATAAAGACCTCACAGAAAAGACCACCTGTGAGCTCTTTGATATAATCCATGTTTTCAATGATGGTAGACAGGTATGGCATATCAAAATCATTCTAACTCCATTGGCATGTTTGATCCACCGATCTCTGCATCGGCACCAGAAAAAGAAAAATCGGCATAGCCGGTAAAACGTACCAATATATGCCGATATTTTTACGGGATAAAATTCCCTAAGACCAACCCTCAAAAAGAGAGGCTGCTTCCTGTTATGCTCTTGGATGCGTTTTCTTGTATATATCTTTTATCTTATTCTTTGCTATCTGAGCATAAATTTGCGTGGAGGAAATATCGGAATGTCCGAGCATTTCCTGTATGGAACGCAAATCAGCGCCATTTTCCAGCAGGTGGGCGGCGAAGGAATGCCTCAAGGTATGAGGCGTGATATCCTTGTTGATTTTCGCCATGTTCTTGTACTGCTTGATAATCTTCCAGAATCCCTGACGGGTCAGCCTCTTTCCGTTCACGTTAACAAACAAGGCTTTTTCATCCTTGCTATGAATCATCATATCCCTTGCGTTGGTCAGATAATCCTGTAAGGCGCTCATGGCAATCGACCCGATGGGAATCATCCTTTCCCTGTTGCCTTTGCTGCACCGGATGAACCCTGTTTCTAAGTTTACATCCTCCACATCCAGGGATATCAGTTCCGACACTCTAATGCCGGAAGCATACAGCAATTCCAGCATCGCTTTATCCCTATATCCTTTTAAGTCAACACATTTAGGTTGCTCGAGCAGAAGTTCAACTTCCTGTGTTGACAATATCTGCGGCAGCTTTTTTTCAACTTTCGGCGATTCAAGTCCGGTGGTCGGGTCATTATCAATGATTCTGTTCTTGGATAAATACTGGTAAAAGGACCGGATTGAAGCGAGATTTCTGGAAATTGTGGATGTAGCACGCCCTTTTTTCTGCAAGTGAAGAAGATAAGCAATTATCGTGGTTTTATTGGTGTTGGATATATTAAGCAGATTTATCTCCCGCAAATATGTAATATACTGGTCTACATCCCTTCTGTATGACTGCAGTGTATTTGCTGATAGCCGCTTATCCCTTTCGAGAAAGCTAATAAATTTTTGTACTAATGCTTCCATTAAACAATCTACCCCTTCTCATATCTATAATTAACGCTAGGCTTAACCATAACAACTGTGTCCTTATATTCGTAAGCAACATCAAGAAAATTTTTCTAATATATATAAAATATTCATATCAGTACTATATTCTGCAAGATTTCCAAAAATCCTGCTTCAGAATTTACATATTTTGATACTTTTTTCGAACATTATTATCGGTCCATCTTAATGTATTTCTATAGTTTTCCACTAATGATTATTAACCATAAATTACTAATGTATACGTATTATATTTTATTTTGTTTGATTTTGCATATAATTTTTTTTATTGTAAACTCATGATGTAATCATTGGCCTTATCATCCTGATAAAAACCGGAGTGACATATGCCTCCATCAAAACACCGGCAAATATAAAGCAGGTAAAAAACAGCGTAACCATGCAGTATGCTATGAAACTGGTTTTTAAATTGCCTTTGGATAAATGATGCATGGATTTTTTCTTAATGATATTCCTGGAAAAGTTTATTCCGCTAACTCCAAGAGAGATTAAACAGGGTATTATTATGAATTCCTTGGGTAAAAGAGCCAGCAGTGTAAAAACTATGCCTTTCCATCCCAACATTCCGATTATGAAACCTGAAGTGAAGCCAGTTATGAAACCCCTTATGCCAATTATTATAAAAATGAAAGGTATTCCGATTATTGTCACTCCCAGACCCCATAGCAGTCCGATAATCTTAATATTCTCCATAAATCCAAGCTTTAAAAGCTCAATATTATCAACTTTTTGATTGTCTAGAAGCTGCAGAAAGCCCTGAAAATAATATGTGAGCTCTTCCCGTTGCATGGTACTTAATCCATTTACTGTAAAAGCACCGGCAGATACTCCTACAACAAAGGTCATAAGCAGGAAGAAATACGTTTTTATATTGTTTTTTATGTGTCTTGTAAGAATACCTCGAGCTTTTGACAGCAAATACAATCCACCCCGCCACTTTGTCTGTTGATTTATTATGTACATAATGATTGTATGCTGTGAAAATAAAAAAAATTACAATACACGCTGTGTATTGTAAACTTTATGAAAATTTAATATTTAATTTATATGTATTTGAATTGGTTCAAAGCTTATATGCTGATTTCACCCTTAAGTATCTTGTCTGCAAGAAGCACTCCGATTATGGTTTTGGCGTCAGTAATCTCATGATTAAGAATCATTCCGATGAGCTTTTGCACAGGGATTTTCTCCGTTGATATGAATTCGTCTTCGTCAGCGCAGGATTCTCCTTCCTTAAGTTGGGTGGCTATGTACATGTGAAGCACCTCATTGCAGAATCCCGGTGTGCTGTGCACACTGATTACATGTTTTATTTCCCCTGCCTCCAGACCGGTTTCTTCCTTTAACTCCCTTTGGGCGCAAACTTCCGGAGCTTCCCCGGGATCCAGTTTTCCGGCAGGAAGTTCCAGTGAAGTCCTGTCTATAGGTTTCCTGTACTGCCTAACCATATACAATTCCCCGTTTTCATTCAAAGGTATAACCACCGATGCCCCCGGATGTTTCACCACATCCCTTGTAGCTTGTCTTCCGTCCGGAAGGGTCACTGTAAGCATATCCACGCTTATTATATTTCCCTTATACTTGTGCTCTCTGGAAACTGTTTTTTCTTCGTAATTCATTTTGCTACCTCCTCAATTTATATCTTCAAATTGTGTTCACAAGTTAAGCCGTTGTGCCGGCATTTTTCAGCATACGACCAGCCTAACACAACCACTCATGCTTGCAAAGTATAACCAAAAGTATGATCAATAGAAAAAATAGCATTTAAATTTTAAGTTGATAAATTAAGTTAAGTTGCACTGTCCTTTTCTTCTCGTCAGTGCCGGATAACGCTTTTCATTGGTTACTTGGCCTGCCTGTTAGTTTCACAGCTTCATTCCTTCCTGTTTCTCTTCACTTCATCCGTTGCCAGCTTGTCGCAACGGTTGTTGTATTCATTATCCGCATGCCCCTTTACCTTTATCCATGTGATTCTATGCCTTTTTGTCATTTCGTCCAATTGCTTCCAAAGCTCAATATTTTTCACTTCTTCTTTGCCTGCATTTTTCCATCCGTTGTTTTTCCACTTTTCCACCCAATTATTGTTGAAGGCATTGACCAGGTATGCGCTGTCGCTGTAAAGCTCGACTTCACACGGCTCCTTAAGCAGCTTTAGCGCCTCTATTGCAGCGGTGAGCTCCATTTTATTGTTGGTGGTGTTGTCTTCATAGCCGGATATTTCCTTCTCGTGTTCGCCGTACTTCAGTATGGCACCCCAGCCTCCGGCTCCAGGATTGCCTGAACATGCACCGTCTGTGTATATAATGACTTTTTTCATACTATCTCCGTTTTTCTCTCTTTTCTTAATAAAATTAGATATTTACACTGCATAAGCAGCAGCTTACTCATACATTTTGCCTACTTCCCTGGCCTTCTTGGTGCATTCCTCCATGGCATCCATTATTGCATACCTGAAACCGTGTTTTTCCAAGGCAGCAACAGCTTCAATCGTCGACCCGGCAGGCGAACATACCTCATCCTTCAAAATGCCAGGATGTTTTCCGGTCCTAAGCACCATTTTCGCAGATCCCGCAACTGCCTGAGCTGCCAGTTCATAGGCGAGGTTTCTCGGAATCCCCGACCGGACTGCCGCGTCAGCCATAGCTTCAATAAACATATATACATAGGCCGGGCTGCTTCCGGTTACTGCCGTAACCTCGCTCATCAGCTTTTCATCCAATACTTCCACTTTGCCCAGGCTTTCCAGAAGCATTTTCGCTGTCTTTATATCTTCCTCTCCCACCGCGCTGTCATAGGACATAAGTATCATTCCCTCACCTATCAGAGCAGGAGTGTTAGGCATCGTACGTATTATTTTCAGCCCGTCTCCCAATATTCTCCTGTAAAACTTTATAGGCAGCCCCAGAATTATCGTTATCAGAAGCTTTTTATCATCAATCAGTTCTTTTAACGGTTCCAAAACTTCCTTTGCCATGTTGGGTTTCACAGCAAGTATGATCACATCGGATTTTTCCACCAGCTCCCTATTGCAGGAAACGATGTTTACACCGTTTTCCTCCTTTAAAGCTTCCAGCTTCCGGCGATTGACATCCGACATATATATGTCTCCGGCTTTGATAAGCCCTGACGAAAGAATTCCTTTCATCATTGCGGAGCCCATATTCCCCGCTCCGATAAACCCTAATTTTATACCTAATTTTATATCCATAAACTAATCCTCCTTAAGGTCGTCATTGATTTTTATAGCAGCAAGCCGTCCTCCGGCTGTGTTTTTACATTTTATCCCGTTATGATACCTTTTTATAATATCATATATCCATCAAAAATCTATACGCAATTAGCAGGAAACGGCATAAAACAAGCTTTATTTCGTAGCAAGAGAAAGAAATAACGCATTTTTATTATCTATTCCCATTTATCTTTAAATTAAATATTAAAAAAACCATTGACAAACAAGCTTCGGGTATTGTATATTATAATAGTCGCTCGTAGGGGAGTAGCTCAATTGGTAGAGTAGCGGTCTCCAAAACCGTCGGCTGCGGGTTCAAGTCCTGTCTCCCCTGCCACAATATTATAAGAGTCGTACTTCTTTGAAATGAAGACTTCGGCTCTTATATTAAAATACAATTTGGACAGGTTTGTCCAAATTCTCTTGGACAAGTCTAAAGAAGGCATTTGCGCCATTAGCTCAGTTGGTAGAGCACCTGACTCTTAATCAGGGTGTCCCGGGTTCGAGTCCCTGATGGCGCACCAATAAAAAACCGTCAATCTCATAGATTGACGGTTTTTTATTGAAATTGAGGGATATAAAATATTCTTTAAAATAAATATCCGTGAAGCTGGTTTAAGGCCCCACGGATAAGGAAAACTTGATGTGTACCTTTTAAAAGAACCGATTATGCCAGTATAAATGCTCCTCGAGATTGCATTATTTCGAAATCAGACCCCGGATACAGATTATAATATTTTAACATCTATCCTTTTTCCGGATAGGTGTAGTCTCCCGGTTTGGTGCTGAAGGTTATATTTCTGCCGTCACTTTCAACTACCACAGTACCGTTCTGATCCGTCCTGTAGACCTTAATCCCCTTATTTTTAAGTCGTTCCATGACTTCTTTGTGGGGGTGTCCGTATTCATTGTCCTTTCCCGTCATAATGACGGCATATTCCGGATCAACTTCTTCCAAAAACTCCGGTGTAGTGGATGAACTGCTCCCGTGGTGCCCTACTTTTAGGACATCTGCTTTCAAATCATAACCTTTTTGGAGCATCTCCTCCTCCGATACATCTTCAGCATCGCCGGCAAAGAGAAAAGAAGTCTCTACAAAGGTGAGCTTAACTACTGCGGAATAGTTGTTCAGATCCTTATATTCGCCGCTGTTGGGGGCAAGAAACAAGGACTCAATCCGGGAATCAATGGCAATATCCCTTCCGCCTTCAGCAGTGTTTATCTTGAGGCCCTTATCCTTGACCGCTGCCAGGACATCCTCAAAGGTTTTTGTCGCATTCACAGCTTTGGGCATATAAATTTTCCCTATATCAAAATTCCTGATGACCGTATCCAGCCCGCCTATATGATCTTCATGGGGATGAGTGCCAACTGCAACATCAATCCTGCTTATGCCCTGATTTCTCAAGTACTCCACCACATCATCACCATCGTTATTGTTGCCTGCATCAATGAGCATAACCTTTTTGCCCGGCGTTATTATCAATATGCTGTCAGCCTGGCCTACATCTATATAATGGATAATGAGCTTTCCATCTTTTGCCGGTGCTGCCTTACCACCGCCGTAATCCGCACCCGTTTCATCCTTACCGGGTATGACCTCATCTTCTTGATTTCGAGGGGGACCCCCGGCTTCATCCCCTCCGGTTTTCATACCGTCATCAGGCTGTATTGCTCCTTCCGCAGTCTTTCCTGTGTTATTTCCCACATCAGGCTCACGGTAGGATAAGTCTGAATTCAGTAAGCCAAATCCAATTAGAAAAACAAGCGCACTGTAAACCAGGGTCGCCAGGGTCATTTTCCAGCGGTTTTTGCTCCTGTAACCAGGTAGTTTCAATTGCGTCATCCTCTCAAAATGTGTTTTTAGTATAGTCAAAGGTTAATACATACTACAACATGATAAACAAGCCAGGTAGAAGAATCAATGCTTCAAAAATGTAATAGTTGTATACCCGTTACACTTGTGGTAAAAAACTCCACCAGGAAAAATATATGCTCCTATGCCATGTAGCAGACTGAAGAATACACAATAATCATTCCCAGACATCTTCTGCCAGTTTCAGAATCCTTTCCCGCCTTCTCTTTGTCTCTTCCTCGTCAATTGTGATGGTTTCACCATTGAAGGAAAGCACATCTCCTTCCCTGGCAGAATCGGGGATTCTCTCTTTTTCTATATTTATCATCCTTCCGTCCTCGCCTTCACATACGGCAAATCTTCCTTCAAACCTGTCAATTACGACCAGCAGACGGATCACCTCCGATAAGTCCTTTTTTCGCTTTATTCTGTGGTGCTACAACCTGAGTGTCCAGTTTATCATATATCCGCTTAAATATTTCAGCTGTATACAAAGCATCAATGTCTGCCCTGTGAAGTTCATCCCTTATGGGTATTTCCAGCCTCTCCAAAGCGCTCTTGAGGCTGAATGAATGGCCTGCCGGCAGACCACTTATCCTTGAAAACTGTTTCTGGATATCTATGCTTCCCCTTATCCATTTGGAGCCGATACGCTGAAATTCACAATTAGACTTAAGATGATGCATATCATCATGTCCCCAACTGCATAATATATAATCCTTTCCAATCCATTGACGAAATCGTGTGATCACACTTTTGAAATCCTCCGCATTATTGACGTCCGCTTGAGTTATATGGGTTTTGTTTTTAACTACGGAAAACAGTTTTTTATATAATTTGGGTTTCACAAAGGATTGAAATGTGCCCAGCACATCCAGATCCTCATTTAATTTTACCGCACCGATTTCTATTATTTCGTTAGGGTGCCGGTTTTTGAAAGGCTTGCTGTTCAATTCCAGATCAAAAATTATGTAATTCACTGACACTTTCCTTTCTGTTTTGCTATCATAATATAATTATAACAATAAAGCAGGTACTACACATCTTGTTTTGCAATACCTGCCTAAATATTTAGCGTTATGGCCAGAGAACCGGGGATAAGGCCTTATAAGGCACTCTTTTTTAAGGCTTTTATTGTATTGAATTTGCCATATCAACTTCCCTTGAAGAAAAGCGTATATATCGGTAGTATAATAATCGCCGCTGCTAACAGGATTATCATTAATGAACCAAAACGATTCTTGTCTTTCCACGTCCATATGCCATAACTCAGCGTGTACACAAAACACCACGCCAGTATAATTATTATGATGAATAAGGCAAATCCATTGATCATTTCCCCTCAGCACCTTCCGATGAAATAATTGGTATGGACTTTACCGTAAGTCCTGGTCTTCTTATCACCAGATCCACTTCTACACTAAAAGAGGTATCTTTATATTTTTGCAGCCATCCGAATTTTTCCCACTCTTCCCATGTAGCAAATTTTCCAGCTATTTTGTTACCAAATCCGAATATATCGGTATTGAATTCTTTTGAAGTCTTATATAACAAGGACTCAATCTCCCTTTTTATATATTTCTCACATTCCTTTTCCAGAATACTTGCTTTTTCCGGCTCCTGGTAGTCCATTTCACTCCCTATTGCAGAAATATCAGCCTCCAGCAGTATTTTAACGCCAATCAAAGGCTTGCCATCAACGATTTCCACACTGTGGACAGGATTTCTGCTCTTTTTCACGTTCAGGACAACATAATTATTGCTGTCATGGGGGTCCTGTAAGGTAATATTGTTATATCTAAGTTCACCGGTTACCATCATATAAAATATCGTTTCCAGTCCGCTTAATTCTCCAATCATCTTGCCACCTCTGAATACCGCCAGCCCCCTAACTTCCGCTTTGTTTTTGGCTGCCCTCGGTATTTCTCCCGCTTTATACTCCAAGTGATTAATATTGTTATCTTCTCCCATGCTTGCATCATCTTTGGGAATCTTAAAATCAGCAGAGGTCTCATATCGGTTAATTCCAGCCAGCGTCACCACAGGTTGAGCTCCAAGAGATCTGGATGCTGCTGAAAAACTATGGAGTTGTGTGTTTGCCGTAGCCCCTACGCGTTCATGGACCAATACCCCCTGTTCGTAATATTTGGCCGTATTGGTTGACAATTGCGGGGTAACAGCTTTCAGGAATTCTTCCGCACTGCTTCTGGTGACATATACAGCTGTATTGGGCCTTAGTTGCCTCATGCTGGAAAGCCTGACTATATAATTTCCTATGCCTTCCCGAGCCATTTCCTCTGAAAATACGATTATCTTCGTATGGGAGAGGTTTATCTGCTTGCTAACTATATTGTTGGCCATACTTATTCCGGTTAATATGGACGGCGCATCAATGGTCAAGTTATATACGGTTTTATTTTCTTCGCTTTCTCCTCCGCCGCCTCCGCCGCCTCCACCTTCTCCTCCTGTGCCCATGGCCAGGGGCAGCGCAAACTGCAATGTGACCTTGACCATATCCACAGTCCCTTTATCAACACCTATGGCAATTACATAAGCAAGGTCATCCACTTCTATGCTGTCATAGCATCCGCTGAGCATGAAGATTAAAAAAAACGTCAATAAAAGAAAGCCAAGTACTCTTCTACCTTTCACTGCACTCTACCGCTCCTTTCACCGTCCTTTTTCTAATCCGTGCAATTAATAGAACCATAATGGGCAATCCAAAGCTTATAAACGCAAAATAGTTTTTGGAGAACTGGGTTTCCAATTTTATGGTCTCCATCAAGCTGGGAGGTAAAAGGCTGATATTAAAAACCAGTATTGCAAAAGGTATAATCAGCGGCTTTTGGTATTTGAGCCTCAAAATTTTTGCGAATAAGTGAATTGCCAGATAAAAGGTGGCACTCAGATGAAGGAGCGCTCCTGCCGCCCATATGAAAACAAACATGGACTCAATTCTTTGAAAGAATCTTCCTATGTTTATAAGCCTCGCCAACTGGTAGATCGGAAGAAAGTTTTCCAAGGCTATAGGATAAGGATATACCAGAGCATAAACCAAGGTGCTGGTAATTAAAGCAAAACAGGACGCTCCCAATACGGAATAGCCTACTCTTTTCATATTTTTATTGGTCTTTATATATGGAGTTATCAGAAACAGCATTTCAAATAAAGAAAACATTGACAGCTGAGGGATGCTGTTGGCCGCAATAGCATTCACCCCATGCCCGAGCAAGGGATATAGATTATTAAATCTATAGTAGGGTATAACCCCCAAAATTATTATCAGATATCCTGCTACAATTACCGGGGTCAGAATAGCGGCTATTCTAACGATGGGCTCCAGTCCGAAATATGCCGCTGCAATCATTCCGGCAATAAATAAAATCAGCATGAAGCTTATGGGCGACATGGCAAAGGATATGGTTTTCATATCCTCACCAAACTCCCGCAGCATTATGGAGGCTGTAAATATCAGATACGCTATGAGCACTCCTCCTACGATGAGCTTTCCTACAGAACCCATGGCTCTATCAGCTATATCTATCAGGTCCATCCCCTCAAAAGGCTCATATAGCCTGGTTATGATGTAAAAAAGTATGAATGCCAGCACTGTTGTAACCAATACCAGTATCCATCCTGCATTACCGACAATTTCTTCAATCACTCTAGGGAAATTCAGAAAAATTTTAGCTCCGATTAAAATTATAAGTAAGCAATTAGCTTCCCATCTACCAAAAACAGTCTCATTCTTCATCTTTCTTTTCCCCCTTTTTACCCTTTAAAGTCCATTCCCTGCTAATATGAGGCTGTCTCCTTACTTCTTTTGCATTGAGATAATCCGGCCTGAATTCCTGCTTCCATATGGGTCCTCTGGTTATTGTGTCTGAAAATGTCCTGATTGTCTTTGGTCCAAAAGGCGTCAGGAACGGTACTCCGAAAGACTTGGATGCAGCGACCATAATCCCCTGTATGAAAAGCCCTACTGTTACTCCTAAAAATCCCGCCATTGCTCCCAATATTATGTATATAAAGCGGTTTATCCTGAAGGAAAAAGCCATGGAAAAATTGGGAACTGCAAAGGAGCCTATGCCCGTAACCGCTACTATTATAATCAGTATAGGACTTACGATATTGGCGGCAACAGCTGCCTGTCCTAAAATCAATGCACCGATTATTCCTATTGTGGTCCCTATAATACCCGGTATCCTCAAACCTGCTTCTCGTATCAGTTCAAAAGCTATTTCCATTATCAAAATCTCCAGCACTGAAGGAAAAGGAACCGTCTCCCTTGAAGCGGCTATAGCAAAGAGCAGGTCGGTAGGTATCATCTCCTGATGAAAATTCGTGATAGCGACATATATTCCGGGAAGCAGCAGTGAAAGCAGCATGGCAATAACTCTCAATAATCTGAGCAAATTGCTGTATGGAAACCTTAGGTAGGCATCCTCCGGGGTCTGCATTAAAGTAGCCAGTGTAGCCGGCATTGCCAGCACATAAGGGCTGCCGCTTACTATTACGGCTACCTTGCCTTCCGCAAGCATGGAGCATATCCTGTCGGGTCTTTCTGTGGATACAATTTGAGGTATGGTAGAGAAAGTGCTGTCTTCTATCATCTGCTCCAGCTCTCCGGAATCCAGAATATAGTCGGTTTTTATACTTTTTATTCTTCTTCTCACTTCATTTACCAGGGAATCATTGGCTATGTCCTTTATATAAAGCATTGCGCAGGGAGTTTTGCTCCTTCTGCCCACCTGTATATTTTCTACTATCAGGTTCTCGTCCTTTAACATTCTGCGGACCAAAGAAGTATTTGCTCTGATTTGTTCTGTAAAGCCTTCCTGTGGGCCCCGGATGACCATCTCGCTCACCGGCCTGTCGACGCCTCTGTGCTCCCATCCCTTTACATCAGCGACAAACACTATCTTCATTCCGTCGATAAACAGCGCACAGCTCCCATAATTTATATCCCCTATGACTTCGCTGTACCTTCCGGATTTTTTTAACTGAAGATGAGGCAGAATATGGCTTTCCACATACTCCTCAATGCCGTTCTCATCCGACTTTATATCCATGTTGGACAGCAGCATGAGAGGCTTTAGAATTGCATCATCTATCAGCTTGCTGTTCACCATTCCGTCTATGAATATTAAAAATGCGGGAATGACCTTATCCTTGACATTGATGTCAAATTCTCTGATAACAATGTCGCTGTTTACCGGCACATTGTATACTTTTTTCATATATCTAAGGTTTGCAGTTATATCACCGACTATTTCAGTATCTTCCTTCTCTTCGTTTTCCTCCTCGCTCTTGGTGCTTTTTTTATCCGTATCTCCTGTTTTGGCTTGCTTTTTCTGGTCTTGCTCGGCGCCTTTCGCTTTATCTTTATCCCCATCTGCCGATTGACCCTGGTCATCTCCTTGTCCTTTATCCTTTGATTGTCTCTTGTCTTTTGAATGTTCCTCCTCCCTTGACTGTCCTGAAGTCTGTTCCTGCGTCTGCTTTTCTCCCTGGTCCTTTCCACTGTCGGGTTCATCGCCTTTTCCGGATCTATTTGCCATAATCTCGGACAGTTCAACAGGCTTTTTTAAAACTGACCGGCTTCTATCCCTTTTATTCCGTTCTTTTTTTCTGGCTTGCTCGAATATCTGAATAGCTTCCTCATCGCTGCCGGATTGGGCATCATCAAAGGATTCTCTGTATTTGCTCATCTCATCTTCTTTCTCTTTTAAAATAAACTGCTCCTTTTCCTCCGGCTCACTAAAAAGCAGCAGGCTTTTAATTATTTTTTTCAGATCCTTCAAAAGCTTCACTCCTTGAAATAAGCTTCACAAGCATGATTCTTTATTATTTCCTTTTTATTTCTGTCTATGAATATCATGTATGTATATTATTAGTTGCTCAAAGAAAGAATATGCGGTAAATTTCCTTAAAGGTATGCCAATGCGTGGGACAATGACAGATACCCGTTGTCATAAAGCTCTGTTAGAATACTGTTACATTTTGGAATGATCAGCAAAAGGCAAGAGGGCTTATAAAGCCCTCTTAAACGATATTTGAAATCCGGATTTAATTATCAATTTTATTTCTGTATATAGCAGCTCACCAGCTTGATATATTGTCCATCCTTTATAGTAATATATTTTTCAGTGGTAAAGTTGTCATTGGATATGATTGAATCCAATACTCCTCTGGAATCCTTGGACACTTCAATGTAGGAGCCCAGCTCTCCCTCCGGTATAACCTTATACTCTCCTGCCGGAATGTCTCTGCCGACTTTATACATTCCCTCTTTATATCTCCCGTTTTCCGGCTGCAAAACAGGAGCTGAAGCCACCGGATACATTTTGGAGTCCCTGAACTCGATATATTGGTTTTCACCTACGGTAACATACCTGGAACCATAAAAATTGTCATTGGCTATTATGCTCTCCAATGTACCGCTGCTATCCTTTGTCACCTGGAAATATGACATAATTGGCGAATCATTTATAAGCAGGTACTCTCCTGCTGCTATATCTGTTCCAGCCTTATACATGCCCGCACGAATATACTCAGGCTGCTTGTCTTGTTCTTTTTTGCTCTGGGCATCAGGAGATTGCTCCACCGTATCTTCTGCTTGTCTGTTGTCTTCGGTTATGTTGTTTGTATCTTCCTTTGCTGTCGTGGTGTTCGCGTTATTTCCGACATTGTTGTTTCCATCCTGGTTGCTATCCCTGTTGCAGCTTCCAATGGCAATAATCAGAATTGCGACAATTGCCCAAAGCCACCATTTTTTATAAATAGGCTTTCCATCCTTTGCCATACAATAGCCTCCTTATGATCTTTGGACATATTATGTGCACAACTGGCAGTTTCTAATACAGCAAACGATTTTGGAAAGCTTCCTGACATTTATTATAAGATTGATGAATAAATTTCTCATCAAGCATGATGATGGATAAATAGTGGATTTTAAGCAAAAAAATGAAGGGTTGCTGATATGCAAACCCTTCATTTTTAATGGTCGGAGTGACCTGACTTGAACAGGCGACCTCTTGCACCCCAAGCAAGCACTCTAGCCAAACTGAGCTACACCCCGCCGACAGGAATTGATTATAGCACAAAAAAAGCAGGTTGTAAATACACATTTTAAAAATATTTTTGAATCCTACAGGTAATTTGCATTTTTTAGGCACAGGATTTTCATGAAAAGCTATAAATATAGTCAAGAATTGGGCTGCTTACACACAACAGGCCAGTTCAGCAGTGTTGCTGACCGGCCTGATATATAAACAAGGGGGCACCTTGATGGTTATATGGTACAACATAAGTTTGAACATTGTTTAAAGTAATTATTAATAAATTGTGAATTTTATCATGTTCATCATTAAAAAAATTAATTTGCATATTAATTCGATAGTAAAAAAAGGGTCACAGTGTATATTCTGTGCCCGAATTTTTGTCATCCTGTTTCTCTATTTTTTCCCGGTGATCACCATATAGACAATGTAAGCTGCAATTATGATTATAGCAATTGGCAGCAAAGTCCTTATAGCAAATTTCAGCAACGATACTGCTACGATAAACAGCAATATCAATATACCTACCGTTATAACTGACTTTATTATATTATTATTATTATTGTTCATGTAAAATTTCCCCCTTTGTAATTTTATTAATTAATACGGCGTATATCCATTTATGTCTGATTTTTTTACACATTGCTCTGTAAAAATTAAAGCTTGACGGATATTTCCCTTAATGCTTCCAGCGTCAGATCAACCTCCTCTACCGTGTTGAAGCATCCCGGACTAAACCTTACAATTCCCTGTTTTAACGTGCCTAATGTCTCATGAGCCAAAGGGGAGCAATGAAGCCCCGGCCTGGTAGCTATGCCATAAATGCTGTCCAATACATTGCTGATTTCAGAAGAATCGGTATTTTCAAAATTAATAGCAGCTATGCCCGAATTATTTTCCATGCTTTTTTTACTATATATTTTCACATTCTTTATTTCCTCCAGTCCTTCAAAAAACCTGGAAAGTATCATATGCTTATACAGCCTTATATTGTTGAGTCCAAAGCTGTTTATAAATTCCACTCCAGCACCTAGTCCCACAATGCCAGGTGTGTTCAAAGTACCGCTTTCCAGGAAATCGGGCATTATTTCCGGTTGATAAGTGTTCTCTGAGTTGCTGCCGGTACCACCTTCCATGAAGGATCTTAAGCGAACATCATCCGCCACATAAAGTCCGCCGGTTCCCTGGGGACCCAGAAGTCCCTTATGCCCAGGAAAAGCAAGCATATCAATGTTCATCTCTTCCACATCCACAGGAATCGAACCAGCGCCTTGGGCTGCATCCACCAGAAAAAGCACACCATGCTCCCGGGCTATTCTGCCGATTTCCCCTACCGGCATGATAATTCCGTTGACATTGGAAGAGAGAGTGCAGACTATAAGCTTTGTATTCTTTTTTATACTGTTTTTCACATCATGGGGATCCACCTCCCCATATTCATTTCCCTTTACAATCGTCAATTCTATACCGGCATATTTCTCTAAGGTTTTGAGCGGTCTGATCACCGAATTATGCTCCATACAGGTAGTTATAATATGATCTCCGGGGTTGATGATGCCTTTAATGGCTATATTTATAGCTTCAGTAGTGTTTTTGGTAAAGCATAGATGCATGGGATTTTTAATATTAAAAAATCGTGCCAAAAGCTCTCTCACATTAATGACTGCCCTGCCTGAAGCAATGGACATGGCATGACCTCCGCGACCCGGATTTGCACAATATTCTCTCATGCACCTGTTGATATCATCATAAACTTTCTCCGGCTTTGGCCAGGATGTTGCTGCATTATCCAGATAAATCATTTTCCAACCTCATTTCATATGTCTAAGTTACCTTATATTCCCCATATAATCTAAATATGCCAACCTGAGAAAATATGTTATGATATTTTTTCTTTCCTCTACACCCACAAGCTCATGACGAAAAAGTGCCGGTGCGGTAAATCATGCCTTAAAAAGCTTTCCTGCACTTAACTGTGCTCTCTAATTTCAAAAGGCTGATCCGGACAGGTCATCAAATTTGTAATAATTTTCATTATTAAGAAGGATTATAATATCTTATGTCGAATACTAATCATAAATAACATTTTAGAAAAATTTACATACAACAACGACACTGGAAGCATATAACAATATCTTTTTCAGGAGGAATGTTATGAAACTATCTAAACCTAGTTTTACCCCAAAATTCTCATCTTTTGCCAATTCTCTAAAGAATATTAAAATATTTAATATGTTTAGAGAACTTGTGGACAATCTGTCGGTAAATTCATTAAGAAAGGTGCGCATAAATTATAGACTAATAGCCTCCTTTCTCATATTGTCGCTATTGCCGATTCTAATTGTGGGAACCGTATCTATAAATCGATCTTCAAAGGCTATGGAGGAGAATGTAAGCAGATACTCCATAGAAATTGCAAAACAGCTCGGAGCTCAAATATCATCGCAGCTAAAAGTATTTTCGGACACGCTTCTGGAGGTCTCTGTATCTTCTCAGGTTAAAAATTATGTAGACAGCTTAAATGCTGACAGCGATATGCTGATGAAGATGGAGACATCCAAGGAACTGGAGCGTTATCTGCTTACCAAGTCGATGACATCAAAGATTGAAGAAATCGGTTTTATACCCGATGCAGCGGACAGGGGGTTCGGCAATAAAAACGTTATTGTAAAAGACAATCAAGATGGAATATATAAGAAAATCATGGCTTCCGACAGCAAAGGCGAATGGATATACATGGAAACCAGCGAAAAAAACGAAAGCAACCCAAGCTCTCCTACTACTGAGTTAAAAGTGCCTGTCCTTTTCAGGTCTGCAAGGAATACTTTAAGCGCAAAAAACATAGGTGTCATATATTTACTGCCGGAAAAAAATACTTTCACCAGCTTAGTTACCGGTATTAAACTTGATGAAGCCGGTGAAGGCAAAGTGTATGTTGCGGATAGCCAAAACATAATAGTCGGATCCAACAGCAGCGAATTGATGGGCGAAAAAGTGCCAGAAGAAATTACCAAGAAATTGGATTCCGAATATTTTTCTGATAATGCTTCACCAGCAGGTTATTTCCAGGTCAATATAGACGGTAAAAACTGCCTGGTAAGCTATAGCATCATTGAAGAATACGGCTGGAAACTGATAACCACAGTACCCTTCGCGAATTTGATGGAAAAAACCAAAACCATTGGTACCACAGTTGCTACTTTGGGCGTTATCTGCTTCATATTTGCCCTTTTGATATCCTACATGGTAACACGGAGTGTTTCCATGCCCCTGGGACAAATAAACAATGCTGTAGAATCTTTAAAACAGGGAGATTTTACTCAGCAGCTCAATGTAAGGTTCAAGGATGAAATCTCAGTTCTGTCCCTGAATTTTAACAGCATGATATCCAATGTAAGAGAGATGATTAAGGATGTTAAGAAAATAACCCATGAGGTTGTTACCGGTTCGGAAAAAATAGAAAATCATTCAATGCAGTCTCTAAGCGCATCCGAACAGATAGCAGAAGCCATAGGTGAAATAGCCGCAGGATCATCGGAACAGGCTCTGGAATCCCAAAAGGGTAAAGAGAATATTGATGTGCTTGCAGAGAAGCTCAACCATGTAGTTAAAAGCACTTCTTCCGTACAAGCGGCCACAAGCAAGACAAGAGACCTGTGTGAAAATTCCATGGATGTGGTAAATTATCTGAATACCAGTGCCAGAGAAACAAACATGGCTGCTGAAACAATAGTAAGAGAAATAAATGATCTCAATAATGATATGAAACAGATAAACAACATAATGAAAGTGATCTTTAAGATTGCGGATCAGACAAATCTCCTGGCGCTTAATGCGGCAATAGAAGCTGCAAGGGCAGGAGAAGCAGGTAAAGGATTTGCCGTGGTAGCCGATGAGGTTAAAAAGCTGGCTGAGCAGTCCAAAAATGCATCTTTGTCCATAAGCGATATAATAACAAAAATTATGAAAAAGACAGCTCAAGTGGTAGATGCAGCCCATACCGCATCTGATTACATACAAAAGCAAATGGGTGCGGTAAAGCAAACTGATGATGCATTCAAGTCGATAGTATCAGCCACAGAAGAAATTGCTGAACAACTGGAAAGCATGAACGAGCAAATAAAATCCATGGATGAAATTAAAAACAAAGCCGTTGCTTCCATGGAAAGCATAGCCGGAATATCCCAGTCCGCTGCTGCTGCAACGGAAGAGGTAAATGCCACAACAGAAGAACAGATAGCATCAGCAAACCAGTTGGCTGACCTCGCAAAGGATCTGAACGACCTGGCATCCGCTTTGGAACAGTCGGCTATCAAGTTTAAGGTATAACGGTTGAAGTTAGTCAGAAATACACTTTAGACCGCATATTGAAAACAATGAATGAAGTTTGGATAAAAAATGAAGCTGGAAAAAACCAGCTTCATTTTTTTGGGAATGAAAAGAATTGCTACGCCTTTATTTTCTTCTTATTGGTGACCAGTATTCTATTTTATTATAATCGAAATATACTTCCATTTCTGGACCGTTGTCATGTTCAAATAAACTATTGTTAGGCAGCCCTTCGTTCCAGTCATACATTCACATTCCATTAATGCATCATATCATTACCATCACTTGAAAAGATTGCCCATTCGTATGACTAACTTCATATAGCTTAACTTTATATACTTCATATTTTCCCTATTTTAAGCATATGATTTTTCAAATAAATAAAGGCATTCTCCTTTTATGTTGATGGTTGCTTTTCGCTTCCACTTTACACTGGGAAAATGCCTTTATGAATTGTGTGAGAAATATTATTTATTAGCCTTATTGATTTCTACACCGCAGCTTCAAGGAATTTGAACTGAGCAGTGTACAGTTTCCAGTAGGCACCCTTTTTAGCTATAAGCTCATCATGAGTACCCTGCTCCACTATTCCACGATTATCGATGTACATTATCCTGGTGGAGTTTTTAATCGTAGACAGCCTGTGGGCGATAACAAAGGATGTCCTTCCTTTAAGGAGTCTTTCCAAACCTTCCTGCAAAGCCATTTCCGTTTCCGTGTCTATACTGGAGGTCGCTTCATCCAATATAAGTATCTTCGGATTTGCCAGGAGGGCTCTTGCAAAAGATATCAGCTGCCTTTGCCCAACCGAAAGCCTGGAGCCTCTTTCATTAACCTGGGTATAATAACCGTCCTTCAATTTTATGATAAAATCATGGGCTTTAACCGCTTTTGCGGCTTCCATAACTTCCTCATCGGTAGCATCCAGTTTACCATACCTTATATTGTCCATTATGGTACCGGAGAAAATGAAAGTATCCTGCAGCATGACTCCCATTTGCTTTCTCAGTGACTCCAACGTCACGGTTCTAATGTCAATACCATCGATCAGCACCTGTCCGCCACTTATATCGTAGAATCTGCTGAGCAGATTTATGGTGGTGGTCTTTCCTGCTCCGGTCGGTCCTACCAAAGCAATGGTATCCCCTTTATTGACTTTGAAACTCATATTTTCCAGAATCAGATTGCCGTCCTCTTCATATTTGAAGCTCACATTTTTGAACTCCACATCGCCCTCTATAACCGGCATCTCAGTTGCACCGGGAAGGTTTTCCACTATAAGCTTTTCATCTATGGTTTCGAAAATTCTTTCCATATAGGCCATAGCGTTTATTATCTGGTTATAGAAGTTGCCAAGGTTTGATATCGGTGCCCAGAATCGGGATATATAGCTGGTAAATGCTATCAAGGCACCAACAGTTATGCTTTCTCCAATCCAGGAAACTCCTATCAGATAAACCGCTGCTGTGCCCATTATCGAAATCATTTCAACGGTCGGCCATAAAAGCATGGATACCCTTTGAGCGCTCATCCATGCACTTCTGTAGGCGTTGCTGAGGTTCCTGAAAATGCCTGCATTAACTTCCTCCCTTACAAAGGATTGGGTAACTTTTATTCCTGCAATATTCTCATGTATGTAGGCATTCATATTGGAGGATTTCCTGCTGACGGCCTGCCATCTTTTGCGCTGGGTGGTCTTAATGGTCATTATCGCTATAGCCAGCAACGGCAGTCCAATCATGCATATGAGAGTCAGACGGGCATCCACTATAAACATGAACACCAAAATAACCAACAAGCTAAAAAGGTCGGTCAGCAGATTGACAATACCGTTAGACAGCAAGTCGCTAAGGGAGTTTACATAGTTTACTACCCTTACCAGTATCTTTCCATGAGGTCTGCTGTCGAAATACGAGAAGGGAAGCTTCTGGATATGGGTAAAAATATCCCTCCTGATGTTCAGAATGATGCTTTGACCCACATTGGTCATTTCCCGAATTCTCCATTTCTGGCAGACAGCATTAACAAGCAAGGTCAGCACAAATATCACCGACAGGAGTATAAGTCCTTTAACATTCTTCTTGGGTATTTCACTGTCTATGGCTATTTTAGTCAGGTATGGCCCAAGTAGATTTGCTATGCTTGCGACAAACATCAGTATAACAGTTATGATGATTTTGCTTTTATATGGCTTTACGTACTTCATTAATCGTATTATATGCTTCACATTAAATGGGGTCTCAAGTTCCTCATCTACATCATACTTATTTCTGGCCATTTATACCACCTCCCTGGAAATAGCTTCATCAAAGTCACCATATTGGTTCATATATACTTTATAGTAATATCCTTTTTGCTTTATGAGTTCGTCATGTTTTCCTCTCTCAATAATCCTTCCCTTTTCCAAAACCAATATCAAATCGGCATTTTTAACCGATGATATCCTGTGAGCTATAATAAACGTTGTTCTGTTCTGAGAAATGGACTTGAGCGTCTTCTGTATCTTATGCTCGGTCTCCATATCCACGCTGGATGTGGTATCATCGAGAATAAGAATGGAAGGATCCTTCAAAATAGCTCTTGCTAAGGCCAGTCTCTGTCTCTGCCCTCCGGACAGGCCCACTCCTCGCTCACCAATTATTGTGTCATATCCTTCAGGAAGCTTTGTTATAAAATTATGCGCATCTGCAGCCTCAGCGGCGGCTATTACCTGCTCCATATCGGCATCGGGAATTCCGTAAGCTATATTGCCTTCAATGGTATCTGAAAACAGGAAAATATCCTGCATCGCAACAGAAATATTCTTTCTCAGAAGTTTAAGGTCGATATCCTTCACGTTTATACCATCAACTAAAACAGCACCATCCGTGCAATCATAATATCTGCCTATCAAGCTTATCAGCGTCGATTTTCCGGAACCTGTAGGACCTACTATTGCGACGGTCTGCCCAGGATATGCTTTGAAGCTTATATCCTTCAGAACCTCCTCGTCCCCATAGCTGAAGCTTACATTTCTAAATTCTACAGCTCCGTCTATACGGTCTTTCTTTACAACGTGCTCTGAATTTTTGATTTTTGGTTCTGTTTTCAATACTGCCAGTATCTTTTCTCCGGAGGTCGAAAACCTCTGGTAGTCATTTACTATCGTACCCAGCATACGCATGGGACCGTTCATCATCCATATGCATCCGTTAAAGGTGACAAGCTCGCCGATGGAAATAACATCGCTGATCACCAGAATGCCGCCCACAAGGATTACCAGCACGGTTAGCGAACCTGCAATAAGCTCCAGGATCGGCAGATACTTTTCATGCACTTTTGCAATATCCAGGTTTCTATTTCTGTATTCATTATTTTCCCTGTCAAATTTCTCGATTTCATAATCTTCTTTTGTAAAGGCTTTAACTACCCTGTTGCCGCTGATATTTTCCTGGACAACGGTATTCAATCGCGAAAACTGCTCCCTTACGGCAAAAAAGGCAGGTCTTATCGTCCTGGACATTTTGTTTGCGAAAAAGGCAGTTAAAGGGGTTAATACCAGCAGCATAAGGGTAAGCCTTAAGCTTATCATGGACATGGAAATCAGGGCATATATGAATATGGCTCCATTCTCAAACGTAGCATATATCACCCATGCAATAAAGTGCCTCATCATGTCCGTATCGCCTGTCATTCGTGCCATCAGGTCCCCGGTTCTGTTTTTGTCGAAAAATCCAAAATCGAGCTCCTGAAGTTTGCGGAAAATATTCATTCTGATATTATGTACTACTTTCTGGGAGACGGATTCAAAGTTCAACTGATAGCAATACTTCAGCATGGATCTTACCAACGTTGCCCCTATCATAAGCAATACGAGGTTTAATAAAATATCAGTTTTTCCGCCATAGATGACATCATCCACGATTCTCCCTGAAATATAGGGGTTAACCAGATGAAAGGAGGAAACTGCGACAACCATAACCAGTCCCAATAACATTCGCAGTCTATACCCTTTCAGATTGCTCCACAACCATTTAAAAACTTCCATTTTCTCCTCCTCCAAGTAAAAAAGCAGGTTTTCTAAAAGTGATTATAAACAAGCAAAACTACCCATTCTATCGACAGCAAACTCCTTTTAAGAAGCAAACACTTGCATCCTGTGATGCTGCGCATCCAAAAGAGCAAAACGGAAGAGTGCTTTCCCCTGCATCCGGTGCTGCGCCTGTATGCATGCTTCTGATTTTAATTTTCACCGTCCCTTCAACGGATTTACCCTAATTAAAATCAGAGTCTATATCTTCACTTCTTACTTCTGGAAACTATATTCCAGAAATATTTGGGCTGTCTAAAATTATCGAAATATCTGCCAGGGTATTCTATAGTATATATTTCGCTTATTATAATCAATTACTTTATTATGAACTAATAATTTTAAAAGTAAATGTACATTTTTAAAAAAATGATGTATATTTTTATATAGGTGCCCTCTATAAAATAGAACGCAAAAATTTACGATAAGATATTTAGCAACAAATATGTTATAATCACAACATAGCATACAGTAATAACGGAGTGATCTATATGTGCGATATGGGATTAAATCCCGAGAGTTTTAACCCAAGGGTATTATATATTTTTAAGAAATCGTTTCCCGGGGATTATGTGATAAATCAGCATTCCCACGATTTTGCCACTTTCATTTACACACTGTCCGGTTCATGCACCTATTATATTGAAAACAACTGTTATACAGTGAAAAAAGGCGACCTATTAGTCATAAATCCAGGTGTATGTCACTATAAAGTTGTTGACAAAAGCGAATCTGTTACTCAATTCCATGCCGGCTTTAACAACCTGTCCATTCGAGACTTGCCCCGGGATTTTATAATCAGCCAGGACGCTTCACCGGTAGTAAACCTTTCCAAGTATGAGTATGATTTTGCCAGAACATGCTCGGAAATCCTTAATGAACAGGAAAAAAATGAGCCTGGCTTTGAACTGTTCCTGAAGTCGGCTGTGATGAAGCTTATAGTGTTGATACTGAAAGCGACCAATATCAATTCCTTCTCCAGGAGGAATTCACAAAATGATTCCAGCGCTTTAGGCTTTGAACCCTATGACAAGACTAATGTGGTAAATACAATAATATCTTATATAAACGACAGGTATATGGAGGAAATCTCCCTGGAAAAGATATCACAGAACACTTATTTGAGCCCTGTGTATATATCCAAGATTTTTAAGGACGAAACAGGAGATTCACCTATAAATTATCTGATAAAGGTCAGATTGTCGAAAGCCAAGGAGTTGCTGGAAGAAGGAAAAGTATCAATAAAAACAGCCGCAAAAAGCGTTGGCTATCACGATGCCTATTATTTCAGCAAGCTTTTTAAAAAGTACTATGGTTATCCGCCTTCTAAGGTATCAAAGAGTGCATGAAAAAAAGGGGACACTTAATTTAAAAGTGTCCCCTTTCTTCAATAGCCCCTTACCTTAAAATAGGCTGTATCTGTTTTCCCTTCAAAGCCTCCTGTATGGTAGGGATCAGTAAATCCATCTTTGCCACCAGCGAATTCACTTTCTTTTCTGGGTCATCCTGCTCGAAAGGAACAAAATATATGTTTTTTGCATTCAGCAAAACTCCAAGATTCTTGGCGTTGTTTCCCAGGGCATCATTGGTGGACACAGCCAGCACCACAGGCTTCTGGTTTCTCAAATGAGCCTTGACGGCCATGGTCACAGGTGTGTCATTTATTGCATTAGCCAATTTGGCAAGAGTATTGCCCGTGCATGGAGCAACAACAAGAATATCCAGGTGACCTTTAGGGCCTATAGGTTCTGCGGCGGCTATTGTAGATATTATGTCCTTTCCGGTTATAACTCTCAATCTGTTTTTCCATTCAATAGCGCTGCCATATCTGGTATCCGTCTTGTCTACCGATTCAGAAATTATGGGATAAACATCCGCTCCCTCACCGACAAGCTTCTCTATCTCTGCAAATACCTTTGCAAAGGTGCAAAAAGATCCTGTCAGGGCAAAACCAACCTTAACCCCCTCAAGCAACATAAATACTACACCCCCAACTCATCAATAATGTTATATATTGTGTCCTTCATAAACTTTGCAGCTGTTACCGGAGCTACTTTGCCAGGAAGGGACAACGCCCATATAACCTTAATTCCCATTTCTTTTGCCTTATTGAAGTCGACTCCTCCCGGCTTAGACGCAAGATCTATGACAAGGCAGTCCTTCTTCAGCGCTCCAAGTGAGCCGGCTTCAAGTATGACATGGGGTATTGTGTTGAACAGGACATCCATCTGTCCAAGATACCTATCCATATCATCAAGATAAACCGGTTTATATCCGTAACTTCTTATCCAAGCAATATCTGCATACTTCCTGGCTGCTACGAAGACGTTTGCCCCTATGCCGTGCAACATTTTGGAAAGGGCCTTGCCAATCCTGCCAAAACCTAGAATCATTGCATTGCAATCATGAAGAGTTATTGGCATTTCTTCTATGGCAATCTGGATTGCTCCCTCTGCGGTAGGTATGGCGTTTAACACCGCCATCTCTTCCCTTTCAAGCAAATCTACTACATAGACGTTATATATCTGGGCGAGCTGCTGTATCTTATCGCCTATTCTACCGGCAATAAACAGCTGATTTTTGGACATCTTTTTGAAAACTTCGTTTATGTATATCTTATCCGGAAAAAACGGTGCATTAAGCGTCTCATTGTCATTAGAACATGGCAAGGGACCGATAACCACATCCGACTCGTCTATAGCCTGCATCAAATCCTTGCTTTCCTCGATTCCCAGGTCGAATTCCGCATTACTGAATCCATATATATTTACAGCATTTCCATCATCAGCAATCTGATTGGCTAATTTCAAGCTTCTTAAATCTCCACCTATGACTGTGTACTTCCTTTTGCGCATATAAATCTCCCCCTTTTAAAATTCAAGTAGTACTTCTGCTGGTTGATGTCGGTCAACAGCTCAATGCAACATGGCTTACTTATAGCTAAAGCCGCCAGCAAGCATATGTTTCGGATACCAGAACCAAAAGCGAGCCATAGTACCCGAGTTGTACTTTAACAGTGCAGCTTTCCCATCTATGACGGTCCATACCATGTGTCTGCTTGTTTTTAAGGCTTTGCCTTCCCTATATATTATGTATCTAGGTTTTTATGGGTGCTTGTATAGCCAGGGACAGATTTTTGCACAAAAAAAACAGAGATTTGATCTCTGTTTTCCTAAAGTATAAATATACTGCCATATCAAGTATATTGCTTAAAGTATTGTGCACATCAATTATATGGCATGAAAGTACTGTCACACGATGTGGGCATATAGCATAAAACATTGCCGCATATCAGGCATATAGCATGCAATCACTGCTATACATTGGGTATAAGGCATAAAAGTATTGCCTTGCATTGGGCAAGGCAATTGTCACATGTCTTTTACCAGCATTTTTACATCAAATTCCTTTTTTATATTACCGACAGCCGTAAATCCAAAGTTGTCCAAATCAAAAATAGTGTTTATGACTTCAACCGCCTGGTCCATATTTATATCATCAATCTTTTTCAGAATCTCTTCCGGAGTGTTTATATACCCTAGCAGCACTTCAGACTTTCCTATGCTGTTCATTCTGCTGCTGGTGCTTTCCAAGCCTAAAATAAAGCTGCCTTTCAGTTGAGCCTTGGATTTTTCCAGTTCATCCGGAGTGATATGATCCTTCTTAAGCTTCTTAATTTCTTTTGAAACCAGTTGAATAACAGTTTCCAGATGCTCCGGATTCATACCGGCATATATTGTAAAAAGCCCGGCATTTTTGTAGGAAGAAGGGTAGGAATAAATGGAATAAACCAATCCTCTTTCTTCCCGTATTCCCTGAAACAGCCTTGAACTCATGCCGCCTCCGAAGATATTATTTACAGCAAGCAGCGTATATAACCTGTCATCTCCCTGTTCAAGTCCGTTAAATCCCATGCACATATGAATTTGCTCTGTATCCTTTTCCTTTATGTTTACTTCCCTTTTGAACTGTGCGGCTTTAAAACTCCTCCTGCCGTCAAATTCAGAGCTCCACCCTCCAAAGTATCTCTCCACCAAAGCTATCAACCGATCTTCATCAAAGTTGCCCGAAACTGATATTACACAGTTGCCGGGAGTGTAATTCCTGGCGATATAGTCTCTGATAATATTATTATCTATCCTGTTTAAGCTTTCCTCCGTGCCCAAAATGGGATATCCCAGCGTATCTCCACCCCAAACGGTTTCAGAAAGCATATCATGCACCAATTCTTCCGGTGAATCCTCATACATCCTTATTTCTTCCAGTATGACTTTACGCTCCAGATCCATGTCTTTCTTATCGAATCTGGAATTAAAAAACATATCTGCCAGCACGTCCAAAGCAATATCTAAATTATCATCCAAGGTTTTGGTATAGTAGCAGGTGCATTCCTTGCCTGTAAAGGCATTTATTTGGCCGCCTATGTTGTCAATGCTCTCGGCAATTTCCTTTGCGCTCCTATTGGTCGTACCTTTAAACATCATATGTTCTATGTAGTGGGAAATCCCGTTGTTTGCAGCATTTTCACTTCTTGATCCCGTTCCTATCCATATGCCTGTTGACACTGACCTCACATAAGGTATCTTCTCATACACAATCCTCAAACCATTGTTTAAAGTGATTTTTTTGAACATGTTTCCTCCAACCTAAATCTACTTTGTTATTGTGGTATACCGTGGAAAACAATTTCTTGAAGGCTTGCTTCCCCAAAGTGCGGTAAATTGGAGTAAAAATACCTGCCATTTTTTGCGGCTCCAACCGGTTGATATAAGCTTCGCCAGATTAAGTTGAAGGAGCCTTAAAGCCATTGTTTTCCAATGTAGCAGAAAAATACTTGCTGTTTTACTGATAGTTCATAGCCTAGCTTTCTACATTTAGACAACTTAATCGCCGGCAGCTCAATGTTGCATTTCACAACTATCTTATAAAATTTAAGGCGCAAACACCATGTTTACGCCTTGCTTACAACCTATGATGCGATTTCTGACGCTAATTCTTAGTTTTCTTTCCTCTCCTCTTCCTCAGACATAGCATCTTTTCTTGAAAGGTTTATTCTTCCCTGCTTATCTATATCAATAACCTTTACAAGAATCTCGTCACCTACATTGACCACATCTTCAACTTTTGCAACCCGCTTTTTATCAAGTTTGGAAATATGAACCAGGCCTTCCTTGCCAGGCAGAATTTCGACAAAAGCTCCGAAGGTTGTTATCCTCATTACTTTGCCCATATAAATCTGACCAGGCTCAACATCCTTGGCAATACCATCAATTATCTGAATGGCCCTCTTGCCTGCCTTGATATCAACACAGGATACAAATACCTTTCCATCGTCTTCTATATCAATTTTTACCCCGGTTTCCTGAATTATCTTGTTTATCATTTTTCCGCCGGGACCGATTACATCCCTTATCTTATCAGGGTCAATGATGGTTGTCAGTATCTTCGGAGCATAGGGTGAAAGTTCTTTTCTGGGTTTCTCAATAGTTTTCAGTATGACATTGTCAATAATATACTCACGACCTTTGCGGGTCAATTCAAAAGCTTGCTCTATTATTTCGTATGTCAGACCTTCTACTTTGATATCCACCTGTATTGCTGTTATACCTTTCTTTGTTCCTGCAACCTTAAAATCCATATCTCCGAAGAAGTCCTCAATTCCCTGAATATCCATGAAGGTTTTGAATCTTTCCGGATTATTCTCATCTATGACAAGGCCGGCAGAAATACCTGCTACCGGACTCTTTATCGGTACTCCGGCGTCCATAAGAGCCAGGGTGCTTCCACAAACACTACCCTGGGAAGTAGAACCATTGGACATCAGCACTTCGGATACCAGCCTGATGGCATAAGGAAATTCCTCCTGGCTGGGAATCACCGGCTCAAGGGCTCTTTCAGCCAGAGCTCCATGGCCTATTTCTCTTCTTCCGGGACCTCTTGAGGTCTTTGCTTCTCCCACGCTATAACCGGGGAAGTTGTAATGATGCATATACCTTTTTGATTCCTCAAGATCTATACCATCCAATATCTGAACATCACCAAGAGCTCCAAGAGTGGCTACGGTAAGCACTTGGGTCTGTCCACGCTGGAACATGGCTGAGCCGTGCGCCCTTGGCAGCAGTGCAACCTCTGCTGAAAGCGGCCTGATTTCATCCAGCCTTCTTCCGTCAACCCTCTTGTCTTCTTCTAAGATATATTCTCTTACAACCTTCTTTTCCAGCTTGTATATAGCTTCATTTATCTGGGTCTCCATTTCCGGAAAGGACTCAGCAAGATGCTCCTGGATTTCCTGAGTCAGCTTTTCGATTTTTGCATCCCGGTCCTGCTTGTCCACTGCCAAAACAGCTTCTCTCATTTTCTCATATGCAAACTCTTTGACAGCAGCAAATATTTCTTCCGGAACCTCATAAGAGGTATACTCAAACTTAGGCTTTCCTACTTCTTTCCTGATTCCCTCAATAAACTCAACTATCCGTTTAATGTCTTCATGTCCTCTCTTGACCGCATTCAGCATCACATCATCCGGCACTTCGTTGGCTCCGGCTTCTATCATCGTTATCTTGTCCTTGGTGCCGGCAAGAGTCACATACATCTGACTCTTTTCCCTCTGGGCGGTATTCGGGTTTATTACCACTTCGCCATCCACCAGTCCCAGCACTACTCCACCTATAGGACCATTCCATGGTATATCGGATATGCTTATTGCAGCTGAGGTACCTATCATGGCGGCAATTTCCGGTGAGTTATCCTGATCCACCGATAAAACCGTATTTACTATGACAACATCATTTCTGAGGTCTTTGGGAAATAAAGGCCTAATAGGCCTGTCTATAACCCTCGAAGTCAATATTGCCTTTTCCGACGGTTTTCCTTCCCTCTTGATAAAACCACCGGGAATCTTACCTACTGAGTACAGTCTTTCCTCATAATCCACGCTCAAAGGGAAGAAGTCTATCCCTTCCCGCGGTGTAGCGGATGCAGTGGCAGTTGAAAGTATAGCTGTATCACCATATCTTACTAAAACAGATCCATTTGCCAGTTGAGCCATTTTTCCGATTTCAATCGTTAATGTTCTTCCTGCCAATTCCATACTGAATTTTTGCATTTTTATGCCTCCTTCTGCATAAAAACTACAGACTGTAGCATGTAGATTCTGCACTAATATGCTTAATACAAGGAATTCATCAATTAACTGCCGCCGCCATATTAGTGTACAATCTACCGTCTACCGTCCGTAGCTTTTACATCAAATTTATATTATTTATTATTGCACAAATTTTATTTCATATTTAACAAAATAAATCCTGCGCATCATGCGCCAAAAATATGTAAAAATGTCAAGGCACTGCGGCATTCCTTGTAAGCATACTTAAGTTCTGTGCCTGAACATTAAAACAACGGAAGAAATTGCGTAGCAATTTCAAAACACCGTTTCAACGAGGCGGGAGATTTTAACTCACCGTCTACTGTAAAATCAGGTGCCCGCCACCTATGAGAGGTGGGGGACATCTTTAGCCTCGCTATAAAACAATGAGCGGACTACTCCGCTCATCTTATTTTCTAAGGTCAAGTTTTTCAACAATAGCACGATATCTCTCAATATCGTTTTCCATGAGATAATTGAGAAGTCCTCTTCTTTGACCTACCATCTTCAGAAGACCTCTTCTTGAATGATGATCCTTCTTATGAATTTTCAGATGCTCATTCAAATGGTTGATCCTCTCCGTAAGTAAAGCTATCTGAACTTCCGGAGATCCTGTGTCGTTCTCATGGATTTTGTACTTGTCTATTATTTCCTGCTTTTTTTCCTTTAACATATAAACCCTCCTTATTATAAATCGCCATTAGCTTGGTAATCGGTCGGAGTTTTCCGATAACCTAGCAAATGGTTTCTAAATATCATACTAGAGTATTTTATCATAACAGTAGGATAATTGTAAATGAGTAATTTAAAATTTTACAAATTTTACTTCATTGATATTATAAGCCACCTCCGCCACCTGCAAGTATCATTTCCCGCTCCAGCAAAGCCTCTTTTTCCTGCAAAGCAGGCTTCATTCCCTTCATGGAAAGGTTCTTATTATGTTAATCTTCCAAGTCGACGTAATTCTTGAGTTCTTCCGGATAAAGAATAGAAGTCCTGTTGCTTCTCAATATTTTTATGTTTGCAGGTTTCAGTTCCGCAATCTCAATGCACCAATTGATAAGATCAAGAATATTATGTAAATAGGATAAAGCTGCTCATGTAATTCATCCATCCTACGTGAAAGCAGCTTTATGATTTTAGCATCGGCTTAGTCTTAACTGGTATTATGACAACAATTCAGTTAAAGACAGCTAACATGTTATTTTGAGCATTTTGGCAGTTAAAATGGCAGTAAGCATTATATTGCAGCAAACTATTATGGGGGGATTAAAATGGATATGAAAAAACCTTTAAACCCGATGGCGGTGGCACCACATAGTTTTCCGGCATGGCCGCCTTCACCAATGCTTGCCCATGCTTATGTTCCTTTCCAGCATATGGGCAATATTTTTAATCCTATGGAAGGCTTAAGCAAAGGCACCATTTTCCCTGAGCTTTACAGACCATACGGCGTAGACCCAGAGTATACTGTAGATGCCTAGATTGGAGGTAATATTATGGATAGTGCAAGGGAAAGATTGTTAAGGGAAGTGATGGCAGCGGATTTTACCCTTATCGAACTGAACCTGTATCTTAATACGCATCCTTACGACCAGAGGGCCATAACAATATTCAATGAATGCCTGCAAAAAGCTAAAGCCTTAAGGCAAAATTACGAGAGGCTTTATGGTCCCATAACGCCTATGACTCCAAGCAAATGCCCATGGCAGTGGATAGAAGATCCATGGCCGTGGCAGTAAAACCGCCGGCGAAAAACCCAAACCATTATAAATTGCCGATAAACTACAACTCAGGGTAGTGTCAAAAGTTCTATGAAAGAATAAAATTTTGACGCCAGAAATGAGAGTATTTACCAAATATGCACATTGGAAACCAAATAAGCAACAAGAAAAACCATGGGAATATAATACCTGTGGATTTGATGGATAACCCGCCCGAGGCATGGATAACAAGTGGATAAAGCATTGGCAACGAAAAGCGTGTTGCCAACACTTTATCACACAAGTTACCCACACCCCTCAAATCAGCGGGTTACCCACAAACTCCACAGGTTCGGCGGCGACTGTTTTGCTATGCTATGCTACAAAAATAAGAGGATGAATTTCGTTCCTTAAGCAGATTGTTGGGCTTTGATGTATTCTTGGGACATTTTAATGAGTGTAACCCACCTGGCAGGCATATTAGGCCGGTCTTTGAGCTCTTCTAAGACCACCGGCACCCTGCCTTCCAGAGAGGAATGAGGCCTTAGGAAGTTGAAGTAGGCTACAAACAGTGTAAGGAAGGATACTGAACCTGCATAGTTGTTAAAACCGTTGGTGGGTCTGTAGTTTCCCTTGAAGGTGCGGTTTAACCTTTCGATGATCTGCTTTAAAGGCCTGTATTCTTCGGAGATAGGGTCGTCGTTGGTAAGACCGATTACCTGCTTTATGTCAAAGTGGATGCCGTACTGGGCGAAATAGTGTTGAGCAAGCATGTAAATAGGGTTCCCGTCAAAGATCAGGGTAAGATCCTCAGGAAGCTTATCGAACTTGGACAATGCTTCGTCAAGAGCATAAATTGCAGCTTTAACATCACGGTTGGCAGAGACGGGGTATGAGAGGATAATCTTCTTTACTGCGTCGAATATAAAGAATACGTAATGCCATTTGCCCAGAACCTTTATGTACGTCTCATCCCCGCAGATGGAATCTGAGAGATCATACTTGTAGTTGTCAATGAAGGGTTTAATGTTTGTGGCAACAGCATCGGCATAATTTGATACCGACTGATGAGAAACACTTACACCATGTACTTCACGCATAAGGGCAGCTGTCATCCGGGTAGAAAGGCCAAAATTGACATGGTATGTAAGTATCAGCCCCAGGACGTGAGGAGAGACATAAAGCCTTGATATATCTACACTCGGAGGCTGGGAAGGCTTTCTTACCAAAGGCTCAAAGTCAATATCAAACTCCCTGTAGATGTAATGGAGCTTGAAATCATGTGGAGAAGACTTGTAGCGCTGCTTGTCTTCCTCGGACATGGAATTGAGCCTGTCAAGGTAATAGGGGCACTTGGAGTTGGTGCACTTATGTACGTTGAAGTCCTTACGCTCTTTCTTAAGTTCCAGTGTCCTTCCACAGTGGGGGCAGAGGAAGATGAGATTTTTTAGGTAACGGTTTTTCTTGTTGAAAGTGCACTTGCAGACTTTGCATAAGTACTGGCCTTTACCACCGGTATTGTCGTAAAGGTATTCATGAGGAGCTCCACATCTTGGGCAGGCCATAGTATCAGGGACTGTAGAAGCTTTTCTCCTTGTAATAGGGGTTATAAGCTTACCGGTTTCCTTGAGATGATTTGAAATAAGCTGCTTATAATCAAGCTTCTCAAGTGTCTCAATAATCGGCATGGTATCCACCACAAGCTTGCGGTAAGGCTTCCTAACAGGCTCATCGTAGTACTTGCGGACGGATCCTTTACTAAAGAGTGCACACATGAGGTAAATGATAATTTTAGCTTGTATTTGAATGTATAGTAGTAAAACTGTTATAATGTTGTTCAAAGGTACTTAACTCCTTTCTTTGGGGGTTGTCCAGCAACAACATTATACCAAAAAAAGGGCAAGTACCTTTGCCTTTCTATACATTCTTAATTTCCAGTTAAATGAGGGTAAAACCCTTAATAATATAAAAGCAAGTAAAACCAAGGGTTAGAGGTCAAAAGCATATCAAAACTTTTGACACTACCCAACTCAGAATGGAGGTTTATATATGTGGGTTTATGAAAAAAAACTGGAATATCCGGTAAGAATCAAAAACAGAAATCCCAGATTGGCAAAATACATTATAACTCAATACGGCGGCCCGGATGGTGAACTATCGGCTTCTCTCAGGTATCTGAGCCAGAGATTCAGCATGCCCACTGAAGAGGCAAGGGCTACATTAAATGACATAGGCACCGAGGAGCTAGCCCACTTAGAAATCGTTGGCACCATCGTGCACCAGCTCACCAGAGGCGTACCCGCCGATGTTATGGAAAGGGAAGGTCTTGGTGCTTATTACGCAGATCATGATCATGCCATATATCCTCTCAGCGCGGCAGGTACTCCATGGACGGCGGCATATATCCAGTCCAAGGGAGACCCTATAGCAGACCTGATGGAAGACCTGGCTGCAGAGCAGAAGGCAAGAGCCACTTATGAAAACCTTTTGAACATGGTGGATGACCCTGATGTGCGTGAACCTCTCAAATTCCTCAGGCAAAGGGAAATTGTCCACTTCCAGAGATTTGGAGAAGCTTTGAGGATAGTCGAAGAAAAGCTGGCTCAGAAGAAATTTTATATAAAGAGTCCCGGCTATTTGAATAAAAAATCCTGAATAAAGCCCTATAAGGGCTTTATTTGTACATATGCCAATAAATATCCTGGTCTTTTGCTTCTTACATTGCATACCTTTTGCTTTATCTTTTTTCTTGCAAGATTGCCTCAAAAGGCATATGAGGGATTTATCATCCACTACCCGGTTGACCACACGTAGCACTAATCCGGAAGCTGCCTTTTGTATTCATCATTGGTCACTCGGTCCATATCATCCACAATACCCTGCTGGTCTATCTCATTGGTGTAGAACTCTTCATAATCGTGGTATCCACCCAAATCCTGAGGGCTGTCAGCACTGCCATATTTCATCAGATCATTGAAGTAATCCATGCCTTCATGCTCGTCATCCTCCCGGCGGTTTAAGTATTTTCTACCAAAGGGTGCGTCCCAGATAAGTTCCTCCACCGGGCGTTCATTATCCAGCACCCTCGGTGTTACTTCCTTGCTTTCCTCGCACTTTATGCATAGCCTGGCATAGGGAAGAGCTTCTAATCGTTCATAGCTTATCTCATCTCCACAAAAGGCGCATTTTCCATAGGTTCCTTTTTCTATTCTGTCTAAAGCATCATGTATTTCCTTGAGTATATGCTCCTGGTGAACTCTAAGGGCGTTGTTCATAGTTGTCAGATACACTTCGCTTCCCAGCTCCGCAGGATGATTGTCATAGCTGGAAAGCTCGTTATTTGAAAACTTGTCCTGCTCCCCTGACTTATTCACCTTCATGTTGTTTATGGTTTTTTCCACGTCCCTGCCCTGCTTAAAGAGCATATCCTTAAAGTGTTCCATATTCGACCTGTCCATCATCTTAAGCCTCCTCTGTTATTCAGATCCTCCTGTACTATTCTAACTATCTCACTGATAAATTTGCCAATAACAGGCAAATTCCAATCCACTATAATTTCCAACAAATATATGACCACCGCACCCAGTATTGTGACACCAACTGCTATCCCAAATCCTCTTGAAAGCCCGGCAAGGAAATTTGACCATAACAGTCTTTTGGGATGTTCAAGATAGTTAACATATTCTTCGATTTTTGACCTCTCCATTTTCACGGCTAACTTGTCAACTTTCCGGCTGATTTTCTCCAATAGGGCTTTTTCTCCTGGCATAATCAAACCTCCTGTAGATATTCTGCCCATTATAGTGTTTTATTAATATGTGTCCGTGCGAAATTATATAAACCGATATCAATCCAAATATCGGTATGAATCCAAAAACTAAAAGCTATAGCATATAAAGGATTATTTCCTTATCACATGCTTTGCCAATTTCACTGTATACTCCCTTATTCATCCATCCTTTCCGGACACATTATGCTGTGTAAAGCCTCTATTGTGCCGTATTGGTCGTCATCAGTATTATAGCTGTCTAAATCTCTTCTTGCTTTATTCCTGGAATAACTTTTAAGGGTTCATATATGAATTATTCTTCAGAACATAATTATTCTTTAAAATTAATCATTCTTTAAAATTAATCATGCAATTAACTACTCTATATCTAATTAATTGTTCTTTAAATTAAATAATCTATAAAATTGAATAATCAAAGTAAAATGAAGCTCTTATTTCACCTCTAATGCGGCATATAAGCCTAGTTCATATGAGCATTTATCATCGTGACTTCATTTCTCCGGGATTCCAATGTTCTCATTTTCATCAGCAGGTAATCACAGTTGAAGATGTCCTTTTGCAGGATACCTCCGATGTCCGCCAGCCTGAATTTGATCATTTCCATCATTTCCTGTATCTCGCTCTTTTCCGATGAAAAATCCTTCATAGAAATCATATTCAGAAGATCGCCGGTTAACTTGTATATATTCTCCAGATCACTTTTTATTTCATGGGTCAATATTTCTGACATAAAACTCCTCCTCATACCACTAAAATTGATAGGAATTCATCCTACGGAAAGACAGATGCACTCTATCCAAAAGAACTCAAAATCCATTCCCTTCGTCAGAGTTTCCAAAATCTATTCACCTGCCGTCATCTGAATTCATTCCAACTCCAATAAAAAGCTACTATAATATAATCAGTTTGAATTCAGCTAATTGAAATGGATGATTGTTGCCCCGAAAAGTGGTGTCTTGCAGCTATGCTCTTAAGTAGTGAATCCTTTCTACACAATCAATACATCCATTATTGGCTGAATTCATTCCTAAACTATATAATCATAGTATACTCAGAATATTTGATGTATAATATTCAATAAGTTAATTACCATATTGTTGAATTAGAAAAAAGTAGTTATGCTTGATTGCGTTAATCAATAATCTTGAGGAGGTTTTTTATGGAATACAAAGCTGATATCGGTGTATTCGGAGGCTCAGGATTTTACTCGTTTCTGGACAATGTTGAAGAGTTGGAAATAGATACCCCCTATGGCAAGCCCAGCGACAAATTCACGCTGGCTACATATGAAGGAAAGAGGATTGCCTTTTTGCCCCGCCATGGCAGAGACCACCAGTATCCTCCCCACATGATACCCTATAGGGCAAATCTCTATGCCATGAAACTGCTGGGAGTAAAAAAAATTCTGGCGCCCACATCTTCAGGAAGCCTTCAGCCTCATATAAAACCTGGTGATTTTGTCATATGCGATCAGTTTGTTGACCGCACCTGGGGCCGCAAGGATACCTTCTATGATGGTCCTGAAACTAGACATACCAGTGCTGCCCATCCTTATTGCCCGGAGCTTCGCGCTCTTGCAGTGGAAGCCGGCAAAAACCTGGGACTGACCATTCATGAAAAGGGAACGGTGGTAGTGATACAGGGGCCAAGGTTTTCCACCGTGGCAGAAAGCCGCTGGTTCAGCAAAATGGGATGGGAGGTCATTAACATGACCCAGTACCCCGAAGCCTATCTTGCCCGGGAGCTGGGCATCTGCTATGCCAACATTGCGCTGATCACCGACTATGATGCAGGCCTGGAAGGCAGGGATGATATTCCCCCCGTCACAAATGACGAAGTGCTCAGGGTGTTCAATGAAAACATTGAAAATGTCAAACGCCTGCTTTTTGAGGTGATAAAAAGAGTAGACCCGACTCAGGACAAATGCTCCTGCAATAAGGTATAAGCGGAAGAAATGATGTATATACAATTATGCTGTAACTTATAATCATTTATATCACATCCTCATAGGCAGAAGAATCAATATATGTAAGACATACATGTTACCCCCGGAGGGAGCAGAAGTATGAGACTCACCTTTAGATACTGCTCCTTCCGGATATGCCAATGCCATAATTACTAGGCTTCCGGGACAACATTCGGCAAAGCTTTCTCCAACATTTTCCCCGGCTCCAGGAGACTTGGAAAATAACTTCCATGCCGCAGTTTTGGAATACTTAACTAACTAATATAAGATTAGAATTAGCATCTTTATTAGATAGTCTGAACTATATTATAATAAATTTGACACGTGCCAATAAGTCAAGTCCAAATTTGTGTGTAAATTACCTCGGTCATTAAGCAGTAGCTAATCAAACGATACCTAAGCGTTTATGCCGCGAAAGCTGTTGACAATGAGTACATGGCATGTTAGGCTGTTAGCCGGGCATCACCACTCCAGCATAAGACTTCACCTCAAAGATGAGGGGGGATGGCCCTGATGCCTGAAAACATGCCATGGGAGGCTCATTGTCAACAGACCGTGGAATAAATGCGATTTCTATGCAGCAGTGCCAGACTTGGATTCCTTATTCTGCACTTGATAATATAGCTGCATATCAAAGTATTTGCGACCGGTCTGCCATTTCTCATCCTGCTCTATTAATAAGGCCCCCATGAGCCGGATAACGGATGCAGCATTGGGAAAGATTCGAATGACCCGTTCTCGGCGACGAATTTCTTCATTCAGTCTTTCCACACCGTTTGTAGTACGAAGCCTCTTACGATACTTCAAGGGTAGTGCAAGAACAGCAGTAATATCATCAAACGCCTCGTCCAGGAGAGCTGTGGCTTTTGGTGCTTTGACTTCATATATTTGAATAATATGGTCTCTGATTTTACGAGCACTCTCAAGGTCAACAGCCTCATAAAGCTGATGCAGTTCTTCCTTCATTTCAGCCTGCAATGCTTTAGGCGTATGATCCAGCATGTTCCTGGAAAAGTGGGTTTGACAACGCTGCCAACTAGCGCCTTGAAAATGTTTTCTAACTGCATTGACCAACCCTTTATGGTCATCAGAGGTAACCAGGCGCACGTTCTTTAACCCACGATCTTTGAGAGAAGAAAAGAACTCACCCCAACTGCTTTCTGATTCGCTATTTGCTAGCTGAAACCCGATGATTTCACGATAGCCATCTTCGTTAACGCCAATGGCAATCAGCATGCCTCTCGATTGTATACGTCCATTTTCCCGCACCTTAACATAGATGGCATCCACCATGAGAAAGGGATATTGGCTTTGCAACGGTCTTGTGCGGAATGCTTCTATCATCGGATCCAGGTTCTTGCAAAGTTCTGAGATGGTCGATTTTGAAAACTTTCTACCACATAGCTCCTCTGTTATTAATTCAACCTTTCGAGTAGAAACACCATTGATGACCATCTCCATCATAGCAAGCATTAATGCCTGTTCACTACGCTGATACCGAGCAAAAAGCTCTGTAGTGAACTGCCCATTGCGATGCCTGGGAACCCGCAATGTGAGCGTACCAACTCGAGTTGTTATTTGCCTATCCCGAAATCCATTGCGGTATGCGGTTCTTTCTTCGGTGCGCTCATAGGGTTCCGCACCTATTTGCTCTGTAGATTGAGCCAAAAGGATCTGGTTGAAGATTTCCTCCAATAATTTGGAAAATGCTTCTTCCTTACCATTTGATAAAAATAATCCGTGCAAAAGTTCCTCGGTTATAGTAATATTAAACTGAGCCATGGTTCATCCTCCTCGGTTTGGTATTTGTTTGGCAACTTATATTTTAACCGAGGTATGAGCTTTGGCTCAACTTCTTTTTACACCATTATATAGACTTAATCGTGCCAATACCACAGAAAGGAGTAATTATGGAAAATAGTAAACATTTTTGTACATGTACCGATTTAAGTTGCAGGCTGAATCCTCATAATAACTCTAAGGGGTGTGACCTTTGTATAAAGAAAAACCTTAAAGCAGGAGAAATTCCAAGTTGTTTTTTTAAACTGGTTAATGATGATATTTCTGAACTTAAAGAGTTTACAATTGACAGTTTTGTTGACTTTTATCTTAGAAATAAGAAACAGTAAATAACTGCTTGTGTTGGTAAGTATTCAGTTTTCATACTCTCTTGATTCATAATCTCTTGATTATGTAAATTAGAGGTTGGAAGCAAGCTTATTAGAACGCTTTAAGACATATTGAAGAAAGGGCATATTATATACAATGTATCCTTTCTTATGTTTTCAGCGATTTTTCAAAACGGGTTCTGATAAAGATTATCCTTTTTTCATCTTACTGTGCTATGCGACCAGCGCTCAGAAAACGCCAAACAGACCTCCGACCGGAATTATTATAAATAATCCGATAAACACAAAGACAATTCCTGCATGAAACATAGCATTAAAAAACAATCCTGCTTCTTTCATGAACAAATGACTCCCTGATAATTATAAAAAGCTTTTGAAAAAGTTTATTTATTCCGTTAAGTTCAGTTGCTTTGCTATAAGCCTTATCGGCAGCTCCTCCCACTTGTAACATGAGCTATTGGCCTTTCAAAATTCTATTGCCAAAAGCATTTAGTTTCTCAGAAGGTTCATATTTTGTACGATAACACTTTCCGTTCAAAAACAGGAAACTTATGACTGGAATTTTCAATTTACTGCAAAATCAAACTGTTAATTGCTTATCTCGCTTAAACTGTAAAACTCTTTTTTCATAATCATGCTCCATACTGTTCCAAAATCATATCATTTTCATGAGATAGCGTCAAAAACTCAATTAAATCCAAAAAGACACACCCCACTTTCACACATGAACTCCAGATTTTAAACCTGATAGTGGGGTATGTCTTCCCATGTCCGCATGTTTTAATGCCGTCATAAATTCTTTTTTATTAAAATTCTTCAACGTTATTTTTCTGTTATGAGTTGTTTTGCGTCTTTTAAATATTTTTGCCGTATGTACAAGCATATACTAATATCTGTCAGTTCTTTACCATTGTCGTTCAAAATTGCGATGTGACCTTCTCAAACAAATTATCTATTCTGTGCTCTGTTCTCTGCAAGGCCCAAATTACCGCACCTGTAACCGGAGGTTTCTGCAGGATTATGAATTCAGGCTTTTTATCGGGATTCTTGTCTATTACCTCCTTCTTAATGGCATTCACTAGCGAAGGATTGCTACCCTTGACGTTTACTGAACCGGCAAGTACTACCTCTATCACATCTCCTTCTTTGAAACCCAACTCATGTATGGCACCATTTACTGATTTGCCAAGGCTTTCCCCTACAAACTCCAGAATGGATATGGCCGTTTCATCCCCTTTATTCGCAGCTTCAAAAACCATTTTTCCTATCTCGCCTGCAGATATGATTCCGCTGCTCAATGCCTCAGGCATCACTTCCATAAAATCGTATTTCGAGCTGATCTGAAGCTTTTCAAACAGCATATCCTTCAATATAGTATAAGGCTCCAGACGGAACAGATGGTCATAAACACATCTTATGGCCTCCATTCCGATGCTTCCTCCGCCTCCTACATCCCTGGTCAGGCTCCCCTGCCCGCCAATCTGAATCATTTTGCCCTCTGCATTGATGCCGGCTATGGTGCATCCTGAACCATTGATTACGCAAATGCCAACACCTGACGGACATCCGGCCTTAACACCAAGATATGCATCATTGAATAAAACAAAATCTTTTATACCCAAGTTATCAATGATACTTGAAATTATCTTATGTTGTTTCCTTGTATCCACTCCTGCCATCCCAAACGCACTGGAAACTATATCGCCAGCTGTTATGGAATTTCGTGAAAACAGAGAGGACAACAAATCTTTCATTTCTTTCCTAAACCCGTCAAAGCCACCGTCCAATACCTCATGATTGGTCGGACCCCATTCCAGCATATCCACCTTGTTGCCGTCAATATCAAACAATGCAGCATGGGTTTTGGTAGCTCCACCATCCATACCCAAAACATATTTCTTCATAAGCAACCTCCGTATCAAAGCTTGAACTGCGGTAAAAACTCCTTGTTTGCCTGCAACATTTCGTCAAGGACACCTTTTGCTTTTACATAATCGCCAATGAGCGGGTGAACCATAAGCGCAGCCAATGCCGCATCATAGTCGCCGGTCAATCCTGCTTTTACAGTGAGTTTCTCATATGCCTTGACCGCTCTCATCAGCCCGATGATGTATTGATTATCAAAATTATTTATCTTAACAGGCGTTGCTCCGTTTTTATTAACCAGGCATTTTACTTCGACCACATCGTCCTTATCCATGAAATCAAGAGCGCCATTGTTCTTAACGTCAACTACATGGTATTCGTTCTTGTCATTTTCAATGGCATCAATTAAAGAGACAGCCACAGTGGAATAATTTGCTCCACCTCTTTTTTCAAGCTGCTTAGGCTTTTCATTCAGTTCCGGTTGCTGATAAAGCTCAAGAAGTTCCTCTTCAATAATCTTGCATTCTTCGCCTCTGGTTTTTTCTTTTTCTTTGCATTCCTGTATTTTCTTATCACGGAAATAGTAATAATCAAGGTAACCTACCGGAATGCCGCCCGTTGCCCTCAACAGAACATCATCCCGTTTTGTTTCAGTCAGGTTCTTCAGCTTGGCAAATTCCGTATTCGAATTCAGCTTTTCTGAAATTATATTCTTTCCGTCTGCATAGATGCCGGTAATCCAGCATAAATGATTGAGCCCTACAAAATCATAATCAAATTCCTTTGTACCCTCAGGAAGCATTTCCTTGGCACGTTTTATCATCCCGTAAGGGCCGTTGCACAGTCCAATCATTTTTACATTGGAATTATTCAGCACTGCTTCTGCAATAATCCCCGAAGGATTGCTGAAGTTGATCATCCAGGCGTCAGGCGCCAGCTTCTCCATCTTTCTGGCAACATTCATGATGACGGGTATGGTACGAAGAGCATTCATAAATCCGCCGGCACCGGTGGTCTCCTGCCCCAGCAGGTTGTATTTCAGCGGTATTTTTTCATCCAGGATTCTGGCATCCAGCTTGCCGGCTCTGACCTGGCAGATGACATAATTTGCGCCTTCCACGGCTTCATCCAAGCTCTTGGTCATTACCACCTTAGAATTTATTCCACCCTTTCCCAACATCCTTTTGGTAAACTGGTAGATTATCTCCAGTTTTCTATCATCTATATCCATCAGATAAAGACTGTCCAGTTTAAGATTATCTTTTCGAACTATCAATCCCTCAATAAGTTCTGGCGTGTAGGTGCTTCCTGCACCTATGATAGCAAATTTTAACTCCCTCATACATTTATTTCCCCCTTTTGAAATTAAATCCATCTATGGATAGTATATCAGTATTGAGGATATAAATAAAGATCTTTGCTATATTTATATCCCATCAAGAAAGTTTATTCAAATTTTTCATTCAACGATGTTGCCTTCCCTGTCAGTCACTTTACCGTCAATAATCAAGTAGCCATCTCCTGCACGCAGAGCCTCAATGAAATGCCGGATATCCCTCAGCTTATACTTGAATGCCATACCTGAAACACCCAATCCGCTCAACTCATGATCCAGTTGGTGAATATCCGTTCCTGAGGTGCGAATCAATTGCGGATTGGCTCTGGCCAGTTCCCAGGCTTTATAGTTGAAATTATCCGGGTCATCAGATGACCCGTTATTAACCTCAATGGCATCAACAAGATGGATCTTTGGACTTGCTGGACTCTTTATATACCATGCCTCTCTATATGGATGAGCTTGCGATATAAATCCGCCTACCCCCCTTATAAGTTTACAGTATTCTTCAATGGATAAATTCACAATTTCCGGGTGATCAAGCAAAAATTGCTTACCAATATTATAGGTCAAATAATCCTCTCCCAACGGGCGATTGCTATACTCAAACCCAAAGAATACGTCAAGCCCAATCCTGTCTCCTTCAGCTTTTGCTATTTCATATCCCCTTGTGAAATTGCTTACCTGTTCTTCCCAACTTAACCCTTTCCATTGCTCCGAATCCGGGTTAATAAAATGGTCTGTCACAATTATTCCAGCATATCCGGCTTCATAATGACCCCTTACCATTTCTACCGCAGTGCTTTTGGCACATTTACTAACTTCGGCAGTATGCAAATGAGTTTCATATTTGTAAAACATATACTTCTCCTCTTTCCATTATATTCTTCACATAAGTATTAAAATATTTTCAAACATTCGTATATAAATGCTTATCGTTATATGTTCAACATCTATACCTTAAACACGATTCACAAATACGGGCTTTATAAAAATCATCCCTTCAGGGATCCTACCATAACGCCTTTAATAAAGTACTTCTGAGCAAAAGGATAAACTACAATAATAGGCACACTGGACACCACTATCAGCGAGTATTTTAACAAGGCGGCCAGATTCTGTTTTGCCTCCATGAAAGCTGTGCTCTTGAAATCGTTGCTGGCAATTTCATTTTGTACCAGAATATCACGGAGTACAAGCTGCAGTGGATAAAGCTTAGGATTGTTCAAGTATATCAAAGCACTAAAATACGAATTCCAGTGACCGACTGCATAAAATAAGGTAATAACGGCAATGACGGCTTTTGACAGCGGAATAACGATTGAAACCAAATACCTTATGTCAGAACATCCGTCCATCTTTGCAGATTCCAGCAGTTCATTCGGTATATTGCTCAAGATAAAGGTTCTGACGATAATCATGTTGTATACGCTCAGGGCACCTGGTATCAGCATTGCCCATATTGTGTTCACAAACTTAATTTGAGTCATCAGTATATAAGTAGGAATTAACCCCCCACTGAAAAACATGGTAAATACAAACAGCAACATATAGAATCTTTTGCCTTGAAATCTTGGCCTGGACAAGGGGTAAGCCGCTATCAGGGTCATTACGACATTTATAAATGTGCCTGCAACTGTATAAAACACGGTATTTCTAAAACTGGTAAGAATCCTTTTATGAGAAAAAACAGCTTTATAACCGTCTAAGCTTGGATCTACAGGCCAAAGGATAACTTTACCCGTACTTACAGCAGTCGCCGAAGAAAAAGATGCAGAAATAACAAATATTATCGGGTATAAAACTAATAATACAAACAAAAAAACAAGGGTATAGGTGACAGCATACAATATTCTATCTTCAATCGGATCTTTAATCCTACGCTTTTTTGATTTGGCTGCCGTTTTTGTCACAGTCATGATTTTCAACTCCTTGATTCAATCTCCCAGTCTACCAAAGACTTGCCTCGCTATCGCTCAACTTACGTGATAACTGATTTACCAATACTAACAGAATGCAGTTGATTACAGAATTAAATAACCCGATCGCTGTAGCATAGGAAAAATTATTAGATCCTGCCTGCATACCCACTTTATAGACATACGTTGATATAACCTCAGAATAGGACTGATTTAAACTGTTTTGCATCAAATATACTTTCTCAAATCCTACATTCATAACAGAACCGAAACGCATGATCAGTAATACAGCTGCAGTAGGCAGAATTCCGGGAAGTTCGATATGTATCATCCTTTGGAAACGGGTTGCTCCATCAATTTGTGCTGCTTCATGCAATTGAGGGTCAATTCCTGATAAAGCTGCAAGATATATAATAGAATTCCAGCCCAGGCTTTGCCATACATCGGACCATACATATAAATGTATAAAAGCCTTTGGTTGACCAAAAATATCACTGGGATACATTCCATTGGTCAATAGGCGGTATAAACCACCATAAAGTCCGGTCACAGGGCTTAAAATCTGCATCAGCAACCCCACCATTACCACGGTGGAAATAAAGTGGGGCATGTAGGTCACAGTCTGTACAAATTTTTTTATCCGCATGCCGCGCATAGTATTCAGTATCAATGCAAAAATTATCGGCAGAGGGAAACCTGTTGCTATTGAATATATTGAAATTCGGAGCGTATTGATTATCACGCGCTTAAACATGTATGAATGAAAAAAAGTGGAAAAATGTTTAAAGCCAACCCATTTACTGCTCCAAATACCGGCTGTTGCCTTAAAATCCTTGAACGCTATCTGTAAGCCAAACATCGGGTAATACGCAAATATTAAAATATATATAACCGGTAGCAACATCAACAAATGAAGCTGCCATTGTTCTTTAAAAATATTTACCCACGACTTTCGTGAACTCCTTTTTTTTATCGCCACCATAATCATCCTTCCTTGAAGAGCTGCCTAACAAAACTTGGAGAACATATGCCAGAATCATAGGGTCGGCTTTTAAGCTTTCCCCATGATTCTGACTCAATTGATTGCTGGTATTTACTCTCTCACATAGATACCAATTTTATCATTTCGAATTCATCCTTGTGTAAGCTTGTTGAGCAACGCTCAGCCACTTATCCAAGCCGAGATCCTTAATTTGCTGTACATAGCTGTCCCAATCCTTTTCAATGTCCATTTCTCCTGTCACAAACAGCACTCTTGCTTCATTCTCGTAGTTGGTAATAGTTGTAGAAATTTCACTGATCTCATTAAGTTCTTCATCTGTATAAACCAAATTGGTAACAATTTCATCAGGATATTGTCCATATCTACGATAGAAACCGTCCAGGAACAATGCATCCCTTTTCTTCTCGAGCTCGTTGGCGAAATCACGTTTCGCGAATCCGGCAAACAGTGATGCTGGCAAGAATTGTAATTGAGCATGCCAGTTTTTGTTCTGTTCAGGCTCAGCCCATATGTCGTTGAGTACGCGATAGACACCTTTAAATCCCAGTTTTGAATAATGAGCTTCTACGTCACCTTCAACATACTCCCAGTCAACACCAGGCTCTCCGCGACGGGAGATAAGGCTTGTGGTCTCATCAGCCATGAAGTCCAGCAAGCGGAAAGCAACTTCAGGATATTCACAGTCCTTGGTAATATATGTGGTAAAATCAATTCCAACTAATTTATATGGTGACCAGGCTACGCCTTTGGGCCCTTTCAGTGGTCCTATAGCTGTATATTCTACCAACTTGCCGTAATTTTCATCATTGTATGTCCAACCTTGGCTTCCACTCCACGGATGGTGAGCTAATGCTCCAACTATGGTATCCTCATTCTTAGGCCTGTCGGCTAAGGCTTTAAGCTGTTTGTAATCCTGTGTGAAGCTGATAGGTGCAATTAAACCTTCTTTATACAGCTTGTGTATATAACGGAGGCCTTCGCGGTAATCCTCGGTGATATATGGAACACTCAATTTGCCGTTTTCAACGTTGAAACGGCCATAGTTACTATAGTTGTAATAAATAAATGAGTTCATCAATATGAAAATCAGATCACCACGGACATCTATGGTATTATAGCCAACTAATGGAAGTTCATCTTTCTTACCATTACCATTGGGGTCTTTATCGCGGAAAGCAGCCAATACCTCGTATAACTCATCGGTGGTTGTTGGTACTTTCAAACCAAGCTTTTCAAGCCATACATGGTTAATGTAAATTGATTCAACCTGGGAATCTGTCGGGTCAACGTCCATAAAGGGAAAACCGTAAATGTTTCCATCAGGTGATTTGCTTAAGGTTTCTATAACTTTCTTTTCAGTGTCCGAACAGTATTTATCATAAGTCTGTTTCCAGAAGTAAGCATACTTATCCATGTATTCATTTAGAGGTATGAAAACTCCTTGCTTGCCATAGCTGGCTTTTGCCGCATCGCTAAGATCTACATACATGATAATGTCCGGCAGTTCTTCATTGGCTGTAACCATGAGTTCAAGCTTCTGGCTGGTTTCACTTGATGGGAAAAAGTAAAAATCCAAATCAATTCCGGTTTTTTCTTTCAGATATTTTGTGTAATAGTTGGTTTCATAATCCGTGACGTTTGAGCTCTCAACCAATCCAATTGTGAGAGTTACAGGCTTTGTTACTATTGGGAGCACTCCCGGCTCTGTTACCAGTGAATCTCCAGACTTTTCAGCTGCACTGGCATCCGATGATCCAGACGATCCGCTTGTTGAGCCGGACTGGGTATCAGAACTGTCGGCGTCCTGTTTGGAGCAACCCATCATAGGTGCAAGCAACAGTACTAAAACTAATAATAAAGAAATTATTTTTTTTGACATTTGCAGTTGCACTTCCTCCCTTTGGATTATATCGCATGATTGGCCAACCAATGCTTTTGCACACTCATAATGTAACAGGGATCAAAATTGTAAATCAAGTGTATAATTGTACTTTAAAAGTGACATTTGGCTAAAATCTTCGTAACCTTGCTTTTACCATATATTTTGTCTTATGAATTGAAAATTGTGTTTCATGTTGAAAAATGTGCAGTTGCAAAATAACACTACCTATTGCTGTTCAGGCTCTCAACCGTCAGGTGACTCTCATGCAGACCGCTTCTGAAAGTACTTGGGGATACATTAAAAACTTTCTTGAAAACTTTATAAAACGTGTTGGTGGAATTATAGCCACATTCGGCAGATATATCAGATACCAGCATATTGGTAGATTTAAGCAGGTCAATCGCCCTTTTCATCCTTAAATGTTCAATATAGTCGTTGAGGCTTTTTCCTGTCTCTTCGCGCACCAAATTGTAGACATAATTTCTGGATATATTGAATTTTTCCGCTATGCTGTCTGCATAAATATCAGGATCGGCAAAATTATTCTCAATGTATTTCATTATCCTTTCCTTAAGCTCCTTATTGGCATTTCTTTTTTTCGATTCAAATGCTTCCATAACAGCCAAAGCATTTTTGCAAAGAGATTTGAACAAGACATCGATGGATTCATCCTCCCTGAACTCAATAATGGAAAAATCGTCAATTTCCAGTTCAGTGTCAGCGATGACCGATGCAATTACAAAACGTATCAAGCAGAAAACCTCTATTACCTCATGCTTTGAGTTTGCCCCTCCGAAAATAAGCTTCCTTGTTATTTCTTTGATGGTTTCCTCTACTGCTTCTTTATTTCTCGCAATTATTAATCCATAGAGCTTTTGGATGCCATAAAAGTCTATAAGCTTTGGTGCTTGTGACTGCTTTATTAAATCATAGCTGTAAAAATTCAGGCCGTTGTTTTCTGCTGCAGTAAGACTGGATTGAGCGTGGAAAAAAGCTTTATTTATTTCATCCTTGTTTTCAAATCTGTCACTTATCCCGGCATTCAACGATATGCCAAAACCATACAGTTCTTGATTTGCTGTAATAAAAAGTTTCTTTAATTCTTTCAGATTGTCTTCTGTATCAGCAAATATCATCGCAACCTTATCATTATTAAGTTGAACGTGCATAAATTTACCTGGAAACAGAGTTTGGATCTTGTCATATGCAATGTAGCCAATATAGTCAGCATTCTGTGATTCAGACTGGCATTTGACCTCAAACAACGCAATTCTGAAAGGGGAATTTACCTGAGGTATAAGCTTGGAAACCAGGGCATATTCATCCTTGGAGTTCACCATTCCATAAAGAAGTTTTATAAGCATGTTGGTTCGCAATGTATTCTCCATATTTAAAATGTCCGTTTTAAGCTTCTTTATTTCAGAAGAACAAGATTCCATAAATTTATTTATGTAACTATACTCGTTAGCTGTGTCTTTTTCTTTGAAAAATCCGTTTTTCAAAGGAATGCTGGCCAGTTTCTTAATCGGAATATAATTATTTAATGCAAAAAGAATACTGAAAAGAATCCCGATTCCCATGGCAACGCAAATATACTTGTAGATCATTTTTTTCAGCGGAAGATACATCTCTTCAAAATGGTAATCCGGTATGCCCAGGGTAATGTTACAACCAGGTATTGCTATGGTTGTCTTTAGAACAGAAAAGGTCGTGTCATCGTACTCAGCCTTTCCAAGGTTACCGGTCAAAGGCTCCTTATCATCATATCCATATGAAAACAGAACTTTGTTGTCTTTATCCGTAATGTACAAAAAGCTACCCACAGGTAAATTGGATATATTGAATTGATTCAGTAATGTTTCTTCAGATAAAAGAACTCCTGTTATAGCACTGTCTCCCGGTCTGCTCATTACAATGGTTAAATAGCTTTTCTGCACACCTCCGTGGACTTTAGCCAAAGTGGCCGGTAATATTTTAAAACGTTCATTCATATCCGACATCCATTGCAGGATTTCATCCGGTGAATAATCCCGATAGATTACGTCAAAATTAAAATATTCAGCAGCTGAATCGAAAACTCTTTTTTTCCCGAAAATAGTATAGCTATTCGGCAGGTAGAGAAATGCCTCGTCAATATCATCGAAAGTTGCCATTTGCTTTAAAAAATATTTATGGGACATGTAAAGCTTAGAATATAACAATAGAGGTGAATCGCCAGGGTGCATAAGCTTCAGTTTCACATAATATGGCGATTCATCCATCTGAGTCGAAATTTCGTATGCCCTTTTCAAGGTATTCTGCATGCTTACACCGTTCTTTTTAAAGGAGTATTCCACATCTGCCAGATAACTCAGCTTGGATAACTCCAAAACCTTATAGTAAATCGGTGTCAATGCAGCAATAATAAGCATTGATATTAAAAGGTACATTATGATAAACTTCCATAAAACAGGGATTTTAATTTTGCTAAACCTCTTGATCTTTTTCATAAGTAGCCTCCTTTCACCAACTTTTTGGTGTATTGGCTTACCATCCATACCGAAACAAACTTCTGACTTTTTGTCTTTTCAAGATTTCAATTCCATAGAAGCTAAGCTACATATTTAGCAAAATTACAAACCATGCATTTACACAAACATTTCCAGATAATTTAGTGCAGCTCGGATAAGTTAACATAGCTTTAAGTTTCGTTATTTACTAATATAACCGGTTAGCAATAAAAACACTGCTAAAATAAAAATGCAAAAACATCTTTTAGGGTAGAGTCCTGCTCTTATAAGTTTACATGAGATGTGACTATTTATAAAGTGTATTATTGTAACTTAAAGATGATATTTGACCAATCCCTATATTGCTTTTTGACTTGAACATTGAAAATTGTCTTTTGTATTTGCAAAAGGCCACTGTTTCTTCTCTTTGGCTATTTCAAAATTTCAGCTTCATTCCATATGTCAAAAGTCTCAATATGGTAAGATGGTCAGCATCATGATGCAGTTTTATATGATCTGAAAACAAGCTGCGGTTCGAATGCCTGTATTACCTATAAAAAATTGTCCGGGAAAGCTTTTATTTCCCGGACATAACTTATACAAGTATTCTCTTTTTTAACTTCCCAACATGTAAATATGAATGTTATTTTCATTATTGGTGCAGCTTTATGAGCATGAGCAGCTGTACAAGAAATTGGAGATTTACATTTCTATTAATTATATATCTCTTCAACTTGAAACCATGCTTAGGAAAGGCTGGCACGATGAGTTAACTCAACGCGTATAGATATAATATAAGATCTTGAGTTACTGAGCCAGCTCCTGCAGCACCTCTTTGATCAATGCCGTATCGTCGATGCTGATCTGCAGCACCTCGCCGATCCTTTTCGGAAGGATGAAAACAAGCTTATTGTTCTTTATCTTTTTGTCATGGTACATCTGCGCAAAGACCTTATCAACATCCATGCCCTTTATCCCAGTGGGCAGTCCAATCCTTTCAAGAAGCCCTATAACTCTGTCCGATTCCTTTGCATCAACCATACCAAGATGCTGAGCCATTTTGAAAGCTCCTACCATACCTATGGACACGCATTCTCCATGGAGCAGTTGAAAGCCTGACACACTCTCCACCGCATGACCTATCGTATGGCCGAAATTCAGTATGGCTCTTAAGCCGCCTTCCCTTTCATCCTCTTCCACCACGCTCCCCTTAATGGAGCAGTTTGCTCTGGCGGTAAACTGGAGCACATCCTCTTTGAATTCAAAAATCTTATTCAAATTATATTCAACATAATCAAAAAAGTCCCTATCCTTTATAATGCCGTGTTTTACGACTTCAGCCAGCCCTGCTTGAACCTCGCGCTTAGGCAGCGTCTTCAGTGAATTTACATTTATGTAAACCAGTCTGGGCTGATAGAAAGCTCCAATTATATTCTTGCTGCCTTCAAAGTCAACCCCCACCTTTCCGCCGACACTGCTGTCGGCTTGGGCGATAAGGGTAGTAGGCACCTGGACGAAATTTATCCCCCTGAGGAAGGTGGCAGCCACGAATCCCGTAATATCCCCTACTACGCCGCCTCCAAGGGCAATTAATACCGAATTCCTTTCCAGCTTCTGTTTCACCAGATACCGGTATATTTCGTTGACTGTGTCCAGGTTCTTATTTTCTTCTCCGGCGGCAATCACATATTTGTGGACATCATAGCCGGATTCCTTCAATGCATTGATGCACTCATCCGCTTGATGCATATCTACATTGGTGTCGGTTATCAAAACCATTTTGCCGCTAAGCCTCGCAGAGGCTATGCTTTTGCCGATATCGGCGTAATTGGTGGCAATGTATATGGGATAGCTTCTTTCACCCAGATTAATGCTCATTTTAATCATAGTTTGTTCACCAAGCAACCTTTTTATTTTATAAATAGTCTGAATTCAGCCAAGCAAGCTTATTGCTCCGAAGTTTACAAACAATAGCTTATAATCAGTTCAAGAGCAAATCAAGCTTGCATTAGCTGAATTCTTCTCTTACTCGATAACTTATACTTTCACAACTACCATGAATACCTTTTCGCCGTTTATATTCCATTCCTTGCCGTAGCCTTCGGCGCTTCCTTCTTCAGCGCTGTCGGCCAGAACTTCATCACAGATAGTTGCCATGTTGTTTCTCATTATTTCCGCTATTTTTTCATTTCCATTGTAGTAAAGCTTAATATGGTCCATAACCTCAAATCCGGCTTCTTTTCTCATTGTCTGCACCTTGCTGATTATCTCCCGGACAAAGCCTTCCTCCACCAGTTCAGGAGTGAGGTTGGTATCCAATATTACGGTGACATCCCTGTCCGTCTCGGAAACATAGCCTTCCTTCTGGGCTGTTTCTATCAGGACGTCGTCCTTTGCCAGCTCAATTGCTGTTCCGTCCACTTCAAAGGTCAGTTTTTCACCCTTATCCAATATGTCCATGGCTTCATTTCCGTCCAATCCCGCCAGGACTTGTGCTATTTTAGGCACCAGCTTGCCGTATCTGGGTCCCAATGTTCTGAGCTGAGGTTTAAATTTGTAGGTGGTAAAATGTTTTGCGTCATTGGTGAATATAAGCTCTTTTACATTCAGCTCATCCATTACAAGTTCCCTGAAGGTCTCCGGCAGCTCGAATTCCGATTTTACGAACATTTTGCCCAAAGGCTGGCGGTTCTTTATGTTGGCAGTATTTCTGCAAGCGCGGCCTTCTACCACTATTTTCAGCACCAGCTCCATGTTCTTTTCCAGCTCAGCATCCACAAAGGTTTCATCCACCACAGGGAAATCACACATATGAACGCTTTCAGGCGCATTGGGATCTACAGTCTTCACCAGGTTCCTGTACATGGCCTCCGCCATAAAAGGTACAAAAGGAGCGGACAGCTTTGCAACAGTGACAAGCACCGTATTGAGAGTCATATACGCGTTTATCTTGTCCTGGTTCATTTCCTTCTGCCAGAAACGTTCCCTGCTCCTTCTTACATACCAGTTGCTCAGCTCATCTACAAAATCTTCTATTGCCCTGGCAGACTCAGTAATCCTGTAGTTCTCAAGGTTCTTATCCACAATTCCTATCAAAGTGTGCAGTCTTGACAAGATCCACTTATCCATAACGGACAGCTTTTCAAAATCCAGTTCATACTTGGTCGGGTCAAACTGGTCAATATTTGCATAAAGCACATAGAAAGCATAGGTATTCCAGAGAGTACCCATAAACTTCCTTTGGGCTTCGCTTACAGCTTCCTCGTAGAAACGGCTGGGAAGCCACGGTGCGCTTTCAGTATAGAAATACCAGCGGACTGCATCAGCTCCCTGTTTATCCAGTACTGTCCACGGATCTACCACATTTCCTTTATGCTTGCTCATTTTCTGACCGTCTTTATCATTCACATGGCCCATAACTATACAGTTTTTGAAGGGTGACTGATCAAACAGCAGCGTGGATATGGCCATGAGAGAGTAAAACCATCCACGGGTCTGGTCGATTGCTTCACTTATGAAATCAGCAGGGAAATTGTCTTTGAACAAGTCCTCGTTTTCAAAGGGATAATGCCATTGGGCAAAAGGCATTGAGCCGGAATCAAACCAGCAGTCTATAACCTCTGTTACCCTCTTCATCCTGCCTGTCTTACATTTCGGGCATTTGAGATATACATTGTCAATGTATGGCTTATGAAGCTCGATATCCTCCGGCACATTCTCTCCCATTTCCTTAAGTTCTGCAATGCTTCCTACAACATGCCTGTGGCCGCATTCACATTCCCATATGGGAAGAGGAGTTCCCCAATACCTTTCACGGCTAAGTCCCCAGTCCACAACATTCTCCAGGAAGTTTCCAAAACGTCCTTCCTTAATGTTCTCCGGGAGCCAGTTAACCGTGCGGTTATTCTTAATCAATCTATCCTTTACTTCCGTCATTTTTATGAACCATGTGTCCCTGGCATAGTACAGCAGCGGAGTATCACATCTCCAGCAGAAAGGATAGGAATGCTCATAATCCATAGCTTTGTATAAAAGATTCCTTTGATCCAAATGGCTTATGATTTCACGGTCGGCATCCTTCACGAAAACGCCTTTCCATGGCTTTACGGCATCCACAAACCTTCCCTGCTCGTTTACCAGCTGAACGAAAGGCAGGTCATATGCCCTTCCCACCCTTGCGTCATCTTCACCAAAAGCAGGCGCTGTGTGCACTATTCCGGTACCGTCCGTCAATGTGACGAAGTCTCCTCCAACCACGTAATATGCTTTCTTATCCGGTACCACAAAATCAAAGAGAGGTTCATATTCCATACCGATGAGATCTTTTCCCTGAACCCGTTCCAGTACTTCAAATTCTTCCTTGAGCACAGTTTCAGCCAGAGCTTCCGCCAGGATATACACCTCATCCGAGCATTTTGCTTTGACATAGGTTTCATCAGGATTAACCGTTAGCGCTACGTTGGAAGGCAAAGTCCACGGTGTAGTGGTCCATGCCATCAGGTATACCTGTTCCTCGCCTTTTACGCGGAACTTCACATAAATTGATGTTTCCTTTACATCCTTATATCCCTGAGCAACTTCATGGCTTGACAGCGCAGTTCCGCAGCGCGGACAGTAGGGTACTATCTTGTGTCCTTTATAAAGCAGTCCCTGCTCCCATATCTTCTTAAGAGCCCACCATTCCGACTCAATATAGTTGTTGTCATAGGTTACATAGGGATTTTCCATATCAGCCCAGTAACCTACCCTGTCACTCATTTTCTCCCATTCATTCTTGTATTTCCATACGCTTTGCTTACACTGCTTGATGAAGGGCTCAACGCCATAGTTCTCTATCTGGGATTTGCCGTTTATGCCCAACTGTTTTTCCACTTCCAGCTCCACCGGAAGCCCATGGGTATCCCAACCGGCTTTCCTGAGAACCTTGTAGCCTTTCATCGTCCTGTACCTGGGTATTATGTCCTTGATGACGCGGGTAAGGATATGTCCTATATGGGGCATTCCGTTTGCTGTCGGCGGCCCATCATAAAATGTATAGGTAGGGCCTCCTTCACGAGATTCTATACTTTTTTCAAATATGTTGTTCTTTTTCCAGAATTCCAGAACTTCTTTCTCTCTATCAACGAAGTTCAGGCTTGTAGACACTTTTTCGTACATGGCTCTCCCTCCTGAAAATTCTATAAAAATTCACATATTTCTATTTGTCAAAGCTCTGCATGTAACTTATGTCTGGCTCGAGCTTTATTTGCATTTTTTTGTCTTTATATAACATAATATCTTTTGCTGGTTTATGCTTTTCTATGCGATTTCCTGCCAGTCATGTCTGACTATTAATGTTTCATCGTTACTGCCATAAATACATAAGTATTGATTTTGGTTTTAACACATATATGCTTTATACTTTCAAAACGCCTATCGAAAGGTGTATCAATTCAGGCAGCATGGGAATTAACTCCCCTGCATCAAAAAACCCTCTCATCCGTAAAGGGACGAGAGGGTATAACTCACGCGGTACCACCCAAATTATTATGACTTAACAGAAACCCAGCCGTAACGGAAGTTCATGTTATTCCATATCCAAGCCCATGTATCCGACTTAGAATACGGACCACTACCGAAGCTGGCTTTTCTGTGTTATAATCACTTCATTTCATAACGGTTTTTGCCGGCATACCTTACTCTGACCAAGATTTCAGGCTGCTACTCATGGATGATTTTCTAAGGGTAACTTTACAGGATTTCCACCATCACCTGCTCTCTATAAAAGTGTCGCCTTATACTCTTTCCAATCATCGTATTTACGATATATTCAAATTGTTCTGATTACAGATTATACTATATTGTGCAATTCCATGTCAAGTATCGTCGTCATCTCCAAACATCTGCCGCAGTATCTCCAGCTGGGAAAGCAGCAGAGTCTCGGATTTTGATTTGAATACATGAAGCTTCTTTTTCAACTCCTCATATTCAAACTTTATCTTAATCACTTCCTGATTGGCATCATTGATTATCTTCTGAGCTTTTAGTTCAGCTTCCTTAATGATATTGTCGGCTTTTTCATAGGCGTTTTTCTTAACTTCCTCGCTGGTCTGCTGGGCTACAAGGAGGGTGTTCTGCAAGGAATCTTCAATGTTCTTGTAATGCTGCATGCCTTCATTAAGCACAGCAATCCTGTCCTTTAATTCAATGTTTTCCCGTATGTACTCAGTATAATCCTCTATGATTTTATCCAACACTTCATTAACAGCATCTTCGCTGTAACCCATTACGGATTTTTTAAAAGTGATATTCTGCAAATCATTCGGACTGTAATTCATTTTCAACACCTCTCTTATATAAATTTCTTTAGTAATACCCCAATACGACCTTTTTTCGTGGGGCAACCTATTTCCTCCACGACAACCCGGCCTTTACCTCTCACAGAAATCGTATCTCCGGCTTTGAGTTGCCTGGTAAGACTCGTTTCCAGTTCCCAATTTACATTTACCTTTTCCGCCTTGATCAAATCCGACGCTTTGGTTCTTGATATGCCATATCCCGCCCCGGTAATGCAGTCAAGCCTTAAGGAAGCAACCGTTGTTCTTATTTCCTTGACCTTCCGCTCCGGGAGTCGCAAATCTTCAATTTCCGATATTTCGGTCTCCACTCTGGAATTACCTACTTTTGTCAGATTATATTTTATATATTCCGCTATATCGCTCAGGGTGATGATGCTGCATGAACCTTCCCTTACAAGAATATCGCCTATTTTTTCCCGTTTAATACCCAATCCCATCAAAGAACCCAGATAATCCCGGTGGGATAAGGTTTCCTTCCCCTTTACGCTTACATCTATAACCTTAAAAATTCTACCGGGGTCCAAATCCTCAAAAGACATAAAATTAGGGTTGAAAACAATAACAACCCTTTCTGCATCATCATAACCGCCGCTGAATGCATAATCCACATCCCTCATGGCGGTTAAAGCCTTTTCTGCAACATTTCTCTGGTGGGGATCAAGAAAATCCGTCCACACGAAATCGCATATTTCTTCAGCTTTTGAAGCTCTGTCCAGAATCCTGGATAGAAGCAACTTGTCCTCTATGTTTGTAGCTTTCTGTAAAATCCTTTCTCTGTTTGTCATATAAAATCCTAAGTAAAACCTCCCACGACCAAAATCGTAGGCTTCCTGCCTCATCAAGCTCGCAACCTACCATCTCCACAGGCATTAGTTCGGATAGTCCCTGCTCCATTTGCGTCCTTTATCAAGGCTAAAGTCCGTATAATCGAACGCTTATTTTGTCTGTTAAAATAAAAATCTTCTTAATATGTTCCGTATCAGGCCTATTATCAAAAACACAACAATCGGGGAAAAGTCCAGCATCATGTATCTTCCTGAGGAAGTACGCTCTATAAGGTTTCTTACTGGAGCAAGTATTGGTTCGGTTATCTGATAAAGCAGCCTTATAAACTGGTTGTCCCTTGAGATGGGAAACCATGACAAAAGTACCCGCGCCAAAATTGCGTACTCTATGAACGCCAAAAGCAAATCAAACGCATTATAAATTATGTTCATTTAAATTCCTCCGGAATCACCCCTGACAACTATTTTGCCCAGGAGAATACTCCTTTATTTCTCAATTCGTCTTTAAAATCTCCCATAAGGTCGACATTGTTCGGAGCAATTATAAAAATTCCGTTTGAAACCTTCTGGATACTGCCGTCCAGTGCATATACGGAGCCGCTCAAAAAGTCAATTACCCTTTGAGCATTGTCTTTATCCATGTTTTCAAGGTTTATAACAACAGGCTTTTTGCTCTTAAGATGCTCACATATATCCTGAGCATCATCGAAACTCTCAGGTTGTATAATTACTACTTTGAACTGGCTTGCAGAGTGGATATTAACCACCTTGCCCTGCTGCCTTTTCTGGCTCGGTTGGAGAAACTGAGGCTGCAACACCTCTTCTTTGGAAGTATCTTCCACATCAACAACTTCTTCTTCCTCTTCTTCACTTTCCCAACCTACAAAATTAAGCATCTTGTTAATCAAACTTGCCATTGTTAAAGCCCTCCTTGTTTTCTTTTGTAAAAATTATATCTAAGGCAGTTTACGTATAATTACGCCTGCCAAAAATCGCCGTACCAATCCTTACCATGTTGGCACCCTCTTCCACGGCAACCTCAAAATCATTACTCATGCCCATGGAAAGATAATCCATATATATATTATCAATTCTTTCTTGCTTTATGTCAATAAATATTTTGTGTAAATCTCTAAAAACCCATCTTATTTCCTCAGGGTTTTCAGCAAAAGGAGCGACAGTCATAAGCCCCCTTACCCGTATGTTTTTATATCCGTTAATGCCAAGGAGAAAATCCCTCACCTGCTCAGGGGATATCCCGAATTTTGACTCTTCTCCCGAAACATTGACCTGTATCAGGATATCCATAACCTTCCCTGCCTTTTCTGCCCGCTTCTGAATTTCCTGTACCAGCTCAAGGCTGTCTACGGAATGTATCAGGCTTACCTTGTCGATAATGTATTTCACCTTGTTGGTCTGTAAATGGCCGATGAGATGCCATCTGCACCCCCCACCAATATGGTCGTATTTCTCCATGAGCTCCTGAACCCTGTTTTCACCGAGATCATAAACTCCTGCATCCACTGCTTCCTTTATGACGTCTACTCCCATGGTTTTGGTTACAGCAATGATATGAACATCCTCCGCCTTTCTTCCGCCTCTTTCAGCAGCAGCGGCAATCCTTTTGCGGACTTCCTCCACATTTGATGCAATATTGCTTCCACTGTTCATTGGTTTATATACTGCCCCTCCTCGATATTTAATGGTCTTAGCACATAAGTATCATACAGAGACACATCGGATTCCGCTTCATCCAATATTGCAAACTCCTCATCCACAGCCTTTATCCTGACTTCCCTCACATATGCGAAGTTGGCTTTCACCAGAACTATTTCAGCTTTTTTGTTAACCATGTTTATGTTTCTTAAGCTGCTTAAGGGTACTTTTAAGCCTTCATAGTTTTTTCTTATCAAATCGACATTGGTTTTGCGGATTGATGCCGTCTCGCTTACAGCCTGATAAGTTTTTACCGCCAATGTGGATCTCCCACCGGTTTCAGGAGATATATATTCCACTGTTCCGTCAATGATCTTTCCTATCTCATTCAATCTTATCTGTACGGACTCACCGGTTTTAAACAACGAAGCATGATTTTTGTCAAGGATAAACATTATATAAACATCCAGATCGGTCAACACCTTGGCAAAAGGCTTCTCAGCCTCAACCGGTTTAATGCTTGAAGCGACATCTGCAGGGATCGGCTTTAACCCTTCCAGGAACTCCGGAGTATATTCCCTTATGCCTTCCGGTTTCAGAAGACTTTCACAACCATCAACGGCATATGAAACGATTCCGGAGTAGTCTGAAATTATTTCCCGGGTATTCTGCTTCAGTTTTTCCTGCAGTTCCTGCTTTTCCTGCTGCAATGAATTTATATAAGCCTCCGCATTGCCTGCCCCGGATTTAATCATATTCCTTTTTTGGATCAGCATGTCAATTTCGTCTTCTAATGCATAAGAAGCCGACATGCTGTTTCTGTTGCTGTCTTCGATTATCCGAAGCAGGTTCTGCTTTATCTCCTTATCCAGCTTTTCCACATCACCGGAGAATATGGCAAGATTCGCATCATTCTCCTCCTGAGCTTTTAATATTTTCAAATCCTTCTCTTTTAATTCGCTCATCAGATTTTCCGATGAACCATTTATAACGGTGGCTATGCTGAATTTGGCAGGAACCTTCTCCCCTTCCTTGAAGGACGGTATGCAAATGCCATCAAAGGGCGCCTTTAGCACAACTTCATTTCTAATAAACCATCCATCGGTGTTTATGGAATCCTCAAGGTTTCCCATCTGTATTATCCCCGTGGGCGTTGTTCTTCCAAATACCCAGTGGATAAAAGATGGTATATATACCAGCAGGAATACTATCACCAATATATTTCGATATTTCGTCCGCGGTTTTTTATCCTTTTCTTTTTCATTAGTACCCATTGCAACCCCCAGATCCAATTTTGGTATAACCGCCGTTTGTCAGCACAGGTATCACTGTTTGTGTCAGAATCTGATCGGCATAGTGAATGCTTGGTTAAATCAGCCGGTTAAGTCCTATGCCATTATATTTTTACTATACCCCTATCTTTCATCAATTGTATCGAACTCATCACTCCCAGCTTGACGCTTTCATAAACCAGTCCTCCCTGCATATAGGCAATATATGGAGGTTTAATCGGAGCATCGGCGCTTAACTCTATCGATGCGCCCTGTATAAATGCACCGGCAGCCATTATTACAGGGCAGTCATAGCCTGGCATGTCCCAAGGCTCAGGAGTGGCAAAGGAATCCACGGGAGAACCTTTTTGTATTCCCTGACAGAAAGCTATAAGGCTGTCGGGATTATTGAATTTTATAGCCTGGATTATATCCCCGCGCTTTTCTGTAGGCATGGGTGATGTTTCAAAACCAAGCCTGTTCATGATGGCAGCGCAATAAACAGCACCTTTGAGGCTTTCTGCCACGACATGGGGAGCCATAAACAACCCCTGGAACATCAGCCGGTTATTTCCCAGGGTGGAGCCTACCTCCTTACCCAAGCCCGGGGTAGTTAAACGGTATGCCGCTTTTTCAACACACTCGGCTTTCCCCACAATATATCCGCCGGTTGGAGCAAGGCCTCCCCCAATGTTTTTGATCAATGATCCGGCTACCATATCTGCTCCGGCCTCCGTCGGCTCCCTGTCTTCCACAAACTCGCCATAGCAGTTGTCCACCAGCACCACTGCGTCCTTTTTTATGCTCTTAATCAGCGACACTGCCCTGGCAATATCATCGATCATTATGGCCGGCCTCCAGGCATAACCCCTTGAACGCTGTATCAGCACCAGCTTTGTTTTGTCGCCGATAGCCCGGCGTATGCCGTCGAAATCCAGCTTTCCGTCCGGCAGCAAATCCACCTGATTGTAGGAAATTCCGAACTCCTTTAGAGAGCCTCCTCCTTCCCCACGGATTCCTATGACTTCTTCCAGTGTATCATAAGGCTTGCCTGTAACCGACAGCAATTCATCACCGGGGCGCAAAATTCCAAACATGCTCACGGCCAGCGCCTGGGTTCCGGACACAATCTGATGCCTCACCAATGCATCCTCGGCTTTGAAAATGTCTGCATAAACAGCATCCAGCACTTCCCTTCCCCTGTCGTTGTATCCATAGCCTGTAGTCCCTGCAAAGTGGGAGTCGCTGAGCCTGTTTTTCTGCATAGCCCGGATGACCTTTATCTGGTTGTATTCACTGACATAGTCGATTTCTTTTATAACTTCCGCAATTTCTTTTTCTACCTCATTGGAAATATTTATTATGCTGCTGCTTATTCCAAATTCATTAATAAAATAATTTCGTGAGTTGCTGTTCATTTTTTATCCTCGTCTTTCTCTTTTGAATCAAGTATTATGTTTTATCCTGTATAACCTATTTTATACAAGTGGCCAAGCCATTTCAATATACAGGAGGGATAAATTAATTTGCTGTTCCAGTTAATTTGAGATAAAGCTTATGAGTTAAATTAGAATGCATTGTTTCTCAGGAAGACACCGGTTTTAAAGCATCATAAAGCTGGCCAGGAAATTCCCTCCTTGAATTATGGAAGGGCATATTGTACCATATTGATATCAAAACAGGGATAAAAGCCTGGCAGCACCGGAATAATTATAGCCGCTTGGGCACATGGACAGTATTTGTCCTGCAAATCCCTGTCATTATCAAGCTATCAATATATATATAATTAACCGGGTGAGACAATTGAAGCTAAAATACATTGTGGACAGCCAGTCTTCAGGAAAGACAGTTAAATACATTCTGAAAAATAAGCTGGAGCTTTCGGAAAGGCTCATAAAGAGGTTGAAATACAGCGGAAACATATTCTGTAATTCCACTCCGGTTTTTGTAAATGCGACGGTCAATCCGGGAGATATTGTAGAGGCTAGCGTCGATTTTACAGAGGAAGAAAATGATATAGCACCGGAAAAAATGGATCTGGATATAGTTTTTGAAGATGACGGCATGATTGTTATAAACAAGCGTCCCAACACGGTAGTTCATCCCACCAGTTACCACCAATCCGGGACAATAGCCAATGGCATTGTTTATTATATGAAGCAAAAAGGCATGTCAAAAAAAGTACGCCCGGTAAGCAGGCTGGACAGGGATACCTCCGGGCTTATAATATTTGCAAAAAATGAGTTTATCCAGGAATCCCTCGTGAGGCAAATGGCTTCCGGTAGTTTTATAAAAAAATATATAGGCATAGTGCATGGGTCGGTAAAGGAGGAAACCGGAACCATAAATCTCCCTATAGCACGGATGCCGGGAAGCATAATGCAAAGGCATGTGTCGCCGGACGGAGCGCCTTCGGTTACACATTATAAAGTAATTGAGCGCCTAAGCAACGCCACCTGTCTGGAATTCCGGCTAGAAACCGGCAGGACACACCAGATCAGAGTCCACTGTCAGGCTATAGGGCATCCTTTGATCGGAGACTCCTTATACCCCGGAACCGGCAGCAATGCTTATGAAAATCAACCCTTGATAGAAAGGCAGGCCCTCCATTCCCATACAGTCAGGTTTGTGCATCCTGTCGATAAAACCGAAATGCATCTTACTGCCCCATTGCCGGAGGATATGTCAAAGCTCTTGGAAATATTGAGAAAATAGCCCATATTTGTTTACAGTAATTTACATTAATGGTATTATATATAAATGTACATGATATGGATGCTTGACTAACCTATCAGTTTTTACAAACGATAAAAATGGTAATTGGAGGGAAACAGCTTGGATATTATAAAAGACAGGTATACCATCACTGAACTTAGTGAACAGCTTTCAGTTACTGACCACACATTAAGATATTACGAAAAAGAGTTTGGCATATGCGTACCCAAGGATGAGCGCGGCAGGCGTTATTATACATCTGAACTGGCTAATCTAATGTATCAGATAAAAAATATGCGAAATGAAGGACTGGAAATAAAGGCAATCAAAAAAATTCTGCATTCCGAGAACATGCTGCCCACTCCCCCGCCATTGGCATCTGAGAATTATGTTACAACCGTAGTCCCTGCGGAGGTGAGCACCAATTCGACGAATTTCAAACAATTCTTTGATGAATTCAAAAATGAGATTTCCGCCAATGTTGCTGCAGAAGTCAGCTCTGCAAGAGACCACCTGTCCCGGGAATTAAACAAAACAAAACTGGAGCTGGGAGCATGTGTCGAAAACAGCATGAGAAGGCTGGAAACCAAGCTGGATAAGCATTTTTCGGAGGTTGACCGCTCTCTGGCGGAATGGAGGGATAGGAAGAAAAAGAGCTTTCTCCGTCGCTTTTTCAAATGATTTAAAAACTCACATTCATCGGGAATGTGAGTTTTAATGCTTATATAGTACACTATGGTTATAGAAATGTATTGGGAAAATAATGAAGTATATTGATTTCTAAAATTTGCCTATGTATCATTTGTTTTAAACACTTTGAGGCAAAAAAATCCCTTTCACTCAGAGGGATGCAAAGCGATATTATATATAAAATTCTCCTGAAAGGCACTCCGACTACAACCTGCAAATCGGCCGGTGGAGGAATACAAAACCTCCACCGGTTCTTTATGCGAAAGGAAATTTATCATCCAACTTTAAGCTCAAGCCTAAGCTTATCTGCCACCATTGCTATAAACTCGGAATTGGTAGGTTTACCTTTGCCGATGCTCACTGTGTATCCAAAAAGCGAATCTATAGCATCAACTTTGCCTCTGCTCCATGCCACCTCAATAGCATGTCTTATGGCTCTTTCAACTCTGCTGGGTGTAGTATTGTATATTCTGGCGATTGAAGGGTATAACTGCTTTGTTATGGAATTTATGATATCAAGATCCTTTACCACCATCATTATGGCATCTCTGAGATACTGATAGCCTTTGATATGGGCGGGTATTCCTATTTCATGCATGATATTTGTCACTTCAACCTCAAGACTATGCTGGAAATTTTCAGGGCTAGGAGGTTGTTTTGCTTCCTTGATCGATTCAGGCCTGATTACAGACGTCTGGTTGCTTCCTTTCAGCTGCCTTATTCTTGACACCAGTACATCCATATCGAAAGGTTTTACAACATAGTATTCGGCACCTAAAGCCAACGCTCTTTGTGTGATTTTATCCTGTCCAACTGCTGAGAGTATTATGTATAATGGTCTTTTTTCCATTTGAGTTGCATTTAGCTTTTCCAGTACACCCAATCCGTCCAGATGAGGCATGATAATATCTAATATCGCTATATCCGGCTTTGTGCTTGTTATCAGCTCATAGGCTTCCAGCCCATCCCGGGCAATACCTACTACTTCAATATCTTCCTGGCTGTTCAAATACTCACACAAAATATCACCGAATTCCCTGTTATCATCTGCAATTGCCACCTGAATTTTTTTCGCTAACAAGTTAACTCCCCCTCAACATTTGTTGATTTTTCATGACGCTTCCAGTAATTTATTTTTAAGGAAACTATATGTAATATTATATTTTCATTTCGACAAAATTTCAAGTGTCAATTGTTAATTTTTAGTATTAATTAGCTATATATATAACTCTGTTATATTACCACCCTTTAGCCAATTAAAACAAGGTCTGGATATATGCTCCAGACCTATTGTTATGATTTTTCGTCAGGTTTATAAAGTTTTTTATGCTTTTTTTACTCATTCCTGCCGGAATTATATTATTGTAGAAATAGCAATATTATTTGCTGGTTTATAAATTCCGTCCCTTGGAAATAATGCACGCATATAATCCGTTATTGTCAGCTGGCTTTCGCATGACTCCCCTGATTCACTTCAGTCATGCATTTGAGCATATTTTCTATGAATATTCCGTACCCCCGCGCCGGGTCATTGACCAGTACATGGGTTACAGCTCCTATAATCCTTCCGTCTTGGATTATAGGGCTTCCGGACATACCCTGCACTATGCCCCCTGTCGCATCCAGAAGCCTTTTGTCCGTTATTTTTATAACCATTCCCTTGGAACCGTCATAATTTTGCCTGGAAACCTTCAATATTTCAATTTCATATTCCTCAACGCTTTTTCCGTCAATATTGGAGAGTATGACAGCCGGTCCTTCCTTTATGGATGACTTTAAAGCTATAGGGTACATCCTTCGGGATATCTTGTCCAGCGCATCTTCATTTACTTTTCCGTATATCCCGAACTTGCTGTTGGAGTTAATTTGCCCCAGCTGTCCGCTTTCCTCTATCACACCCTTTAGCTCTCCGGGTACTCCGGTTTTGCTCCTTTTTATGGACAGTATCCGAGACTCCAGTATTTCTCCTGTTTTCACAGGCATAAGGGTACCGGTATCAATGTCGGTTATCCCGTGCCCCAGGGCACCAAACCCCATAGTGTCCGGGTCGTAATATGTTAAAGTTCCAATCCCGGCAGTGCTGTCCCTTACCCATAATCCAATATGGTATTTATCATCATCGGCAGCTTTTACCGGAGTGACCAAAGCTGTATAGTAGCTTTCCCCTCTTTTATATTTTAACTTAAGCAGCTTTCCTCCTGTTTTATCAATTTCCTCAACTAATTCTTTAATGGATTTCAAGCTTTTATCATTGGCTTCAATTATTAGGTCTCCTTCCCTTATGCCGCCATCCCTGGCTGGAATGAGCCTTCTGCCGTCCTTAGTCTCCACATCTGACATTCCGATCACAAGGATTCCATCTATCCTAAGTTTGACGCCAATGGTATTTCCGCATGCCACCAGCATCTTGTCGGGAACAACATCAACCTTCATCGTCCTCAACGGAATAAGGCCGAACACACTTACTCTCAAGCTTACACTGCCACCCTTCTGAGACCAGAAGGACATGGGGCTGAACATTTTGTAAAAGCTTCCTCTGCTTTTCACAAACTCTCCATTAACCTTTAATACGTCCTCTTTATCGGCTTTTATGCTGACCAGAAAAGGGCTTTTGAAATTTAGAATGTGTTCTTCCCCTTCGATGATGGTAATCTGTCCGGGAACACTCAATACAGCTTGTATGTAGCTTAAAAGCATAACCCCGAAACAGACGGCTAAGAATATAAAAAGCTTCTTTTTATATGATAAACCATTGGCAAATAACTTCATGATAAACTCACTCCTCGATGTCGGTCTGCTGCGATAAGATAATAAATGTCACGCTTTTTTCCTGCTTTTTGGCGTATAAGGGCGTGACATCCGTTTATCTGATTTTTTCAGCAAATTTCTAATCATAAGGTAACCTTTCGAGGAGCTAATTATTCAAGTAAATTAAAGCATCCCAGGCAAAATAAATGAAAAAAGCAGAAAAATCGGCCTTCAGGCCGATTTTTCTGCTTTTGTTAAATACAAGCGGATTTTTTAAATTTTCGAGCATTTTGAAGCAGCTCTTTTGCATATTTCAATGTCGTATCCGATATGCTCGCACCTCCCAGAATGCGGGCTATTTCATTATCCACTGCCTTTCCTTCCAGCTTGACCACCCGGGTTTCGGTGCTCACATCATCGGACACCTTCTCTATAAGGTAATGGGAATCAGCCATGCATGCTATTTGAGCCAGGTGAGTTACACATATAACCTGATGTTTTTTGGATATATAGGAAAGCTTTTCGCCTACCTTCTGCGCAGCGCGTCCGCTTATCCCCGTATCGATCTCATCAAAAATCAATGTAGGCATGCTGTCGACATTAGCCAGTATATTCTTTATAGCCAGCATGACTCTGGACATCTCACCACCGGAAGCTATTTTGGATAGCGGCTTTAATGGTTCACCGGCATTGGGTGAGATCAAAAATTCCACATGATTAAGACCGCTGCTGTTATATGGCCTATGTCTGGATGAATCCGGCTCCTGGTCAAACAGTATGTCCACTTTAAATTTAGCCTTTTTCATCTCCAGATCATCCAGCTCATTGCCAATCCTGTCTTCCAAAATCTGTGCTGCTTTATGCCGTTCTTCATTCAATTTGCATGACAAAGCATACAGTTCATTATCTGCTTCTTTCATCTGGCTTTGAAGCTTCTTGATTATTTCTTCACTGCTGATGATCTCCTCCAGTTCCTGTTCTATTTTCTCACAATACTCCAATATATCCCTTATGCTTTGTCCATATTTTTTCTTCAGCCTGAAAATCAGGTCAATTCTCTCATCAATGCTCTCCAGGAGTTCAGGATTATATTCCACCTTATCCCTTTCGCTGCGTATCTCCTCCGCAGCGTCTTCCAGTTGGTAATACAAATCCTCAAGCTTTTTGGAAATGGACTCGTACTTAACATCCAGATTGGCTACAGTGCTTATGCATTGAATAGCCTCATTTATCCCGTCCGATGCTGACATGCTTCCGTCAACTCCCGTGTAAAGCAGCTCATAAGCTTTCGACAATGCTCCCAGCACCTTCTCGGAGTTGGACAGCAAAAGCCTCTGCTTGTTCAATTCTTCCTCCTCACCAATCTTGAGGCCGGCTTTTCGTATCTCATCTATCTGATATTTAAGAAGGTCGATTCTTCGCTCCCTTTCCCCTGAATTTCCACTGAGCTCCTTTATTCTGTTGCATATGGACTTATACTTCTGAAGCGCTTGTGCGTATTCCAGCTTTAATTTCTCTATATGCTCTCCTCCGAAAGAATCCAGAAGCTTTATGTGGTTTTCCGTTCTCAAAAGAGATTGGTTGTCGTACTGTCCGTGAACATCAATAATCCTTTCCCCCAGCTCTCTGAGCATAGAAACGGTAGCCATTTTGCCGTTTATCCGGCATATGCTTTTTCCGTGGATGTTGAACTCTCTTGAGACCACGAGGGTATTGTCCTCTTCCGGCTCTATGCCGTAGCCTTCCAGGAGGTCCCTCACCCTTTCGGCATCCACCTGAAAAACAGCTTCCACCATAGCTTTTTCCTTGCCTGTCCTTATGATGTCCTTTGAAACCCTTCCGCCGAGAATGGCATTTATGGAATCGATTATTATCGATTTGCCTGCGCCGGTTTCACCACTTAAAACATTTAAACCGCCCGCCAGTTCAATACTCACATGGTCTATAAGGGCAATATTCCTAATTTCCAGCTGTACAAGCACTTTCACCAACCTCACTTTAAAAACAGGATTGAAGGCATCATTTTTTCATTCTATTGAACTTTTCCACCAGTTCCTCAGCAAACTTCTCAGCTCTGCACACTATCATTATCGTGTCATCTCCAGCTATCGTTCCCAATATCTCTATCCATTTAAGGGAGTCTACAGCGGATGCGGCTGCCTGGGCCATACCAGGTAAGGTCTTGACTATGACTATGTTATTGGCATAATCACAGGACACAAAGGATTCAGCAAAAATCGTCAGCAGCTTATTGGACAGCATGTTTTCGGTCTGAGAAAAGGGAGCATATTTATATTTGCCATCCTCCGTCATGACCTTTATCAGCCTGAGCTCCTTAATGTCCCTGGAGATAGTAGCCTGGGTCACATCCATGCCCATCTCCTTCAGTTTTTCTGCCAGTTCCTCCTGAGTCTCAATAGCATACCTGTCAATCAACTCAAGAATTTTAGCCTGTCGATTATACTTCATTGTTCCTTATACTCTCCCCTCGGGTATAGATTTTGTATCTGACAACGTTAAAAAAGTTCCTCTTTTTTAACCGGGCCAATTTCACATAATGCTGTGATTTTCTTATCTCAACATAGTCGCCGGCCTTTATCTCGTAGCCTGTCTGTCCGTCGACAGTCACGGTGGCATTATGATGGTAATCCTCATTCACGGCTATCCTGTAAACCTTATCCGATGAAGTTATATAGGACCTGGAATACAGTATATGGGGGCATATGGGGGTTGCTATTATGAGATCCGTATTAGGTTCCACAATAGGCCCTCCGGCAGCAAGGGTATAGGCTGTCGAGCCCGTAGGAGTGGACACAATCAGTCCGTCCCCTGGAAATGTTTCCGTCAGGACATCATCTATATACATTTTTAATCGGGTTATCCTCGGCAGGCATCCTCTGGATATCACGACATCATTGACGGCAACATCCCTTGCTATTGTCCTGCCGTCGCTTACAATCCTGGCTTCCAGCATCATCCTGTTCTCCAGTTCAAACTTATCCTCAAGTATGCTGGAAACAGCGCTATGGACATCACCCGTCTCAACCTCCGTCAGGAAGCCAAGATTTCCAAGGTTTATCCCCATAATGGGAATTCCCATGCCGTATACTTTTCTGGCCGCCTTTAGAAAGGTGCCATCGCCTCCCAGGCTTATTATAATTTCGGAATTGTTCAGAAATTCCTTTTCATCCTCATATTTGCTTTTTATACCTATATCCTTTGCTAAATCCGAGGGGATAATTACCTCCCCTCCCTGCATTGTGATGCTCTCCACCAACAGCTTTGTATACTTCAGATCCTTATCCTTATCCCTGTTCGTAAAAATACCAATACGCTTCATTATTGTCCTCTCAGCTTTATTCTTTCAAAACTTCCAACTATTCCAGCATATTCTTTCAAAACTCAATTCCATTATATAGGATAAATAAAAAAAGTACAATAAATGCACTTTTAATCAAGGCTCTCATGGGAAATTCTGACGACATCGCCTATAAGCCGTTCAATATCTTCATGCTTCAATGCGTTACCGTCCCAAGCCTTTGTGATGTACATCAGGTATTCAATGTTTCCCTCGGGGCCTTTTATCGGTGAGTAGGATAAGCCTTTGAGCTTAAATCCCATGTTCAACGCAAAGTTCACAACCTCACGGATGACTTCTTCATGGGTGGATAAATCCCTGACAACACCCTTTTTTCCGACTTTCTCCCTTCCTGCCTCAAACTGTGGCTTTATCAAGCAAACAAGCTCTCCATCCTCTTTCAGCAGATCCTTCGCAGCCGGTAAAACCTTTTTTAAGGATATAAAAGAAACATCAATCGATGCAAAATCCGCCAGAGCGCCGATGTCTTCCGGCTTGACATATCGTATGTTGGTCCTTTCCATGCAAACGACCCGTTCATCATTTCTCAATGTCCAGGCCAGTTGACCATAACCAACATCTATGGCATAGACCTTCGCTGCTCCGTTTTTCAGCATACAGTCGGTGAAACCTCCTGTGGAAGCGCCTATATCAATGGCTGTCTTATCTTTAAGAACTATTCCAAACGTATTAATGGCCTTTTCCAGCTTAAGACCGCCCCGGCTCACATAGGGATTTACATTTCCTTTCACTAAGATCTCACAATCTTCTGTAAATTTGGCACCAGGCTTGTCTTCCTTCTCACCGTTAACAAAAACAATGCCCGTCATAATCGCGCTCCGGGCTTTTTCCCTGCTTTCAAAAAGACCTTTCTTTACCAGCAAAAGGTCCAATCTTTCCTTTTCCAAGCATAAACCTCCACAGCGTTTTTATTTTGCTATTTCCATAGTTTTAACATTTCATTTTTCACGGATTCAGGATCAAGCTTGTATTTCTCAAACAGGTAATCCCTGGAACCATGTTTTATAAACTGGTCGGGGAAACCCAAAAGCTTAACCGGCACATTTATGCCTGCCTTGTTAAATTCCTCCAGAACTCCGCTGCCAAAGCCTCCAACCACCGTATTATCTTCGATAACGACAGCTTTTCCGGTTTTATGGACGGATGCGGAAATAAGCTTCATATCCATAGGCTTTGCCCATCGGGCGTCAATCACATCACAGGTTATTCCCATCTGCTCCAGCATTGAAGCAGCTTTAAGAGCTGTTTCCACCATGCTGCCCAATGCAACCACCGTAAAATCTTTTCCTTCCTTTATTTTCACTCCCCGTCCGAATTCTATACCGCAGGACGTGGCTTCCACCAGCTTTTCTTTGCCCATACCCCTGGGATAACGGATTGCGATAGGTCCCTTGTGCTTTTTAAGGGCATATTCCAGCATCAGTCTAAGCTCCGTGTTGTCACAGGGAGCCATGATGGACATATTGGGTATCTGACGGAGATAGGATAAATCAAACAAACCCTGGTGGGTTTCACCATCTTCACCAACTACCCCTGCCCGGTCTATCGCAAAAACCACATGGAGGTTTTGCAATGCAACATCATGCAGTATCTGGTCGTAGGCGCGCTGCAGGAAGGATGAGTAAATGGCTACTACCGGCTTTAACCCGCTGGCAGCCAGGCCTGCTGCAAAAGTTACCGCATGCTGCTCGGCTATACCCACATCAAAAAATCTGCCGGGAAATTCCTTTGAAAAAAGTCCAAGGCCAGTACCTTGGGGCATAGCCGCAGTTATCGCGACTATGTTATCATCCTCATGGGCGAGCTTGACCAATTCTTTACCAAAAATATCGGAATAACCGGGACCATTGTATTTCAGCACTTCACCGGTCTCTATGTCGAAGGGGGATATGCCATGAAAAACAAGAGGATTTTTTTCCGCATATGTATACCCCATTCCTTTTTTTGTGCATACATGCACCAAAACCGGTCCTTTGGACTGTTTGGCTCTAGACAGGACATCATTGAGTTCCTCGAGATTGTGCCCGTCTATGGGTCCCAGGTACTTAAATCCCAGCTCTTCAAATATGATTCCCGGAACCATTATGTATTTCAGAGCACCCTTCGCCCTGTCCAAAGCTCTGGCCGTACTTTCACCTATAGCCGGTATTCTGCTTAATATACCGCTCACATCTTCCTTCATTTTAAAATAAATAGGTGCTGTTCTGATTTTACTAAGATATCTGGACAAGCCTCCTACATTTCTTGATATGGACATCTCATTGTCATTCAAAACGACTATAATATTATTAGGAGACCTTCCGGCATCATTCAGAGCCTCAAAGGACATTCCTCCGGTCAGGGCGCCGTCACCTATTACGGCTATGACAGAGTATTCTCCCTTTTTGATATCCCTGGCTTTTGCCATACCCAAAGCGGCGGAAATTGATGTGCTGCTGTGTCCCGTATTGAACACATCATGAGGGCTTTCGCTGGTTTTGGGAAATCCGGAAATCCCCCCGGCCTGTCTCAGAGTGTCGAATTTTTCCCTCCGCCCTGTGATTATCTTATGCACATAGGATTGGTGACCCACATCCCATATTATCTTGTCTTCTGGAGAGTTGAAGACCTTGTGGAGCGCAAGAGTGAGCTCCACAACTCCCAAATTGGACGCCAGATGACCCCCCGTTTTTGAAACGCTGTTTATAAGGAATTCCCTGATCTCCTGGGCCAACTGCCGCATTTGCTGAATATTCAGTTTTTTTATATCATCTGGTGACTTGATGGTCTCCAGTATACTTTCCAACATCTCCTACCTACTTTCAACCTTTACTTTCTTTTGCGCTTATTTTTATTATCTCTTTTCCACTTTATTTTTAGTTTGAAAAAATTAATAATTATGGATACCTTGTAAATAATATAATTGCTGTTTTCGATGGCCAGAGATTTACCAAACGCCTTGCCTCCGACAGTAAAGGACGCCACCATTCCGGTCATTATCAGGTTTATTACCACACCTCTCAGGCTTTCACTGTCTGCAGCAATCCTCAGCACTATGTAAGTGCTGGCAGTTCCGCTTATTACCCCGCAAATATCCCCAATGACATCATTGCAGAAGTTGGATACCTTATCAGCGTTCCTAATCAGCTTTATGGCTTGCTTTGCCCCATACACCTTTCTGGACGCCATTGCATGAAAAGGAGCCTCATCAGCTGCTGTCACAGCTGTACCGATTATATCAAACAATATATTTATAACGATTATAGCAAAAACCACAAAAAATGAAACCAGAATCCCGACATTACCCAAAATATTTGATGCGATTACCGACATGGATGCGGACAGGAAAAACGAAACTAAAGTTATTATAAGGCTCCACTTCTTGTTATTTCCACCGGAGCCCAACAGATTAGGCTTGAACTTCACCTTTTTTTCATCAACAGGATGCCTATAATTATCTTGCAAAATGTCCTCCAACAAATATGTAAATCAAAATATCAATTTATTTGCAATACTCGTACATCCCCGGGCAATCGCCCAGGGAATCCGAATATTTTGCTTCTTAAAATGCTCAAATCCAAAATGTGCTCATTAAATTTATATAAAAACAGGTGGTAGCGTATTGAATAAATTTTGCGGCTTAGGTCAGGCAGGATTTCCCCGGAAGTTGCTGAAATGTCGCCAAATCAGCGGTTTCCCTTTAAAACCTCCGTCGCTATGTTACCATAAGCGAGGCCTGATTGCCACTTAGACCACACTTTAATCCTCAATACGCCTCTTATCAGAACAGTCTAGGAGTTTTCCCCAACGGTCTGACCGATTCCTAGCCTCTTTTGCAAAATTGGTTTCAAACAGCGATAATGTGGATATACTGGCCTATACATCCACATCTGATCCATTATCCACCAACTTCACTCAAGGCAGGCTACTCTGTTCACAGCATCTTTTACAATACCGCCTAACAGGTTTAATCCCTACTCGTGGTCGAGGTGGCAACAGTGAAACATTGTTGCTTTACTGTTGGCTTTTCTTCCAAAAGGTAGGGTCTCCACGGTAAAGGGGTCAACGCCTGCATGCCATTGCAGATCGCCCCTAAACCTTAACTCCCAGCATCAGCCCACCACTGGGCGTAGCAAGCCGACACAAGGAACTTCATCGATGTGCCCTTAAACGGATTTTTAGGCCCGTCTTCAGAACCGGCAGTACCGACTAGAATACTGCACCACCCTGTTTTGCTAACAATTTTTGCATCTGGACGATACATTCAAAAATTATATCACATCTGAGAAAAACTTAAAAGGCTCAGTAAATCCGGAATCAAAGCACATATGTGAAAAGTACGCCTTTAATTCACTCTATCGAATTAATGCTCCTTAATGGTCTTTTAAAAATCCTTTTCCATCGATATGCCGGAATTTTGGCTTTCATCCAAACCACAAACCCATGATGACACCTAAAAGCGCGCCCATTATAACTTCCAGCGGAGTGTGCCCCAGAAGCTCTTTTAATTCCTCATCAAACTGCATCTTTTCCTGTCCGGATATCACTCTGGTCAGCTTGTTCAGCACTTTAGCGTGCTTGCCTGCCGCTCTGCGGACGCCGGCAGCGTCATACATAACTATTAACGCTATAGCCACCGACATGCCGAATTCCATGGAATCGAAACCGAGGTTTTTGCCCACCACTGCGGACAGGGACACTATAAAAGCCGAATGGGAACTGGGCATGCCGCCTGAGCCTATAAACCTGGTGAAATCCAATTTCCTGTCATGGATTACAACACTTACAACTTTGAGCGCCTGGGCAATAAACCATGCCAGTGCTGGTATGATGATAGCTCTATTGGAAAATATCTCGACTAAAATCTGCATCGAAGGCCCCCTAGTTATTTCGTGTTATCAGGTATTCTGCCAGCTGCCTCAGGAATGTTCCCTTTTCACCAAACATCTCTATCGGGTTTACCGCTTCCCGGGTCATTTCTTTGAGCATTCTTTTCGATTCCTCCAGCCCATAAAGCGTAACAAAGGTAGCTTTGTTTTTTACCTGGTCGCTGCCGGTATTTTTGCCCATCTCGGCGGGATCGCCCTCCACATCCAGGATATCATCCCTTATCTGAAAAGCCATACCTAAGTTATCTGCATAACGCTCCAGGGAAGCTCTTTCCTCCGTACCGGCATTGCAAAGGGCGGCAGCAGCCAGAACAGAAGCTTTTATAAGAGCACCGGTTTTTTTCCTGTGCATAAGCTCCAGCAATTCGGGCTGAATCAATTTACCCTCCGACTCCAGATCCACCACCTGGCCGCCAATCATGCCGTCTATTCCCGAAGACCGGGCTATAATATGCATTGCCTCTAACTTTGCTGATATATTGCTGCTATCCTTGCGGACATGATCCAGCATAACTTCAAAAGCATAATTAAGCAACCCATCTCCGGCCAGAATCGCCATGGCTTCACCAAAAACCTTGTGGTTTGTAAGCCTTCCTCTTCTATAATCATCATCGTCCATCGCCGGTAAGTCATCATGGATAAGGGAATAAGTATGTATCATTTCCAAAGCGCACGCAAAAGGCAGCACCTGATCTCTATCGCCATCCAAAGCTTCACAGACAGCCAGAGAAAGTACCGGTCTCAAGCGTTTTCCTCCGGCCATAAGGCTGTATCTCATAGCTTCCCGGATTTTTCTTTGCTCGGAACCGTCAATATATAAGAGTTTGTCCAATTCGTTGTTAATAATGTTTGTATAGCAATTCAGTTTTTCCTTGAAATCCATCTCAAACCTCCGTCACATTAAAGGGTTCCTCGATTATCCGGCCTTTTTCGTCTTCCACCAGCAGGCTGATTTTCCTTTCTATCTCATCGAGCCTTTTACTGCAGTATTTTGATAACT